>CAMBYH010000081.1 GCA_945872065.1 Arsukibacterium tuosuense
CAGCGACGATGGGGAGACCCCGGTCGCGCCTAAAGGCGCTCCTACGGGCCGCTTCGTCATGCAGGCATTGACCTGGCTGGGTGCCGCCTGGGTCTGGTGGTCGCTGCGCCTCGCGGGGGGCGCGTCGCTGTCGGTGTCCCCATCAGGCAGCGAGATGCTGTTCTGGAATCCACTCCGGGCCGCTGCCTGGTATCTGCAGAAACTCCTGGTGCCCTGGCCCCAGGCCAACTTCGCCGTGTGGGAGATGGTGCCGTCGGTGACCATGAGCCTCGCGATCCTCGGGGTTGCGGCGCTCGCGCTGCTCGCCAGTGCCCGCCTGTGGTGGCAGAACAAGAACGCCGGGATCCTCCTTGGTATTTGCTGGACGGGTCTCGCCCTGGCACCTTCGCTGGCAGCGACCTTAAGCGGGGTTGCGGAAACCCCGGTGGCGGAGCGCTACCTCTACCTCCCGTCCGTGGGCTTTGCCATCGCCGTCGGCGGTGCTCTCGCCCTGCTGCTCCAGGCCACCGGCAGCGCGGGCGGACGGCGCGTGGTGCTGGGCGGCTACGCCCTGCTGTGTGCCGTCCTCCTGGCACTCTGCCTGCAGCGGGGCCTGGTCTGGCAGAACGATCTGCGGCTCTGGACTGATGCTACGGCCAGGGCCCCGGACTACGCCCTGCCCTGGGTGGAACGGGGCAAAGCCCAGGCCGCGAGCGGCGACGACGGCACGGCCCTCGACTTTTTCGAACGGGCCCGGACCCTGAAGGGCAGCGCGCAGACCCGGGCGGTAGCGAGTTACAACACAGGCCTGCTCTACGCCCAGCGCAACGAAATCTTCCGGGCCGAGCAAGCTTTCCGGGAGGCAGTCACCATCAATCCGGCCTACGGCAAGGGCTACTACGGGCTCGGCCGCATCGCCCTGGCCCGGGCCACAGGCCCTGGCGCGGGCACCACCGAAGAGCGACGGTTGCTGCTCGATCAGGGGGCGGCGGATCTGCAACGGGCCATCGAGATCAGTCCGGGCTTTGTGGACGCCTGGGTGCAGCTGGCCCGGGTGCTGGCGGCCCGGGGCGACTCAGGCAGCGCGCTGGCGGCCCTGGCCAGTGCCGAGCGGCTCGACCCCGGCGTGATGGCGCGCCCGGAAGTCGTGGCGTTTCGTCAGTCACTGCAGCAGTCACTCCAACTCGAGAGCGGTAACATCCGGCCATGAAGCTCGATATCGTCGTGCCCTGCTACAACGAGACCGAGGTGCTGCGGTCCACCTGCGCGCGACTGCTGGACCTGATGAGCCGGCTCGCTGCCGACGGCAGGATCGCGACCGGCAGCCGCCTGGTGTTCGTGGATGACGGCAGCACCGACGGCACCTGGCCGCTGATCGGCCGGCTCGCTGCTGAAGACACCCGGGTGGCCGGCATCAAGCTGAGCCGGAACCGGGGCCACCAGATCGCCCTGCTCGCAGGGCTGATGGCGGCGAAAGGCGACGCAGTGATCAGCATCGACGCCGACCTGCAGGACGACCCGGAAGTGATCCCGGCGATGCTCGGGCATTTCCGCTCCGGCGCCGAGGTGGTCTACGCGGTACGGGGGCAGCGCACCAGCGATTCCTTCTTCAAGCGCACCACGGCGGGTCTCTACTACCGCCTGATGCGCGGGCTCGGCGTGGAACTCGTGGAGCAACACGCGGACTTTCGCCTGCTGGGCCGGCGCGCGCTGGAGGCGCTGCGGGGTTACGGTGAGACCAACCTGTTTCTGCGGGGCCTCATACCCCAACTGGGCTTTCCCTCCGCCACCGTCACCTTCGACCGGACCGCGCGGGAGGCGGGCATTTCCAAATACCCGCTGCGGCGGATGCTCTCCCTGGGCCTCAACGGCGTCACCTCCTTTTCGGCGGCGCCCCTGCGGGCCGCCGCGGCCCTTGGCGCGCTCGCCTTCGTCGCGAGCCTGATCCTGTCCGGCTGGGTGCTCTGGATCCGCTTCTCCACCGACGACGCCGTGCCGGGCTGGGCCTCGACGGTGATTCCCGTCTACTTTCTCGGCGGGCTGCAACTCCTGTGCATGGGCGTGCTGGGTGAGTACCTGATGCGGGTGTTCCTCGAGGTGAAGCACCGCCCCCGCTATGTCATCGAGCACACGGTCGGTCTCGGGGACTGAGCCGTGCCGAAAGCGTCAGGAGCTGTCCTTCCCGGTGGCTCGGCCGGTGGCTCGGCCGGTGGCTCGGCCGTTCGCTGGGCCGTTCTGGCGGGCCTTGGGATCTGTGCGGCCGGTCTGCTGCTGCGGGTGATCGGCCTCGACTTCGGCCTGCCCTTCATCTACGACCCGGACGAGCCCGACTTCGTGGGCCGGGCCTGGCAGATGGTGACCACGGGGGACCTGAACCCCCACTGGTTCGGCCACCCAGGCACAACGGTGATGTACGCCTTCGCCGGGGTATTCAAGGGCTATAGCGCCCTGGCTTTTCCCGATCTCGCGGCGGCGTCCACGGCCTTCCTGACGGAACCTTCCCGGTTCTACCTGCTGGCCCGGGTCGTAATCGTGCTGCTGGCCTTCGGCACCCTGGTGCTCACCTGGCAACTCGCCCGGCGGGTGGCGGGCGACTCAGCTGCGCTGGTGGCCGCGGCCCTGCTGGCCGTCGCCCCGCTGCACGTGCAGTACTCGCGGCTGGCCCGCCCCGATCTGCTGATGAGCTTCCTGCTGCTGGCGAGCGTGCTGTGCGCGCTGCAGATTGCCCGGGAGGGCCGCTGGCGGGACTACCTGGCTGCCGGTTTCCTGCTGGGACTGGCCATCGCCACCAAGTATCCGGCCGTCATCGCGGCGCCGGTGATCGTGCTGGCCCACGCACTCGGGCAAGTCAACCACGGACGGCCCGTCTGGGCGCGAGTGGAGCGGCTGTTTGGCGCCGGTGGCGCAACCATGGCGGGCGCGTTCGTGGGCTCGCCCTACCTGTTTCTCGAGTGGCGCCTGGTGCTCGAGAACGTGGTGAAGGAGGCCCGGCCCTATCACCTGGGCGGCACCTCCGATGGTTTTCTGTCGACGCTCTGGTGGTACCTGGACGGCACGCTGATCGCGAATCTGGGCGTGGTAGGGCTCCTGTTGGCCGCGCTGGGCGCAGGGCTGGCGGTGGCCCGGGTCTTCAGGCGGGAAGGCCGCAGCAGCGACGATCGGGGTGCACTGCTGGTGCTGACGTTTCCCCTGCTGTTCATTCCGTTCATCGCCTCCCTGAGCCTGCGGTGGGACCGGTGGCTGCTGCCGGCGCTGCCCTTCCTCTGCGTGCTCGCGGCCTTAGGATTCCGGGAAGTGGCGGCGCTGGTGCGCCACCCGGGGCTCGCCCGGGCAATCAGCGTGGCGGTGGCCTTGCTGGCCATCAGCCTGCCCGCCGTCGATGCGGTGCTGTGGACCCGGGCGGTGGCGCAACCCGACACCCGCACGCTGGCCTACCACTGGCTGCTGGAAAACGTGCCGGCAGACAGCCGGGTGCTCGTGGAAGCCTACAGTCCGCAACTGCCAGCGGACCGCTTCCGGCTGTATGTGGTGAGCCAGGGATTCATCGACCCGCTGGAGGGTGGGCAGCGCCAGTACCCGGTGCCGACGGGGATCATCGGCACGCTGCGCAACCCCGCCCTGGTCGGCCAGGCGCGCATCGATTACCTGCTGCTGGCAGACCACTACGACCGGCGGCTCTCGGAGCCCCGGCGCTACGCCCGCCAGATCGCCGTGTACGAAGAGCTGATGAGCACGTCGCAACTCCTGTACCAGGCTGAACCGTCCCAGGGCCACGCGGCGGGCCTGACCGTGCGGGTCTACAAAGTGCGGCGCTGACGCGCCAGAAGGTACGGCGCTGAGGCCGTCGGGCATTCAGCTGTTGATGAACGCCGCCACCGCCTCGCTCCAGGCGTCGGGCTGCTCGTCGATGATGTCGATCGTGCCGCCGGCGAGCTCCGTGTAGGCAAATTTTGGCCAGCGCTCCCGGGCCCGCTGGGACAGGTAGTAGATCGCGTCGCCGGTGTTCGCCAGGAGGAGCACGGGCTGTTTGAGCTTGTCCACCGCTTCCTCGTGGCGGTAAGCCATCACCGCATCGTGGGCGTACCACACGGTGCGGCCGGCGAGCAGGCCGTGGATGAAGTTGGCGTGGAAGGCTTCCAGGTCGGTCCAGGCGGGCTGGGCGCCGAAGCGGGAATTCCAGAGTTCGAGGATGTGGCTGCCGTCCCAGCGCAGGTTCCACTCCTTCTCCCGGGCAAGCAGCGTGCGCCACTGGCCCCGCTCCTCGTCGCTCATGGGCAGGGGTCCGTTGAGCACCACCTTGTGCACCCGGTCGGGAAACTGGAGCGCCGCCTCGGTGATCACGACGGCGCCGGTGTGATGGCCCACCAGACTCGCCCGGGGGATCCCGAGCTGGTCGAGGACCGCGGGCACGATGTGGGCATAGTCCGCGATGACCGGGGGCGCGTCCGGGGTGTCGGAACCGCCGAAGCCCGGGAGGTCGATGGCAATCGCCCGCAGGCCCCGCCGGGCCAGGGGCTGCAGCACCCGGGCGAACTGGACGCTGTCGGTCGGTGACTGGTGCACGAGCACGAGGGGCGTGCCGCCCCCCGGCTTGTCGGCGGTGCATTCAACGTAATGAATCTGGCCCCAGCGGCCGTCGGCGTAGCCCTTGCGAATCTGCATGCGATCTTCCAGAGGTGCCGGGTTTGGCATCTGGCAATTTGGCAACTTCCCGGCCCAATTGCCAGATGCCAAACCCGGTGCTTCTTGCGGCGCACAAGAATGGCGGTAGGATGTGCGCCCTGAACACAACTGGAACCGGAGGTGGGGCAATGGATATCCAAGGCAAGACGATCGTGATCACAGGGGCCGCCCGCGGCCTCGGGGCCGCCATGGCGAAGCGTCTCGCGCCCCACAAGCCCGTGCTGGCGCTGGTGGATCTCAAGGTTGACGACCTGGCAGCGGTGGCCACCGCCTGCGAGCAGCTGGGCGCCACCGTGCAGCGCTTCGGCGCCAACGTGGCGAAGGAGGCGGACGTGATCGGCCTCTTCGACCAGATCGTGGCGAAGTGCGGCGCGGTGCACGCGCTCGTGAACAACGCGGGCATCACTCGGGACGCCTTGCTCATCAAATACAAGGACGGCAAGGTCGAGTCCAAAATGAGCCTGGACCAGTGGCAGGCGGTGCTGGACGTGAACCTGACGGGTGTGTTCCTCTGCGGTCGCGAGGCGGCGGAACGCATGATCGTCGGCGGCGTGCGGGGGGTCATCATCAACATCTCGAGCATCAGCCGGGCCGGCAATGCGGGCCAGACCAACTACTCGGCCGCCAAGGCTGGCGTGGCGGCAATGGCCGTGACCTGGGCCAAGGAACTCGCCCGCTACGGCATCCGCGCGGCCGCCATTGCTCCTGGCTTCATCAACACCGAGATGGTCGCCGGCATGAAACCGGAAGCCCGGGAAAAGCTGACCTCCGGCATCCCCCTCCAGCGGATGGGTGAGCCCGACGAGATCGCACAGACCGTGGAGTTCATCCTGGAGAACGACTACGTCTCCGGCCGCGTCTTCGAAATCGACGGCGCCCTCCGCCTGTAAACTCCCAAAAAGGTACCGGACCTTAGTTTTGTTAGTTGTTTAGTTATGCGTTTGCAACAACTAAAGAAACTAACAAAACTAAGGTCCGGTACCTTTTTGCTTTTGGTCAGCGTGCTGGCGTTTCTGCCGGGGGTGAGCGACCTGGCTTACTGGGACGACGAACCCTGGCCGCGACAACTGCCGTTCTTCACCAGCTTTGCCAGCCTCCTGCAGCCGCCGACCGGGATTCCCGACTGGCCCTATAACTACTTCCGGCCGGTGTGGATCGCGAGCCTCCTGCTCGACGCGCGGCTGTTCGACAGCCCTCTGGGCGGGCACGTGATGAATCTCGCCTATCACGCGGTCACCACCCTGTTCGTCTTCCTGCTCGCGCGACGGTTGCTGGCCGGCCAGGTCATGGCCCCGCTCGCCGCCACGCTGGCCGCCGCCGTCTTTGCCGTCCACCCGATCCACGCCGAGTCCGTATCCTGGGTAGGTGCCCGGGTGGACATCCTCGCCACGCTGTTCAGCACGCTGACCATCCTCCTCGCCCTGGCCTGGCGGGACAGCAGATCGTTCGCTGCTTTGCTGCTGACGCCACTGGCCTTCCTGCTGGCCGTCGGCTCGAAGGAGGTGGGCATCGTCACCGCAGTGCTGGTGCCCCTCGCGATGGTGCTGGCCCCGCGGCCGGTCAGTCAGCCTTCCGCCCCCCGGGAGCAGGCCATCACCCTCGTCCCGCTGCTGGCGCTGCTCGCTACCGCCACCATGATCTACCTGGCCTACCGCGTCGACGCGGCCGATCGGGTGTCTCTGGGGCTGGGCACCCTGCCAGCGAGGGACATCGCAACGGGCCTGCTGCAGGCCCTGGGCTACTACCTGCAGAAACTCCTGGTTCCCTGGCCCCAATCCAACTTCGTCGTGCCGGCCATGCTGCCTCCACTCCCGGTGGCGGGGCTGATCCTCCTGGCCGGTGTGCTCCTCGCCGCCCTCGCCCTCCGGCGCTGGTGGCGAGCCGGGGACGGGGTGCCCCTGTTCGGCCTCGTGATGCTGGCTGCCGGTATTGCCCCCGCACTGCTGCTCGCCCTGAGCGCCATCGGCGCCACGCCGGTGGCCGAGCGTTACCTCTACTTCCCCTCCGCCGGCGCCGCGCTGGCTCTCGCGGCCGTCCTGGCACGCTGGCTGGCCGGTCCCCGCCGGCAGCTCGCGATCGGCGTCACAACACTCGTGATCCTGATCCTACTGGCCAGCAGCCTGCTGCGCAGCCAGCTGTGGTCGTCCAACGTGGCGCTCTGGACCGATGCCACCCGGCAGGCCCGGACCCACGCCCTGCCCTTCAGCGAACTCGGCAGCGCCTGGCAGGATCTGGGCGACGACGGGCAGGCGCTCGCCGCCTTCAGCCAGACCCGGGGCCTTCAGGGCGACCCCGCCACGCTGGCCGCCAGCGAGTACAACGCCGGGCTCATCTGGCTGAAGCGCGCCGACTACACCGCCGCCCTGGCCGCCTTCCGCGCCGCGCGCAGCGATAAGCCCGACTACCCCCTCGCCCACTACGGCCTCGGCCGGGTCTACCAGGAGCAGGCCGGCATCCCTACCGGGCGCGCGGCGGAGGAAGACCTGATCACACGCATCGACTACTACAGCCTGGCCCAGCGCTCCTACGCGGAGGCCATTCGCCTCAATCCCAGTTCCGGCGAAACGCGCCTGCAACTGATCCGCGTGCTGCTCCGGCAGGGTGACCTGGTGGCGAATGCGGGCCGGACGGCAGACGCCCAGGCCAGCTATCGGGCGGCGCGCCAGCAGCTGGAAGAAATGCTCACCGCACTTCCCGACCTGTTGCAGCAGCCGGGCATCACGGACCTCCGCACCGAGCTCGCCGCCAAGGCGCCCCTGTAGGAGCGCCTTTAGGCGCGATTCACAATGGGATCGCGCCTAAAGGCGCTCCTACAGGAGAGCCCGCAGCACGTCCTTAAACGGCGTCCAGCCGGACGCGTAGCGGGTCAGCGTCGCCGCGAGGTGCAGCGCGGCCAGCGTGCCGATCACGTGGAGGGCCAGCACCGCGGAAGACAGCGGCCGGGTGGACCGCGTGAACACCGTCGCGACACCAGCAAGGCCCACCGCGACCCAGGGCGCGAAGGTCAGGCCGAAGGGGCCGAGCACTGCGCCGTAAACCAGGACACTGCCGGTTGCCAGGCGGGGCAGCCAGCTCTCCGCCCGCAGGGCCAGGAGCCCACCACAGAGCAGCGCCGCACCCGCCGCCGCGGGCCCGAAACCGGCCCCGTATTGCCCCAGCGCCAGGGCGGGACGCGTGATCTCCGCGGGACCCACCGTCACCGCGAGCAGCAGAAAGGCGCCCGCGAGCGTGAGGCACAGCCAGGGCAAGAGCACGCTACGCACCATGCTGCCCTGGCTGCTCACGAGCCAGACCCCGCCAGGCGCGCCAGGAACTCCGTGAGCCGCCCTTCCATCTCCGGGGTGGCAAGCCGCGACTTCAGAATCCACAGCTCTACCTCGCCCGGCAGAGCCACCAAGGCATACCGGTCATCCCGCCGCATCGCCACCGGCGTAAGGCGCTGGTCCGGCCAGGGGTAGAACAGTTCACCACCGGGCGCCGGCTGCTGAAAGATCAGCGCGTCCGGCGGGGCCGGCGGCTGCGCCTGGAAATTCCAGACCCGGTTCTGCAGGCGCGTGCCAAAGAGCGGCGACGTGTTGAAGACGCGCCACTCCGCGGCGAGGGCCACCTGCCAGCCGCCGCTGTCCCGGGTGAGGTAATCCACCGCCGCGAAGGCAGGTGCAAGCTGGGCCATGACGGGGTCGGACTGACGGTAGTAAATGAACGGTGAGGTGTCTGTGCCCCGACTGCGGTCAGCGACCGCCTCCCCGATCTGCAGCGGGGGCAGCGTCACCGACGCCAGATGCACGACCGCCAGCAGCGAGGCGAGCACGCCGGTGGCGCGGAGCGCAGTGGCGGTCCAGGGCGCCTCGTCCCGCAGTTCCCGCAACAGGAGGGCAAGGGCCACCAGGCCGAGGGCCACCACGAGAAGTATCAGTCGCAGATTGAAGCGCACCCGGGACAGGTCCGTCTGCAGCAGGAAGATCAGCACCACGGGCAGCACCTGGACGAACACCAGCGCGGCGAGCCAGTCCCGCCGGCGCACAGCCCGCGCCAGGCTAAAGGCCAGCGCCGGCAGCCCAAAGCCCCAGAAGATCAGCCCAAAGCCCCCGTTCAGGCTGCCAAGACCCGGGTCCTCGAAGAGGTACAGCAGGAAC
>CAMBYH010000082.1 GCA_945872065.1 Arsukibacterium tuosuense
A
Organism: Arsukibacterium tuosuense; assembly: GCA_945872065.1. Classification (GTDB taxonomy): domain Bacteria; phylum Pseudomonadota; class Gammaproteobacteria; order Steroidobacterales; genus SHZI01. Next base: position 2 of record CAMBYH010000082.1, read on the forward strand.
AATCCGGCCGCGTGGGCCAGAGGCGATCCCGGCCCCCGTGCCCGGAGCGGACCAGGACGGCCTTGAGGCCGGCATTGCGCGCGGTCCGGAGGTCCGTGGTGGTGTCGCCGATAAGCCAGGAGTGGTCCAGGTCGAGGTTGAGATCGAGTGCCGCACGCCGGATCAGTCCGATACCGGGCTTGCGGCAGTCGCAGGCGATCTTCAGGTCCGCCCGTTCCCCCGGGAAACCCCCATCGGGATGGTGCGGGCAATAGTAGAGGGCATCCAGATAGGCGTGGTCCGCACCGAGCAGGGTGTCGAGCTTGTTGTGGATCTCCCGGAGTTCATCTTCCGTGCAGTCGCCCCGGGCAATGACCGGCTGGTTCGTAATGACGATGGCGAGCAGACCGGCGCGATTCAACTGGCGCACGGCGGGCCCCACCTCCGGCAGCAGCTCGAACTCTGCCGGTGACTTCACCCGGTTGACTTCGACATTGAGGGTGCCATCCCGGTCGAGGAAGACCGCGGGGCAGGGCGTGCGCCGCGCCAGGCGCTGCACCAGGCCCGAGGTGACGTCGCGCTCGACGCGGGCCAGGCGCTCCGGGGTCCCCATGTCCTTGATGTACTCCCGGCTCACGTAACCCCGCAGCCGGGCGCCACGGGCGAGCATCTGGGGAAACAGCTGGTGGGCGAAATCGAGTTTCCCGGCCGGTGGGCGACTGGCAGCCAGCGCGGTTTTCTCGACCACATACAGCGCCGCATTGACCAGGTTCCGCCGGTATTTGCCGGGCGGGTGCGGGTGCGGGTGGAAGGCCCGGATCCAGCCTTCCGCATCCAGCTCGACCAGGTCTGAGTCCTGGGGATGATCGTTGGGGTGCACGAACAGGGTGGCATCGGCGCCGGCCTCGCCGTGGTGCCGCCAGATCTCGGCGAGATCGACGTCGAGGATCGTGTCGCCGTAGAGGACGATGAAGCGCGGCCCCAGCGTCGGCAGGGCCTGGAGCACCGCCCCGGCGGTGCCGAGGGGCTGGCTTTCGACCTGGTAGTGCAGGGTGATGCCAAAGCGGCTGCCGTCGCCAAAGTAGTCTTCGATCAGCTCGGCCCGGTGCCAGGTGAGCAGGTGGACGTCGAGAAAGCCGTGCGCCCTCGCCAGGGCGAGCTGGTGCTCAAGGACTGGCCGCCCCGCCACGCGGGCCATGGGTTTTGGAACGGCACCGGTCTCTTTGGCGAGGCGAGTGCCCAGGCCACCCGCGAGGATGACGAGCTGCTTCACCGCCGTTCCAGCAGCCAGGGATTCGCAGTCAGCCAGTCGACGGTGGCGATGATCGATTCCCGGATCGTGTACTGCGGTACCCAGCCAGTGCGCTGCATCTTGCTGACATCCAGGAAGACGAAGGGGTTGTCACCGACCCAGCCCCGCTCGCCACCGGCGTAATCAAGGCGTGGCTGCACGTTGAGGTGCGCGCAAATCCACTGGATGGAGCTTTTGACTTCGATGTATTCCGGATAGCCCAGGTGGTAGATCTCCACCCGGTGGCGCGCCGCCAGGGCCGTTTGCAGGTGGATGACGCGGAGCATGGCGGAGACGCAGTCCTGCACGTGCAGGTAGGATTTCCGTTGCGTGCCGTCGCCCAGCACCCGCAGCACCGTCGGATCCCGGCGCAGCGCCTTGTAGAAGTCGATCACGTGGCCGTGGGGGTAGCGCGGGCCCAGCAGCGAGACGAAGCGGAAGACATACCCCTCGAAACCGAAACCCTCGCAATAGGACGACACCAGGCCCTCGCAGGCCATCTTGGAGGCGCCGTAGAGAGAAGTCTGGATGGGAGTGGCGCAGTCTTCCGGGGTGGGGAAGACGGAGGGCTCGCCCAGCGCCGCCGCGCTGGAGGCGAAGGCGATGCGCTGGATGCCGTTCGCGCGCATCGCTTCCAGCACATTGAAAGTGGCGAGCGTGTTCTGCTCGAGATCCTTGCGGGGATTGTCCAGGCCGAAGCGGATATCTGCGTTGGCCGCGAGGTGAAAGACGAAATCGCAGCCTTGCATGGCCTGGCGCAGGGCCGGTTCATCGAGGAGGTCGCCCTCGACCAGGCGGAAGGCGGGATGCCGGGCCGCCTCGGCCAGAAACTCCCGCTGGCCCGTGGAGAAATTGTCGTAGACCACCACCCCTGCGCCATCCTTAAGGAGGCGGTCCACGAGGTTGCTGCCAATGAACCCGGCGCCACCGGTCACGAAATAGGTGCTTTTGGGGCTGGACATGCTGTTCTGCTTCTTCAGGTGCCGCGCCGGGCGGCGTGGAGCTTAAGGACCCGGGGCCAGTCCCGGGCCATCAGCCGGTCCCAGGAGTAACCGGACGACACGCAGCGCTGCTGGCCCCGCAGGGCGATCGCCTTGCGCTCGGCGTCGTGCTCCAGGTACCAGGCAGCCTTGCGCACGAGTTCGGCGTGGTCCCCGAAGAATTCGGCCTCTTTGCCTTCGTCGAAACAGGCACTGTGCTGGGGTGTGCGCACGGCCAGCAGAAAGGTCCCTGAGCCGGGGATTTCGAAGCTGCGGGCGGAGGTCTGGTTGTAGTTGAGGACGGAGACAAAGCACAGGCCGATCGAGGCGCCCTTGAGGGCCCGGGCGTAGTCCGCATTGCCGAGAGAGGGCTGCAACCGGTAGCCCAGTTTTGCCCGGTTTGGCGAGCTGAACCAGGGCGGGTGGCCATACACGACGACGGGCAGGCCAGCGTCGATGAGGGCCAGGATGCCGGCCTCCGTGTGGGGCTCGTAGTGGCCGACGAAGACCAGCGGGTTGGCCCACTTCGCCGCCAGTTCCAGAGGCAGCGGTGTGGGTTCAAAGCGCTGGTCGTCGTAGCCCAGGTCGGTCAGCAGCGCCGTCGGTGGGGCGGAGGCTGCCATCAGCTCCTGGTCGTCAACGTTGGTGGTGAAGAACACATCGTAGTAGGGGGCAGTCGCCTGCAGCAGGCGGCGCTTGAGCCGCACCCGCCAGTGCCGTGCGATCAGCGCGTCGGTGATGTGCTCCACAAGGAAGCAGCCTTGCTGCTTCAGTTCCCGCAGGGTGGCGGGCCAGATCCAGGCGCCGGTGTCGACCCACACCACATCCGGCCGCAATTCACGGCAGGTCTTGATCAGGGCCGCATTGGCCCGCCGGTGGCGCGGGCCATTGATCAGGTGGGTCTCGAGGGCCCGGTGGAGGGGGCCTGCATGTTCCAGGTCCAGGTGCTGGTCGGTGTCGAAGCCGTGAATATCGGGTTCCAGCCGGCCCAGCGAACGGAAGCGGGAGTAACAGGTGCCGGAGGGGCTCAGGGTGCCAACGTAGAGGATGCGCATACGCGGGATAGGCTAGCGAGGCGGGTTGGCAGCGTCCAGCGTTGCCTCCGCAGGGCGGCTTTCATGGACAATCCGTAATTGAAGGCCCTCGGTTTAAGAAGGGGCTTACGAAGGGCCTTATGTCCGGACCGTCACAGTTCGCATGCCAAGCGGACCGGGCCGATTTACTATGAACCCATGCACCAGATCCTCCAGGACCTCAAACAGGGCGCCACCATCGTCGAGACCGTGCCCGTGCCCCTCGTGCGGCCCGGCCACCTGCTGATCCGCACGCGGCGCTCGCTGGTCTCGGCGGGCACCGAGCGCATGCTGCTCGAGTTCGGTCGCGCGAACTTCATCGAGAAGGCCCGCCAGCAGCCCGACAAGGTGCGCATGGTGCTCGACAAGCTGCGCACCGACGGCATCGGGCCCACGATGCGCTCGGTCCAGGCGAAGCTCGACAAGCCCATTCCCCTGGGCTACAGCAATGCCGGCGTGGTGGTGGAGGTAGGCGCCGGCGTCACGCGCTTTCAGGTCGGGCAGCGGGTGGTGTCCAACGGGCCCCACGCCGAGTACGTCTGCGTCCCCGAGAACCTCTGCGCCGCGATTCCTGAGGGCGTGGCTGACGAGGCGGCCTGTTTCACCGTGGTGAGCGCGATCGCCCTGCAGGGCATTCGGCTCGTGGTGCCGACGCTGGGCGAGACGGTGGTGGTCACCGGCCTCGGGCTGATCGGCCTGCTGGCCGTCCAGCTGTTGCGGGCCAACGGTTGCCACGTGCTCGGCATTGATCCCGATGCGGGCCGGGCGGCGCTGGCCCGGGGCTATGGTGCGGAGACCTGCGTGTTATCCGCGGGGGAAGATCCCCTGGAAGCGGCCCGCCGCGTGTCCGGGGGCCGGGGCGTCGACGCCGTGGTGATCACGGCCTCTACCCAGAGCAACGAGCCGATGCACCAGGCGGCGCAGATGTGTCGCCAGCGCGGCCGCATCGTGCTCGTCGGCGTCACCGGGCTGGAACTCTCCCGGGCCGATTTCTACGCGAAGGAATTGTCGTTCCAGGTGTCCTGCTCCTACGGTCCGGGGCGTTACGACCCGTCCTACGAGGAGCAGGGGCAGGACTATCCCATCGGCTTCGTGCGCTGGACCGAGCAGCGCAATTTCGAAGCCGTGCTCGAGTTGCTCGCCGCCGGGCGTCTCGACATCTCGCAGCTGGTCAGCGACCGGGTGGCCGTCGCTGACGCGGCCCGGGGCTACGAGGTGCTGGCCACCGGCAATCCGCTGGCGATTGTCCTGGAGTACCCGGCGGGTGATGCGCCCGTCAGCCGCACGGTGTCCCTCTCCGTAGGAGCGCCTTTAGGCGCGACTCCGGCAGCGATCGCGCCTAAAGGCGCTCCTACGGGTGCTGTTACGGGCGCGCCCCGGATCTCCGTTATTGGCTCCGGCAACTACGCGGCCCAGGTGCTGATTCCCGCCCTGGCCGCCACAACCGCGCGACTGCAGACTCTCGTCAGCGCCGCCGGTGTCAGCGGCGTGCGCACCGGGCGCAAGCACGGCTTCGCCTCTGCCGGCACGGACGCGGCGGTCGCCATCGCGGCTCCGGATGCGGATGCGGTGGTTATCGCCACCCGCCACGACAGCCACGCGGCCCTCGTCGTCCAGGCCCTGAACGCCCGCAAGCACGTCTTCGTGGAGAAGCCCCTCGCGATCACCCGGCCCCAGCTCGACGCCATCATCGAGGCCCACGGGGCGGCTGTCGCGGGCGGCTTCAACCCCGTGGTGATGGTGGGCTTCAACCGGCGGTACGCGCCCCAGGTCATCCGCATCCGGCAACTGCTGGCCGCGACGTCGGAGCCCAAGGTCTTCGTCATGACGGTCAACGCCGGGGAGATTCCGATAGAGCACTGGACCCAGAGCGTGGCGGAGGGCGGCGGCCGGATCATCGGCGAGGGCTGTCACTTCGTCGATCTGCTGCGCTTCCTGGCCGGCAGCCCGATTCGCCGCACCCACGCGGTGCGGATGGGTGCGGCACCCGGCATTGCCGTTCGCGACGACAAGGCCACCCTCACGCTGGAATTCGACGACGGTTCCTTCGGCACCGTGCACTACCTGGCCAACGGCCACCGCTCGCTGCCGAAGGAGCGCCTGGAAGTCTTCTGCCGGGGCGCGGTGCTGCAGCTGGACAATTTCCGGCGCCTCACGGGCTATGGCTGGCCCGGCTTCACCAAAATGAACCTCTGGCGGCAGGACAAGGGCAACGAGGCCTGTGTGGCTGCCTTCGTGTCCGCCATCGCGGAGGGGCGCCCGTCTCCGATGCCCTTCGACGAACTGGTGGAAGTGACCCGGGCGACCTTCGACGCGGTCGAGGCTCTGCACAGCCGGACATGAGCGCCGGGCACAACCTGCTCCTGTACTTCCACACCGTCCGCCATCTGCGGGCGAGCCAGATCGCCTGGCAGCTGAAACGCCGGCTGCTCCCGCCGCGACCGCCTGCCATCGGGCCGGCGGTGGTGTGGCGCGATGGAGTCCGGTGCGCGCCGTTTCTTGCCGCCACTGAGGCAGCCGCGGCGTCGGGCCAGATTTCCTTCGTCGGGCAGTCCCGGCCGTTCTCACTAGAGAGTCCGGACTGGGTCGCTGCGGACGCGCCGAAGCTCTGGCGCTACAACCTGCAGTATTTCGATGGTCTCAGCGGGTCGGCTTTCACCCCGGCGCAAAAAGCGGCCCTGATCAACGACTGGATCGCGCGGGTCCCCGTGGGCGCGGTGGATGCCTGGGAGCCTTACCCGATTTCCCTGCGGGTGGTGAACTGGCTGAAGTACGCGCTGGCACTGCCGTCCGGTACGGTTCCCGCCGGTTGGGTGGCGAGCCTCGCGCAGCAGACGGCCGCGCTGGAGGGTGATCTGGAGTACCACCTGCTGGCCAATCACCTGCTGAAAAACGGCAAGGCACTGGTGTTCGCCGGCGTGTGCCTCGAAGGACCGGCCGCGGAGCGCTGGCTGGCGAAGGGTCTCGAGATCATGGTCGCCGGGGCCGCGGAGCAGATCCTGCCCGATGGCGGCCACATCGAGCGCAGCCCGATGTACCACTGCATCGCGCTGGAGGATTTTCTTGATGTGGTCAACCTGCTCAACAGCAATCCGGGGCTCGCGACGGCAGGTCAGGTGGAGACCCTGGCGGCGGCCGCGCGTCGTGCCACAGAGTTCCTCGTTGCGATCCGCACGGGCGCCGACGACATTCCACTCTTCAACGATGCGGCCTTCGGCATCACGAGGCCGGCTGCGGATGTGCTCGCTTATGCAGATCGCACCGTAGGAGCGCCGACCGGCGCGATCGATAGTGCAATCGCGCCTGAAGGCGCTCCTACGGGGACGAGAATATTTCTGCCGGACACCGGCTACTACGGCTACCGTCAGGGCGGCGACAGCCTGATCATCGACTGTGGGGCGGTGGGTCCGGACTACCAGCCGGGCCACACGCATTGCGACACCCTGAGCTACGAACTGCACGTGGCCGGCGTACCCATCATCGTGGACAGCGGCACCTTCGACTACGAGGTCGGGTCGTTCCGCCACTACCTGCGCAGCACGGCGGCCCACAATACGGTGCGCATCGACGGGCAGGAGCAGTCGGAAATCTGGGGGGCGTTCCGCGTGGCGCGGCGCGCCCGGCCCCGGGCCGTGACGCTCACTGCGTGGGACGACGGGCGGCTTCAGTTCTCGGGCGAGCACGACGGCTACGAGCGACTGCCCGGCCGGCCCGTCCATCGCCGGGAGGTCATCCTGGAGGTGCGGGGCCGCTGGTCGGTCCGGGACACGGTGACGGGCACGGGGACTCATCAGGTGGAGAGCTTCCTGCACCTGCATCCCGACGTCCATTGCGAGCCCGGGGCGGAGCGCGAGTTCCGCCTCTCGGCGCCGGGCGGCCTGCAGCTCCGGCTCAGCGTCGGGGCCGGGGTCACGGTGCGGCGTGTGCCGGGTTACTATTGCCCCGAGTTCGGCACACGACTCGCGCGTGGGGCGCTGGTTATGGAACACACAGGCAGGCTGCCGGTCGAGATCAGCTACGTGCTGGAGCGCCTCTAGCTCGGCACTGGGCGGGCCAACCTGCATGCGTATCCTGTTTCTTACCCATTACTTTCCGCCGGAGGTCAACGCACCGGCCAGCCGCACCTTCGAGCACTGCCGGGAGTGGGCGGCGAAGGGGCACGAGGTGCACGTGCTCACCTGTGTGCCGAATCATCCCGCCGGCCGGATCTACCCGGGCTTCCGCAACCGGTGGCTCCAGCATGAGGAAGTTGCGGGTATCCACGTCCACCGGGTGCTGACCCTGCCTGCGGCGAATGCGGGTCTCGTAGGCCGCAGCGCCAACTATTTTCTCTATCTGCTCATGGCCACGCTGGTGGCCCCCACGCTGCCGAAGGTTGATGTCGTGATCTCCACCTCGCCCCAGTTTCTCTGCGGGCTGGCAGGCTATCTGGTGAGCGGCCTGAAGCGGGTGCCCTGGGTGCTGGAGATCCGGGACCTCTGGCCCGAGTCCATCGTGACCGTGGGCGCCATGCGGGAAAGCTGGATCACCCGGGTCCTCGGCCGGCTGGAGGCTTTTGCCTACCGTCAGGCTGACACAATCGTCAGCGTGACGGATTCCTTCGTGCCCCACATCGAGGCCCGGGGCGGGGCGGGCAAAGTCACCGTGATTACCAACGGCGTCGATCTCGCGTTCTACGCGCCCCAGCAGGATGGCGGCGCGCTGGCCACCGAGTTCGGCGTGGAGGGCAAGTTTGTCGCGGCCTACGTCGGCACCCACGGCATGGCCCACGGCCTCGACACCGTCCTCCGGGCTGCCGAGCGGCTGCGGGACGATTCCCGGATTGCTTTCCTCCTGGCCGGCGATGGCGCCGAACGGGAACACCTGATCCAGCAGCGAGACCATCTGCGCCTCGGCAATGTCTTCATCGTGGGCCAGCAGCCCAAGGACCGGATGCCCGGGATCTGGGCGCTGACGGATGTGAGTCTCGTCCTGCTGCGCAAGCGCCCGACTTTCGAGTCCGTGATTCCCTCCAAGATTTTCGAGGCCATGGCCATGGCGCGCCCCATCATTCTCGGCGTGCGGGGTGAAAGCCAGCGCATTGTCGAGGCCGCCGGGGCCGGCGTATGCATCGAGCCCGAGAACGACGCCGAGCTGGCGGCGGCGGTTGCGGAGCTGGCCACCGTGCAGTCCCGCGCCCGGTCGCTGGGGGAAAGCGGCCAGCGCTATGTCACCGAGCACTACGACCGCCGGCGGCTGGCCGCGCGCTTCGAGCAGCTGCTCGCCCGCGTGGCGGATCGCGCGTGAACGCGCTCCTACGGGGTACGGCCCTGTAGGAGCGC
>CAMBYH010000083.1 GCA_945872065.1 Arsukibacterium tuosuense
TCGTACCACTGGCGCCCCAGTTCCTGTCCGCCCCGGATGTGGGCGATGGCGACCACGAAGCCCCGGTCCAGCAGGCTTACCCAGTCGCTGGAGAAGACCGGATCCTCGGACAGGCCGTAGGACCCGTAGCCGTAGAGGTAGAGCGGTGCCGTGCCATCCAGCCGCGTGCCCTTGCGGTAGGCCAGGGACAAGGGGATCTGCTGGCCGTCCCGGGCGGGGGCGCGGAGGAATCTGGTCACGTAGTTGGCGGACTCGAAGCCGCCCAGTACCCGGTCGACTTTCTGCAGCTCGCTGCGCCCGGTTTTCAGGTCGTAGTCGTAGACCGTCGGTGGCGTGATCAGCGACGAGTAGGTGTAGCGGATTGCCGGACTGTCGATGTCGGGCGTCGGCAGCAGGCGCATCGTGTAGGTGGGCTCACGGGCATCGACGAGGAAGTCCATGTCCTTGCCAGCGCCAGACTGCCAGGGCACGACGCGGATCTTCAGCAGGCCGCCGCTTCGTTCGTTCACTGCCAGGTGCGTCGTGGACACCTCGAAGTTTTCCACCAGGGCATCTGCCCGGTGAGGCAGCACGTCCCGCCACGTACCTTTGTCGGCGCTGCTTAAGATGGGCGTCTTCACGATCCGGAAATTGGGCGCCCGCCAGTTGGTCCGGAGCACGAAGTCCGGGCCCAGATGCTCCACGTCGTAAATGACCTGAGGCTCCCGGAGCCGGACTGGCCTGAAGCGCAGCTGCGGGTCACTGGCCTCCGCGTAGTGCCACTCGCTTTCCTCGGTACTGGAGAGGGCGATGAACAGGTACTTCTCCGAGCGGCTCTTGCTCACACCCAGGTAGAAGCTGGGGTCCTTCTCCTGGTAGACGAGTGAATCCGTAGCCGGAGCGGTGCCGAGCGTATGTTTCTGGACCCGCTCCGACAGGAGCGTGACCGGATTCTTCGCGACATACAGCAGCGTGCGGTTGTCTGCGGCCCAGACGAAACCCGGTTCCACGTTGGCCACCACGTCCGGCAGCGTAACCCCGGAGTCCAGGTCCTTTACCTTCAGGGTGTATTGCCAGCGGCCCACGGTGTCTTCGGTCCAGGCGAGCAACCTGCCGTCCGGACTGACGCTGGTAGCGCCGACGAGAAAGAACTTCTGGCCCAGGGCCAGCTCGTTGCCATCCAGCATCACCTGCTCGGGGGCCTCGAGCGTCGCCTTGCGGCGGGCATAGACCGGGTAGTCATTGCCCGGCGCGAAGCGCGTGTAGTACCAGTAGCCCCGGTCGTACACCGGCACCGAGGATTCGTCCGGATCCACCCGGGCCACGAGCTCCGCGTAGAGCTCCTTCTGCAGACCGACGGTGTGGGCCATCGCGGTGTCGCGCCACGCATTCTCGGCGCTGAGGTAGTCCAGCACCTCCTGCGACTGGCGCGTGTCATCCCGCAGCCAGTAGTACTCGTCGTTACGCGTGCCGTTGGGGGATCCCACGGCGAAGGGTTTGCGGGCCGCGATGGGCGGGCCGGCCGTGGCCGACACCGACACCGGCGCCGGCAGCGTCGAGCACGCTGAGGCAAGCAGCAGTAGTGTGAGGAGGCTGGCGAAACGCATCCTGTGGGCTTTCACTCCGTGATGCAGAAGGGTAGCACCGGCAGCGGGGGACTCAGTCGTATACTTGTCGCAACAACAATAATGAAGGAGCTTGCTCCCATGGCGAAAGTCCCTCTGTTTCCCACCCAGATCGTCGGCAGCTGGACCAAGCCGAAGTGGCTCGCCAATCACGAGATGTTTTTCGCGCCGGAGAACACCTGGTGGCGGGTGCCGGAGGAACAGCGGCCCGAGGCGCTGGATGACGCGACGCTCCTGGCGATCTACGACCAGGAGCGGGCGGGCCTTACCTACGTGACGGACGGGGAGCAGCGGCGCCAGACCTTCAGCGGCTACTTCAATGTCCTCGGTGGCATCGATAACGTCCATCGGGCGGAATACACGGTGACGATGGGCGACATCGGCACTGCCCTCAAGATGAAGAGCAAGCCCCAGCTGGGCGTCGTGACGGACCAGCCGTCGACGGACAAGATCCCTGCCGCCGCGATGTTCAAGGCCACCGTTCCCCAGGTCACGGGTCCGGTGACCTGGCCCGGCCCGATTCTTGGCAGGGATCTGGCCTTCCTGAAGAGCACCACGACGCACCTGACCAAGATGACCATCATCGGGCCCAGCTCGCTGTCCCTGCGCCTGGCCGATGCCCACTACGGCTCCCAGGCGAAGATGGCTTTTGGGATCGCCGATGCGCTGAACGCGGAGCTGCGCTACCTGCAGGATGCCGGCGTGGACATGCTGCAGATTGATGAGCCGGAGGCGCACTTTCGCTACAGCCAGTGCGAGGACTACGCCGTTGAGGCCATCAATCGCACGATTCGCGGCATCACCGTGCCGACGGCGGTGCACGTCTGCTACGGCTACTCGAAGAACATTGCCGCGAAGCAGGTCAATCCCGTCTACGAGAAGTCCCTGGAACTGCTGGCGGCCAGCGATATCGACGAGATCAGCCTCGAGTACGAGCAGCCGGGCCACACGCCGGAGCTGCTGACTCACATCGGCAAGAAGGCAGTGATTCTTGGCCTGCTCAATCTCGACACCGAGGCCCCCGTGGAGGCCGTGGACCACATCGTGGAGCGCACCCGGGCCGCGATGGCGGTGGTGCCCGCCGAGCGTCTGCGACTCGCGTCGGACTGTGGCATGTGGTTTCTGCCCCGGGAGCGGGCGCTGGGTAAAATCCGCGCGCTGGAGCAGGCGGCCCGCGTGCTGCGGGGCTAGCAGCGTGCAGATCGACATCATTCTTGAGGCGGGCCTGCCAGCCACCCGCGTGGCGGCGCTGGCCGTGCAGGCCGAGCGCTATGGCATCCAGACCCTCTGGGTGTCCAGCTTTCCCTCCCGCCGGGACCCGGTGCCGGCGCTCACACTGGCCAGCCAGGCCACCAGCCGCATCCGGCTGGGCACGCTGCCCCTCAGCCCCTACGAAGTCCATCCGCTGCGCATCGCCGACGGGCTGCTGACGCTGAACGAGCTGTCGACGGCTGCCGCCGGGTCGTACAGACTTAAGCCATGGCCGTCCGCGACATTCTGAAGATGGGAGACCCCAGGCTGCTGCAGGTGGCCCAGCCTGTGGCGCAGTTCGACACGCCCGGGCTGCACAGCCTGGTGGCCGACCTGCAGGACACCATGCTCGCGGCCGACGGCGCCGGCCTGGCCGCACCGCAGATCGGTGTGGATCTCGCCGTCGTGATTTTTGGCTTTGATAGCAACGAGCGCTACCCGGACGCGCCACCGGTGCCCCGGACGGTGCTCGTTAATCCGCTCATCGAGGCCCTGGGGCCGGAGATCGAGGAAGACTGGGAAGGCTGCCTGTCGGTGCCCGGTCTCCGCGGCGTCGTGCCCCGCTGGACGCGCATCCGCTACCGGGGCTTCGATCAGTTCGGTGCACCCATCGACCGGGTGGCCGAGGGCTTTCACGCGCGGGTGGTGCAGCACGAGTGCGATCACCTGATCGGCACGCTGTACCCGATGCGGGTGCGGGATTTCACGCGGTTTGGCTACACCGAGGTGCTGTTTCCGGAGCGGGTCGGCAAGGGGGATGACTAACGGCAGAGGCTTTGTTGAGCCTATGCTCGACCTGAGTAGGTCTTCACGCGCACGATGCGAATCCGGTTCTCCGCGATCTGCAGCACCTCGATCAGGTAGCCATCGATCCGCAGAACGGTGCCGGCGTGGGGAATGGTCTCGAGCCGTTCAAGCACCAGGCCATTCAGCGTCTTGGGGCCCTCGCTCGGCAGGTGCCAGCCAAGCGCCCGGTTCAGGGCCCGGATCGTCGCGCTGGCGTTGACCCGGTAGACGCCGGGCGACTCCTGTTCGACGTCCTTGTGGGCCACAGACCCAGAGTCGCTGTTGAACTCCCCGACGATCTCCTCGAGGAGATCCTCGAGAGTGATCAGTCCCAGCAACTGGCCGTACTCGTCCACGACAAAGGCGAAGCGCCGCTGGTCCCGCTGGAAATCCAGCAGCTGCTTGTTGAGCGGCGTCCCTTCGGGCACGAACATGGCACCACGCTGTGCGGCGATCTCCCGGATGGACTCGCGCGTCAGCTGCCCGTGGGCAAGTTCACTGGCAACGCGCTTCATGTGTAGCACACCGATGATCTTGTCCAGCTCACCCTCGTAGACGGGCAGGCGGGTGTGCTGGCTGTCGCGGAGCTGCTCGAGTATCGCGCTCCAGTCGTCCGTAAGGTCGATGCCGACGACTTCATTGCTGGGAATCATGATGTCGTCGACGGTGATGCGTTCCAGGTCGAGGATGCTCATCAGCATCTGGCGGTGCCGTTGTGGTATGAGGACGCCCGCCTCGGCAACGACGGTGCGCAGTTCCTCCTGGGTCAGCGCCGTCTGTTGGGTCTGCTGGTCTACCTTGATGCCAACCAGCCGGAGCATGCCGTTGGTCACCCGGTTGATGATCCAGACGGCGGGGTAGAGGCACCACCCGAGGATGCGGTAGATGTGGGCGCTCGCCAGGGCAACCGGCTTCGGATGGAGGGCGCCCAGGGTCTTGGGGCCGACCTCGCAGAAGATCAGCATCAGCAGCGTCAGCACACCGGCACCAACAGCCAGCCACTCGTCGTCGAACTGCTGCAGCACAATGACAGCCACGAGCGTGGCCGCCAGGTTATTCACCAGATTGTTGCCCAGCAGGATCAGTCCGATCAGCTTGTCGGGCCTCTCCAGTAGCTTCTCCGCGACGAGTGCGCCCCGATGTCCCTTTCTCGCGAGAGTCCGCAGCTGGTAGCGGTTGATGCTCATCAGCGCCGTCTCGGTTCCCGAGAAGAACGCCGAAAGCACCATACAGACTCCCAGGAGGCTGAGCAGAAGGCCGAGCGACAGTTCGTTCATGGGCGGTCAGCGGCCCTCATGCCGGTCAAAAATGGTATCGCTATTCTAGGGAACTGCGGTTGTCCTTACACTGTTGGCGCTGCGAGCCGCCTGCACGCTGCAGTACTACTAGGGGATGTACAAGCACGACACGTCCGCCGCCTTCCTGAAGGTTGCCGAGGACGGCACGGTGTCGCTGCTGACCGGTATTCCCGACATGGGGCAGGGCTCCCACACCACGATGGCGATCATCGCTGCCGAGGTGCTGGGCATCGAGCCGCCGGACATCACCATCATCGCCGGCGATACCGATGTCACGCCCTTTGATATGGGGGCCTTTGCCCAGCGGGGCACCTTCACCACGGGTAATGCGGTGAAGGCAGCGGCGGAAGACGCCCGGTCCCAGCTCATGAAAGTGGCTGCGGCCCGCTTCGACTGCAAGCCGGCCCGGCTCGTGTTCCGCGCCCGGCAGGTGTATCCCAAGGGGCAGCCGGAACGGGCGATCCCGTTCAAGCAGCTGGTCTACGACACGCTGCACAGCCGGGAAGGGCGGGCGGTGATGGGCCGGGGCCTCGCCGGCGGAGGCGGCAGCAGCAGCAGGACTGGCCATCGGCGTTTCCCAGGCGGTGGCGCTGGTCTGGTCGCTGGTGTTCGGTTTCTTCAGCGACCGGCTGCACCGGGTCACCGTCATGGCGGTGGCCTTTGCCTTCGCGACGCTGGGCTACGGCGCGCTGGCGTTCACCGCGGATCCCGGCGCCCCGGAAGCCCGCTGGGTTCTCGTGCTCCTGGGTATCGGTCAGGCCAGCGCCATCCTCGCGCCCGCGCTGCTCCTCAGCCAGGAAGCCACCCCGGCACTGCGGGGCTCCACCTTTGGTTTCCAGGCGCTCTTCGGCGGACTCGGCATCCTGGCCATTTCCCTCGCCGGTGGTCAGCTCTTCGACAGCGTTGGCCCGGCAGCGCCTTTCTCGGTGATGGCCACTGCCAATGCGCTGATCGTCATCGCGGCGCTGGTGGTCCGGCGCTTGCCGTAGGAGCGCCTTTAGGTGCGATCGCGGCCCTGTCGCGGGCGACCTGTTGCATGGGCATAGACATCAATTTGTGGCTTCAAACTGCGCCGAATTCTTGCCCTTGAACGGCGCATAGAACGCCTTGATGATTTTCATGTCGGCTTCCAGGTCGCCGCTGGGATAAAGCGTCGGTCCCAGGCCGGTGAGCTTCTTCTCGTAGTCCATGTAGGCCATCACGATCGGCACGCCGGCGCCCAGTGCGATGTAATAGAAGCCAGTTCGCCAATACCGCGTTTTACTCCGCGTGCCTTCCGGCGGCACGACCAACTGCATCGCGCCAGTGGCACTGGTGAGTGCTGCAGCAGAGGTGGCAACCATGCTGGTGGATTGTTCGCGGTTGACCGGAATGCCACCAAGCCATTTCATGATGGCGCCAAACGGTGGCGAGAAAATGGATGACTTTCCCATCCAATACACATTCAGCCGCAATATGAATGCGACCATCAGCATATAGGGCAAGTCCCAGTTACTCGTGTGGGGCGCTGCGATCATCACGCATCTCCCGCCGCCCGCAGGCAGGGAGCCGGAGACTTTCCAGCCGGTAATGCGCATAAAGCCAAGCGACAGATACCGCACGACGGTATTGACAATGGGGGTGTCAAAAATGGTGATGTGCAACGGGGTCCATCCGAATTCGCCCACCCGGAAACGGCAGCAACGCTGGCGGGGACTGGGAGGCTACTTGCCGGCGGGCGCCGCGTCGCGCTCAAGCGCCGGTGAGACCGCTAGCTGGCGCTTTTTCTATCCTGTGCTCGGCGCCGGTTCACGGCAGAAACCCCAGTTCCCGCTGGTGGCGGATCGCCAGAATGCGTATCTCCTTTTTTGACACCACGAACCGGTACAAGGCGACGTAACCCGTCTGCCCGTAAGAAATGATCAGCTCCCGGAGTTCGCCTTCTACGCGGCGACCCACGAGAGGGTGCGCAGCAAGGTTATCGACCGCCGATTGAATCGCCGTCACTGCGTCGCTTGCGGCGTCCGGATTGTCGTTGCCGAGGAACTGAAACGCGCGTTCGATATGCTCAAGAGAGCGCGCTGAATAGACTACTTTCGCCACGGCTTAGGTCGAGCGACCGACTCCCCCCGGGCCAGCCGCTTCATCCAGGCGTGCACGTCCTCGGCCCGATAGACCTCGCCAGTCTTCTCAATCTCGTCATCGGCCGCGAGCGCCTCCGTTACGAGGCTCCGGAGCTGCTCTTCGTAGGCAGCGTGCCGTTCCACGGCTTCGATGATCAGGCTATGTGCGGACCGACCCGTTTGTTTCGCGAGGGAGCTGAGCCGTGCCCGCAGCTTGGGGGGCAGGCGTATGGTGGTGGTTGCTGCCATGCTGAGGTCCCATTTGTCCCGTGTGAGTTACAAAAGTAGCACGCAGTCACGCGAGAGGCAACGAGCCCAGCTGCGCCGCCAGCGCTTGCGGCGCAGCGAAGAACGGTGAGTGTCCCGTTGGGAGCGTCAGGACGGTGCCGCAGGGCGATGCGGCCACCATCAGTTCCTGAACGAACAGGGGCAGCGCCACGTCCCGGGAGCAGTGAATGTACGTCCGGGGTACGCGGCCGAAACGCTCCGGTGTCACGTGCACCGTCTGGAACATGACGGCCAGGGGTTCCGGGCCAAGCCTCGTTTTCGCGAGGGCGAGATCCGCTGCCGGGCAGTCTGCGTAGAAGATTTCCCGAATCCGCTCCGGGTCTACCGTCACGCACTGGCCGTCCGGGGTCCGGACCGAGGCGGAGTTCAGTGGATTGTCCGGATCGACACTGCAGATCCGCACCAGCGAATCCCCGTCCCGGGGCAGGAAGGCCGTGACATACACGAGGTGCTGCAGGTGGTCTGGCAGGGCTTCCGCCACCGCGCTGATGACGAGCCCGCCCAGGCTGTGCCCCACGAGGATGACGTCATTACCGAGGCCGCTGACCGTCGCCCTGATCCGCTGCACGTAGCTGTCCAGCGTCTGGGCGTTTGCCGGGGCCGGATCGTCCCCGTGACCGGGCAGGTCCGGGGCGATGACCGTGTGGCCCCGGGCCCGGAGCAGGGGCGCGACATGCCCCCAGCACCAGCGCCCGTGCCAGGCGCCGTGGACGAGCACATAACTTGCCATAGGTGGAAGTCTCGTTTGAGCCGGGACCGGAAAGCTGCGATTCTCCCGGCATTGATCACTCAAGGGCAAATCCATGAAGCTGTATTTCAGTCCGGGCGCCTGCTCCCTGGCGCCCCACATCACCCTGCTCGAGGCCGGGCTGCCGTTTACGGCGGAAAAGGTGGATATGCGGACCCGCCAGACCAGTGGCGGGGTGGATTTCACGACCATCAATCCCCTCGGTTACGTACCCATGCTGGCGCTGGATAATGGCGAACTGCTCGGCGAGGTGCAGGCCATCCTTCAGTACGTGGCAGACCAGAAGCCCGACGCCCACCTGGCGCCTCCGGCGGGGACCATGCCCCGCTACCGCTTGCTGGAGTGGCTCAGTTTCATTGCCTCGGAACTGCACAAGGGCTTCGGCCCCCTGTTGCGGCCGGGCGGTACCGAGGACGTGAAGGCGCCCGTCCGGGACCGGCTCGGCCTGCGACTCAACTACGTGGCCCAGCACCTGGCCAGTCGGCAGTACGTCGTGGG
>CAMBYH010000084.1 GCA_945872065.1 Arsukibacterium tuosuense
GTACGGTGCGTACTGGACCACCGCAGAGAGCACGTGCTTGCCCACCGGCGCCAGGCTCTGGTCGTGGACCGTCGGAATCGTGATCTCCAGCACTGGCTCTGTCGACGACTGGCCGTACTTGGAAGGATTGAAGGCCTGCTCCACATAGAGCGGATCGGGCGCGATCACCAGCCGCTCGCCCGCGTGCTCCACCGCGAGCTGGCTGAAGTCCGGCATCCGGTCCAGCGCCAGATGGAGCTTGGCGGCGGTGCCCTTCGCACGGAGGTGGTGCACCCGCTGGGCAAACCCGGCCTCGAGATTGCGGGCACCGACGAGCGTCAGGAGGGTCCGCACGGGATCGGCGTTGGACACGACGGTGCCGGCCACCAGCGTCTCGCCGCTTTCCAGTTGGACGCCGGAGACCCGGTCGCCGTCGAGCGTAATACGCGCGACGGGGCTTCCGGTCCGGACCGTCACGCCCGCCCGCTCCGCCGCAGCCGCCAGGGCAGCAGTCACTGCGCCCATCCCGCCGACGGGCAGGCCCGGCGCACCGGTGCCGCTCAGACGGTGCAGCAGCGTCAGTACCGAGTTGTTGGAGCGGGGACCCAGATTCGTGCCCAGCACGGCATCCAGCGCCAGGGCGCCTTTCAGCTGGGGACTTTCAAAGCTCTCGTCCAGGATGTCGAAGATATTCGTGCCGGCGATCCGGAGAAATTCCCGCATGTCGTCCCGGCCCAGCCGCCGGATATCGAAACCCAGCAGGGCCGCCGCCAGGAGTTCCCCGCGTCCGCCCCCGGCGATGCGCGGTGGCCGCCGGTTGTGCTGTTTCGCCAGCACCCGGGCGAAACGCTGCATCCGGGTGTGAAACTCGGCGAGGGCCGCCCGGTCCGCCGCGCCGAGCTGGCCGGCTGCAACCTTGCCATCGCCCAGCACGAGGTGCTCACCCTCCGCCGCGAGGGCGACGGTGCGCAGGCTGCCGCGGGCCAACTTGAGACCGTGGGACGCCAGGTCGAGATCGCGGCTGATGCCTGCGTCGAGCAGATACAGCAGATGGGCGCAGGCCGACACCCGGAACCCGGGGGCAAACGCCCGCGTCACGGCGGCGCCACCGACCTGGTCGGCTGCCTCCAGCACCAGCACCTCCCGGCCCGCGCGCGCCAGGTACGCCGCGCACACCAGCCCGTTGTGGCCGGCGCCCACGATGATGATTCGCCGGCTGTCAGTCATCGGTCCAGCCCTCCGGTACCGGGTTCGGACGGCGCAGGTCCAGGAGAATCTCCCGGGCCGCGTTGGCGCCCGGCGCGGCCATCACGCCACCACCCGGGTGGGTCGCGGAGCCACACATATAGAGACCAGGCACGGGACCGCGATACTGGGCGTAGCCCGGGAAGGGCCTGTTGAACAGCAGCTGGTCCATGGTGAGCTCGCCCTGGAAGATGTTGCCCTCCGTAAGCCCCACCTCGTTCTCCAGCTCCCGGGGCGTGCGCACTTCGACGTGGCGGATAAGCTGCCGGAAGTTGGGGCTGTGGCGGGCGATCTGGTCCAGGACGGTGTCCCGGAACCCGTCCCGGTCCGCGTCCGTCCAGTCCTTGCCGTGGATCTTCGCGGGCACGTACTGCACGAACACCGACATGAAGTGCTTGCCCGGGGGCGCCATGGTCGGATCCGTGAGGGAGGGAATCAGCAGATCGAGATACGGGTCCTTCGACCAGGTGCCGCTCTTCCAGTCGTCGTAGGCGCGCTCCAGCCGCTCCAGGGAATCGACGAAGTGCATGTC
This sequence comes from Arsukibacterium tuosuense, assembly GCA_945872065.1. Lineage (GTDB taxonomy): Bacteria > Pseudomonadota > Gammaproteobacteria > Steroidobacterales > SHZI01. The sequence continues at coordinate 1,757 of CAMBYH010000084.1, forward strand.
CCCGAAGCGCAGCGGGTTGTCCCGCCCCAGCGCCGGAAACTCCGGCAGGCCGTCCAGGGCAATGTTGAGCTTGCCCGACGAGCCGCGGATCTTGAAATTCTTCGCCCGCTTCAGGAAGGCGGGACTCAGGTCTTTCTCGTCCATCAGCTTGAGAAAGGTACGCTTTGGGTCCAGGTTGGACACGACGATGTCGGCGTTGATCTCGTCCCCGTTGGCCAGCACGACGCCCCGCACCTTGCCGTTGCGCACGATGACCTGCTCCACGGTGGCGTCCGTCCGGATCTCGCCGCCGTGGGCCTTGAGGGCAGAACCCAGCGCATTGGACACGGCCCCCATGCCGCCCCGGGCAAAGCCCCAGGCACCGCTGGAGCCATCCACCTCGCCCATGTAGTGATGGAGCAGCACGTAGGCGGTGCCCGGCGAGTAGACGCCGAGCGCCGTGCCGATGATGCCGCTGCCGGAGAACCGGGCCTTGACGGCGTCGGACTCGAAATACTCGGCGAGGAAGTCCGCGATGCTCATCGTGTAGAAGCGCAGCGTGTCGTAGATCACCTGCTCGCTGAGCTTGGCGAACTCCTTGCCCAGAAACAGCATCTCCCGGAGATCCCGCAGGCGAAAGGAGGTGGGATCGGGGGGCGTGCGCAGCAGCAGGGGCTGGATGAAGCGGCACTGGCGCATCACATCAATGGAATACCGGTGGTAGGCATCCGCATCCCGCGGGTTGTGGCGGGCGAGTTCCCGGCGCTGCACGTCATGATCGGGATAGGCGCCGAGGATGTCGCCGTTCTGCAGAAAAGTGACGCCACCACCGTAAGGGACGATCTGCAGGCCGTGCCGGGACAGGTCGAGATCCCGGAAGATCTCAGGTCGCAGCAGACTGCACACATAGGAGCAGTTGGAGTAGATCCAGCCCTCGTGCAGCTCGCGGCTGACCGCGGCGCCGCCGATCCAGGGATTGCGCTCGAGGACCAGCACCTTGAGGCCCGCACGGGCCAGGTAGGCCGCGTTGGTCAGGCCGTTGTGCCCCGCCCCGACGACGATGGCGTCGTATTTGGTCACCTGAATATGCCGCCCGGCTGGCCACGACTCCGACACAGTAACCGCAACCCCTCGTCGGCGGGAAGCCGGCGCATCTGGCGACGCTAGCCCGGGGACATGGGGGTCAGACTGCGATTCCCGCCAAAAGGCAGTCTGACCCCGATTTCGGTCAGGCTACTTCCCGCACTGGGACTTTTTTTCGGAGAACTTCTCGTCGATCATCCGATGGGAACAATGGCTGAGACGCCGTTCCCGATCTCATAACCCACGTGGGTCTTCTCGCTCTGCAGGCCCCGCTAGTCGCCCTCGGGCGTGGCGCAATTGACGGGCTGGGCCATGTAAAAAGAGGGTGCCCCCGCTAAGGGGCACCCCTACGACTTGGACTTACCAGCGCGCTAGTTGCCGGTCGGCAGGGAAATGTTGACGCCCTCCTTCATGAGCGCATCCCGGACCCACTGGAACTGCTGGTACTGGGAAATCTCGACGGGGCCGTTGTAGCCCATGCTCTGCATCTTCCGCGGCGGGTACTGGAGGTAGGTCTTCATCAGGTTCTCGACGGCGGCGCTGATGGGCACCGTAATCCAGGTCCGCTCGGTGAAGTTGTTCATGAACAGGTCATAGCGCTCCTGGGGGTCCTGCCAGAGGTCGAAGATCTGGGGAACGGTGGCGACGTACTTCTCGGCGCCCTTCCAGCCCAGGTTGGTGTCGACTGCAAGGCCGCCTGTCACTGCGCCATCGTCGCCCCGCAGGTTGAATACCGCCTTGTAGTTGCCCACACGGGCGGCGCCCGGCGACAACTCGTTTTCCGTGAAGTAGAACCACTCCTTGCGCGGCGACTTGCCGGTGCCCGTCAGTACCGGCGTGAGGTCGTTGCTGTCGAAGATGATGGGCTGGCCTTCCCTGTCCTTGGTCGGCAGCCCTACACCACCTACTGCAGCAAACGTGGCCATCAAGTCCAGGCCGCCCACGATCTCGTGGTTCTTCGAGCGCGGCTGGATCTTCCCCGGCCAGATGGCGATGGCAGGAACGCGGTTGCCACCTTCACGCACCGTGCCCTTGGTGCCGCGGAACGGCGTGTAACCGGCATCCGGGTAGACATCCTGCCAGGCACCATTGTCCGTCGTGTAAACCACGAGGGTGTTCTTGTCCAGGCCGAGAGCCTTGAGCTTGTCCATGATCCGGCCGATGCGGGTATCCAGCTCGACGATCGAGTCCGCGTACTTGCTCTTGGACATGGACTTCAGCTGGAACTCCGGCGCCGGCATGTTGGGCTGGTGCACCTTCATGAAATTGACGTTGATGAAGAAGGGCTTGTCGGACTTGGCCGCCGTGTCCAGGAATTCCAGCGCCGCCTTCTCGACGTAGCCATCGAAGAACGGGATACCAACGACGCCTTCCTTGCCATTGATCACGGGCGTATCGACGTACTGGCCGTTGATCTTGAATTCCTCGTAGGGCTTCTCGCCCGCCTTACCCGACAACGCGCCCTTGGTCACTTTCTGGAACATGGCCCGCAGCTCGGGGTCCATATCCGGGAACCAGGTCGGATCCGCGTAGGTGTAGGCGTTGAGGTGGTAGAGGCCGACGTACTTCATCACGTCGTAACCCTGGGCATTGGGCAACGCATAGTCCGCCTCACCCAGATGCCACTTGCCAGTGAAATAGGTCTGGTAGCCACCCTGCTTGAGCACCGAAGCCAGGGTCCATTCCGCCGCCGGCAGGCCACCGCCCTGGCCCTGGAAGGCCACGGTGGTCATGCCGCTGCGGTTCGGGATGCGACCAGTCTGCATGGCGGCACGGCCGGGCGTGCAGCTCGGCTGGGCGTAGAAGGAGAAGAAGGTCATGCCCTCGTCGGCCATCTTGTCGATGTTCGGCGTGGCCATGCCCCGCCCGACGCCGCCACCGTAGGGACCGAGATCACCGTAGCCCGTGTCGTCGGAAACAATGAACAGAATGTTGGGTTTGCTGGCGGCGAGCGCTGGGCCCATGAGCCCGAGGCCGGCGCCCAGCAGAGCGAGAACTTTCAGGGATTTCGTGAACATGTCGAGGTTCTTCCTTCTTCAAGAATCGTGAGGCCGAGAAATTCGTAAAACTCCCACGCGGCACGTAGCTTAAACTTTAGCCAATGCGCCGGATATACGTAAAAGCCGAAAAGCAATGTCATCAATCAAGAGAATATCCAGAGGTCCCTGGATACACGCACCAGTGCGTCTATTCCCCGGCAATGATTTGCTGCTGTAAAGACCCCGCAGCGTCCAGGGATTATCCAAAGCGCCGGATCATGCGTCTAATGCATAGTCCCTATGGTTCTGATAGCTTTTGCGCATGGAGATCGACCTGCGACTGTTGCGACACGCCCGCGCCCTGGCCGACCACCGGAATTTCGGCCGGGCTGCACTGACTCTCCGCATCAGCCAGCCAGCGCTTTCGCGAAGCATTGCCCAGCTGGAGGCACAGATCGGCACTCGTCTTTTCGAGCGCGCAGCGACGGGTGTCGAACCGACCGAAGCCGGGCAACTGTTACTCGAGCGCGCCACGGACCTGCTGACCCACGCGGCGGATCTCGGTCGCGAAATGGATGCGCTGAACGGCCTGGGTCACGGCGAGCTCCACGTGGGTGCGGGAACCTACCCTGCCGAAATGCTGGTTGGAACCTCGCTGGCGGCACTGGTCCAGAAATACCCGGACGTCCGTGCCCGGGTTGTCGTCGACAACGTTCTCAACCTGATCCCGCTCCTGCGGCGACGGGTCCTCGACATCGTCATCGGCGACGCGACATTAGTCGCAAAGGATCCCGAGTTCCTGGTCACGGAGCTGGTTGCCCGTCAGGGCTATTTCGTAGTCCGGGCTGGCCATCCGTTACTGGAGCGGGTTTCGCCCACGCTCATGGACGTCGTGACTTTTCCGCTGGTGGCCACGTCGCGACTGCCGACCCGCGTGCTGGCTCCCTTCATCTCGGCGGCCCAGCAGTCCAACGACCGGATCAAGGCCGATGGTCACTCCATGCCATCCATTGCCTGCGAGTCGCTGACCATGATGAAGTCTATCGTTGCGGGCTCGAATGCCATTGCCATTCTCCCTCTGGCTGCCGTCGCGACGGAACTGGCAGCGGGACAATTGGCCGTTCTGCCGCTCGTCGAGCCATGGCTGCGGGCGAGTTTCGCGATAATCCAGGTCGCACGGCGCATGCCCCCGCCGTCCACCAACGATTTTGCACAGCTCCTGCTCATGGCTGATGCAGAACTTTCCCGGCTGACCGAGGAAATGGGTCAGCGACTCTTCGCCTCGCAATAAAAAATGGGCGGCCCTTGCGGGCCGCCCGTCGTTAACACATCGGAGAATTACTGCGTCAGCTTACTTGCCGGCCATTTTTTCCTGCGCCGCCTTGATCTATGCGGCGACGGCTTCCATTGCGAGCAATGCCGGGACGTGTCCAAGTTTCATCGTCGGCCTCCTTATTGATCGTTGATGTTTAGCCCTGGAACGGCAACCTGCGAAGCCGGTGCTACGCCTTGCCCTGATTCGCGTCAATTTCCCGATTGAGAAAAAACGCGAGCACGGTTCTGATCAGCACGATGCCGCCCACCTGGGCCAGTTCATCCAGGCCCGGATTGACGATGGTCTCGATGATGTCCGACGCAATCAGCAGTTCGAGGCCCAGCAGGAGGTACTGGCCCAGCTTGACCCGCAGAGAGGCGATCTTCTCCAGGCTGTAGCTGCCATTCAGGCGGCTCAACTCATTGCCGAGGAACAGGATTACCGTTTGCGCTGAGCCCAGGATGAGAATGCCCATGCTGGCCAGGCCGATGACCTGGGAGATCCCGTGCAGGAAATCCATGTTCATGGGCTTACGCGCGGTCCTGGGTCAAGCTCGCACCACCCGGGCACTCTGCCCGCTGCCCTGAATCATCACCCGCTCGCCCACGTAGAGATCAGCATTGAGCGGCTGGGTGACAGCCACGTGCACGCCGTTATCGAGGCGCACGATAATGTGGCTGCCGGCCTGCTTGTCGGCATAGTTGTTCTGGACCTTGTTGCCCACGACCCCGCCGCCGATGGCGCCGATGACGATCGCGACGTCCCGCCCGCTGCCCCCACCGACCAGGCTGCCGAGCAGGCCACCGGCCGCCGCACCGATGACTGCCCCCAGGCCGAGCTGATGATCGCCTTCCAGCGTGACCGGGTTGATCTGCACGATGTTCCCCAGCTGGATCTGCTGTTCACCCAGCTGGGGCGACGGCTGGCTCATCGGTCCGCCGGCGGCACAGGCGCCCAGCAGTGTGCCCAGCAACGTGACTCCGAGAATCCGGCACAGATTAGACAAAGGCATGGAATTCACCTCGAAAAGTAGTGGAACAGAAACCCCGTCGGCTACGCAGAAGCCGGCCAGACGAAGTCGGGACGCAGGCCTTTGTACACGGGGCGCCCGTCCTTCGGCCGGGGCACACCCGTGGCAGGATCATAGAACGCGTGATAGGTCGCCGGCAGTTTCTTTTCGTCATAGCCCATCAGGTTCGGGACGATTGCCCGGATCCGCTTCTGCTGGTCGTCGAGCATGATCGGCTTCCCGCAGCGCACAAGGCGCCCCCGCAGTTCTCCCCGTGACGGGATAACATCCTGACCGGTTGTGATAAGGCCCTAGCCGCCATTGGCGCCGATAGTGGCTGTTCTGGCGCCTGAAGTGTGGGGACTCCCCTGGAGCGCGTGGGGCATCTCTGGAGTGTGGAGGCAACCCGGAGTGCAGGAGCGTCCCCACACTCGAGGCGCCGGAACAAGACAGCCCAGCCAGGTGCCACAATCCCCTTGCCGGGCCTCACTAGCGAGACAGACCCAATGGGCCGACGCTGGTTACCCATCGCCCTGATTCCCTGGCTGTTCCTGGCGGGCGCGGCCAGTGGCGCCGAGGTGGCCAGTGAGAACCTGGCAGAGGCCCTGGCCGCGGCAGCGCCCCAGGCCAACGCCAGCGTTCTCGCCCTGGCCGTCCGGGCCGCGGAGTGCGCACGCCACCAGGGCCTTCTCGATTCCTTCAAACACCTCGCCGTCATCGACTATTCGTTGCCATCCACCCAGCCACGCCTCTGGATCTTCGACGTGGCCAGCGCCCGGCTTCTGTTCCAGGAACTGGTGGCTCATGGGCGCAACTCAGGCGAAGCAGAGGCCGAGCATTTTTCGAATCGGGAAGGCAGCAAGATGTCGAGCCTCGGCCTGTACCAGACGACCGAGACTTACTACGGCAGCAACGGCTACTCCCTGCGTCTGCGGGGCCTCGACGAGGGCTTCAATGACAATGCCCTCTCCCGCGCCATCGTCATGCACGGGGCAGCCTATGTCAGCCAGGCCCTCGCGGGTCGGCTGGGGCGACTTGGCCGGAGCTGGGGCTGCCCGGCGGTGCGCCAGGAAGTTGCCCGCACCGTCATCGACACGCTGAAGGGCGGCGCCCTGCTGTTTGCCTACTACCCGGACCGGCAGTGGCTCTCCCAGTCGGCATTTTTCCAGTGCAGTACCAGCACCGCACCCTCCCGGCTGGTCGACAATCCTCTCCTGGGCAGGCAGCCGGGCGGCTAGCGAGGGCGGCACGCGTTACACAGCGATACAAAGAGTTACCCCCCTGACAAGAACCCCTGGCCCCCGAGGCCTAACCTCTCCTCCATCAAGTTCGCCCTGAATTTAAGGAGAGGCAGA
>CAMBYH010000085.1 GCA_945872065.1 Arsukibacterium tuosuense
ACCCGGGGCGTGCGGAGCTGCACGGCGCCGGGGGCGGTCAGCAACTGGAGAATGGGCAGCGTGAAGCCCGCCGTCTTGCCGGTGCCCGTCTGGGCGCCGGCCAGCAGGTCACGGCCGGCCAGAACCTCGGGGATGGCTTTCGCCTGCACCGGGGTGGGGATGGTGTAGCCGCGTTCCTCGATGGCGCGCAGCAGTTCGGGTTTCAACCCGAGAGCTTGAAAAGTCATGTAGTGATTTCCTCTCCAGCCTGCAGAGACCCCATACCAATTCCCTGGCTGGGGTAATCCTCTGGTCCGGTAGAGGCAGGATATTGAGTGGCCTTCTGGACAAGTCCAGATTGAGTGGTCGAAAGGCTCAGGATGAACGAGCTGACCGGACGAACGCTTCTTTAACGCTGCGCACCATACACTAATCTCCCCCGATGGCAAACCGACTGGCATGAAACCTGCTTATGACGCCTGAGACACTGTGGATCCTGACGGCTGGCGTCTTTGCCGTGGCCATCCTCTACTCCTCGGTGGGCCATGCCGGGGCCTCGGGCTATCTCGCCGTGATGTCCCTGCTCAGCCTGGCCCCGGCCGAGATCAAGCCCATTGCGCTGGCGCTGAACATCCTCGTGGCGTCGATCGGCACCTGGCAGTTCTGGCGGGCGGGCCATTTCTCCTGGCCCCTGTTCTGGCCCTTCGCCGTGCTCTCGGTGCCCTTTGCGTTTCTCGGCGGCTATCTGAACCTGCCCAGCCATCTGTTCAAGATCCTGGTGGGCATCGTCCTGTTGCTTTCAGCAGCCCAGTTTCTGCTGCGTCCGCCGGCCGAGCGTGAACCGCATCAACCGCCAAGACTGGTGGCCCTCGGCGCCGGCGGACTACTGGGCCTGCTGTCCGGTCTTACCGGGACGGGTGGTGGAATCTTCCTGACGCCACTCCTGATCTTCCTGCGCTGGGGCCGGACCAAAACGGCCGCCGCCGTGTCGGCCCCGTTCATCCTGCTCAACTCCGCGTCCGGTCTGGCAGGCAACATCAGCGCCACCAGGAACTTTCCTGACTTCGCCTGGGCACTGGTGATTGCCGCCGTGATCGGCGGAACCCTTGGCTCTTACTTCGGCAGCCGGCGGCTGCCGCAGCTGGCGATCAAGCGCCTGCTGGCCATCGTGCTGACCATCGCCGGTTTCAAACTGATTCTGACCTGAACAGGCGGAGCGAGAGCCAACCGCGGGCGACCGTCACTGCAGGGCCAGCTCCATCACCACTCCAGCCGCGTCGGCCTTGCCCTCGGCCGGCGCCACCAGAAAAACCCGGCCGGGATCGATGCCGGTGTCGGTGAGCAACAGCGACTGGACGGCATCGGCGCGGGCCTTGGCGAGGGCAAAGAGCTCGACGTCGGTCACCGCGACGCGCTGGCGGAGTCCCTCCTCGAGCAGACTGATCTGCGCCCCCGGATCCGTGGCCTCCGGGGGCGGTTCGGGGACCGGCACGTCGTCCCCGTATTCCTGCCGATAGACGGTGGTGAGCAGCGTCAGGTAGGCCTTCGGATCAGCACTCAGGGTCGCGTAGCTCACGTCGTCCAACGCCTGCTTCTTCGCTGCGAGCTCGGCCTTGCGCGCCGCAACCAGTCTGGCCTGGAAGCCGGCTTCTGCAAGTACAGGGCCGTCAGCCGTTTTGCTGAACACCGCCGGCACACTCAACTGCAGACCAGGCCGCTCGATCAGCGCCTTAACCAGCGACCCGACTTTCTCCTGGCTGGCTGCATCGAGCCCTGGGTCACCGGCCGGGAAGTCAATCAGGTTTATTTCTTCGCCACCACCGAACAGGCTGCCCAGCAGGGCAAACGGCGCCGTGACCGCCTTCGTCAGCAGATTGACGAGGACCTTCCAGACAATGGGTCCGACACGAAACTGTGGATTATCCAGGTCGCCGGTCACCGGCAGATCGAGATCGATGACCCCGTTCCGGTCCTTGAGCAGGGCGATGGCCAGCTTCAGTGGGAGGCCCACGGCATCCGGGCTTTCCACCTTGTCACCCAGCTCCAGCTTGTCGATGACGAACTTGTGGTCGGCATCCAGCTTCCGGTCCTTCACCTTGTAGTTCAGGTCCACGGACAGCTTGCCCTGCCGGATTGAATAACCGGCAAAGCGGCCCGAGTAAGGCGTGAACGATGCCAGTTCAACGTTCCTGAAGGTCATCGCCATGTCGAGGAGGGTCTCCGCCGCCAGCGGATTTACGTCGCCCCGGATGGTGACGGGCGAGAAGCGGTCCACCTGCCCATCCAGCTCCACCTTCGCGCGGGAACCGGTTGCGGAAGACAGACCGGCAATCGTGCCCCTGAGCTTCTCGATACCGATGGCGAAACTGGGCCGCGTGGTGAGGTCGGCAAACCGGGCCGAGCCGTCGGTAATTTTCAGCGTGCCGATGCGCACGGGGAATGGGGTCGCCTCGGCCGGCGCCCTGGCTGGTGGTGAGGCGCCTGGCGAAACAGCCGCCGACTCCGGGGCCCGCTCAGCGGGCGAACCCACCGTTGGCCCCGGGACGACGGTGGCCACCGCACCCGGCCCCGCGAGTATCGCCGCGACATTCGTGGTGCCGTCCGGGCCGATGATCACCCGGGCGTAGGGGCTGCGCGCATCGATGGCCGCAATCTTCAACGCTTCGGGAGCAGACTGGTAATCCAGGCCGGTGATTCGCAGTGCATCCCACTTCACGAAGTCTTCGCGAAGGGCGTTGTCGACAGTCCGCAGGCCGTCGACACTGACCTCGCCCTTGAAGCCGATCCGGGCAGCCGGCTGCGCATCGGCGTAGCTGAGCTTGCCCTTGAGGGACAGGGTGCCGCCCGTCAGCGTCAGGCTGGTGTCCCGGGCGATGTAGGGCTGGGCCAGCTCGAGTGCCAGGGCGCTCGCAGTGATGTCAGCGACCGTAGCCAGCGTGTCCAGATTGGTCGTGGCGGCCACGCTCAGTTTTCCCGCAGCGTTGACCGTCGCGTCCAGCGCAACCTTCACCGTGGTGCCCGGCTGGGTGTCGTAGCCCTCAATCGTCACGTTGAGCGGCTGCAGGACAAACGCGGGGGCCGGCGTGAGGCTGCGGTCCTCAAGGCCCAGTGCCAGATTGCGGACCTGGATCTGCGGAATGCTGACCTGCCAGCCGGGGTCGTCATCCAGTGAAGCCTCAGGCGGAGCGACCATGGGATCGAAGATCCCCGAGCGCTTGAGGTCGCCCTCCGGCGTCAGCCAGGTCTGGATCCTGCCCCCGGTGAGAGTGATCACCCCGATCCGGGCTTTTTCCTCCGCCAGGGACAGCTGGAGACCCGACGCCGTGAGGTTTTCCAGTTCGAGGTACTCGGTGGTCTCACCCCGGTCCCGCACGGCAAGCCCGGTGATGGACAGGGCCCCGGAATCGACGACGAAGTCCAGGCCTGCTGGCCGGTCGGCAAACCGGTACTTGCCCTGGAGGCTGGCGGTGCCCTTCGTGACTTCCAGGCGCAACGCCTCCCCGAGGAAGGCTGCGATGCGTGACAGGGGCAGCCCGCTCAGCGTGAATTCGCCATCCGACGACAGGGGCTGTGCCTTCAGGGTGCCACTCCAGGCAAAGCGACTGGAGTCGAAGAGCGTGGCATTCAGCTCATAGCGCTCACCCTCGGTCACGTAGGTACTGAAATTCGTGAGCCGGAAGGTGAGCGGGCTCAGGCTGGCCACGTAGGGCTCCGTCCTGTCCCGGTCCTCAAAACCCACGCGACCGTTGGTCACGGCCAGATCCCCAATGATCAGGCGGGGCAGCGGCTCGTCCGCAGAGGGTGGTTCACCCGGCTCTGGCGGCGTCTCCAGATCGGCCAGGTTCAGGGCGCCGCCGGGCCGCACGACGGCGTTTACCGCGAGACCGTCCAGGCTGATGGCCCGGAAGGACAGCGCCCGCCGCCACAGGGAATTCAGCTCCAGGTCCAGCAGCAGCCGGTCGAAACCCAGGAGTGGACCGCCATCCGCATCCGGCAGCGCGAGCTTGTCCACTTCCAGCGTGAGCGTGAAGGGATTGAAGCGGACCTCACCGATGGCCAGCTCCCGCCCGTAGTCCGCCCTGACAGTGTCCTGCGCGAGACTCGTCACCAGCCTTGGTAGGGCCAGGAACCCCAGCGCGGCATACAGGGCCACGACCGCCGCAATGGCCAGCCACAGAAAAGGGCTGCGGAGCTTTTGCATGGCGCATTATTACTCCAAGATGCGGTCCATGGTTGCTGTCTGGATCGCTGCCGCCTTTGCCCTGGGTCTGCTGGCTCGCCAGCTCGGACTCCCCCCCCTCATCGGCTTTCTGGGCGCCGGCTTCCTGCTCAATGCCGCCGGCGTGGAGCGCGTGCCCGCCCTGACGGACGTCGCGCACCTGGGCGTGCTGCTGCTCTTGTTTTCCGTCGGCCTGAAGCTGCGCATCAAGAACATGGTGCGCCCCGAGGTCTGGGGCGTCGCGCTGCTCCAGTTCGCTGTGGCTGTGCTGGTGGTCGTCCTGGCAACGCGCCTGGGCACGGGCTACACCTGGGCGCTGATCCTCGTGCTGGCGAGCAGCCTGTCCTTCTCCAGCACCGTGCTCGCCGCAAAGATCCTGGAAGAGCGGCGCGAGATCCGCGCCTTCCACGGGCGCGTCGCCATTGGCATCCTGATCTTCCAGGACCTGGTCGCCGTCGCCGTGCTCGGTTTCAATGACGAGCGGGCATTGGGCTGGAGCGCTGCGCTGGTCCTGCTCCTGCCGGTAGTGCAACCCGTCCTGCGCAAGCTGCTGGACCTCGCCGGCCACGGCGAGTTGCTCGTCTTGCTGGGTGGCTTGCTGGCGCTGGGATTAGGCGGCTATGGCTTCGAGGCGATCGGCCTGTCCGGTGAACTGGGCGCCCTGCTGATCGGGATGCTGCTCGCCAACCACCCGAAAGCCATCGAACTCAGCGACTCACTGTGGGGCCTGAAGGAGTTCTTCCTCGTCGGCTTTTTTCTCAGCATCGGCCTCACCGGCCTGCCCACCTGGGAAACCCTGGGACTGGCGGCGCTGCCTCTTGCCGTCCTGCCGCTGAAGGTACTGCTGTACTTCCTGCTGCTGCTGGCCTTCGGCCTGTCGGCGCGCACCGGTTTTCTCGCCAGCCTGAGCCTCGCGACCTACAGCGAGTTCGGACTGATTGTCATGGCCGCGGGCGTGGAGCGGGAGCTGGTTCCTGCGGAGTGGCTGGTGGCCACCGCGATTGCCGTGGCCATCTCTTTTGCCATAACGGCGCCGCTCAGCCGCCATGCCCACGAAATCTTCGCGGTGCTGGAACGTTTCCTGCGGCTCTTTGAGCGCAAGCGCCGCCACCCCGATGACGAGCCGATTTCCTTAGGCGTTGCGGACGTGGTGGTGGTGGGCATGGGCCGGGTCGGGACCGGCGCCTACAACCACGCCCGGGACCTGGGGCGCAAGGTGGTGGGTCTGGACAGCGACCTGGGGAAGGTGGAGCGGCATCTGGGTGAGGGCCGGCGGGTGGTCTACGCGGATGCCGAAGACCCGCTGCTCTGGCACCGCCTGCGGCTGGATTACGTGCGGGTGATCATGCTCGCGGTACCCGACTCGGAGGCGAAGATCCTGGCGAGCGAGCAGTTGCGCCGGCGGGGTTATACCGGACTCATCAGCGCCACCTATGTCTGGCCGGAGGAGCGGGAACCGATCCTCACGGCCGGGGCGGATGTGGCCTACAACTACTTCGCAGAGGCCGGTGTGGGCCTGGCGGCGGACACCTTCGAAGCGCTTGCGCCGGAGCCCAAATCCCGGCTCAATAAGCAGCCGCAGGCAGCCACACCAGTCAAACTGAAGCGCCCATGACCCTAGCCCAGATCGCCGTCAAAGCCGAGGCGGACATACTGCCCCTCTACCGGGGCACGCCCATAGGCGACCTGCTGCGCTACCAGAACCTGGCGGCGCCGCTGAGCAAATACACACGGCCGGAAGTGCTGCTGGCCACCTGCCTCGAGCAGCAGGCGGCCCTGCGGGTGCCCGAGGGTTTTGCCATTGCCCTGCGCACGGCCGGCGCCAGCCTGAAGCGGGATCCCTTCAACGTCTCCTGGGCCATCGGCGTCGCTGGCGTGTCTGCCATCGCCATCGTTGGTCACGACGACTGCCGGCTGGTGGAGCTCCGCAGTCTTAGGGAGCAGTTCGTGGTGCAGATGATCGAGGCGGCAGGCTGGGAACGCCCGGCGGCCGAGCAGCACTTCGACCACTGGAGCGATCTGTTTGAAGTCGGCGAGCCGGCAGGCTTCGTGGCCGCCGAAGCTGCCCGCGTGCAGAGCCGCTATCCGAAGCTGCTCGTGGCCCCACTGCTATACCAGTCGGCAACCGGCACCCTGTTCCAGGTGGTGACAGAGTGAGACGGGCATTCCTCCAGGTTGCGCTGCCAGTGGTCCTGCTGGGCCTGCTGGCTGGCTGTGCAAAGCCATTACCGGAGGCGGAGTTGCTCATTCCCGTCAATGCCAAGTGCACGACCTGCGAGGACTTCATCCGCTGCGATGGCAGTTCCGGCAATGCTGCCGTCTACGACCCCACTTTCGATATCTACCGGCTGGAGCCCAAGGGCACGCTGGCCCAGCTGGCGACCGTGTGGGAATTCCTCATCCAGCTCTTCTACACGCGGACGGAGGACGTGCGGCCGTTGTCGGTTTATGCGCAGCGCCCCGGCACGACGGAAGCCTTCGAGCGATCAGCCACGGGGGATGCGGAGGCGCGCATCGATCTCGTCGAACACCGGATTCAGGTGCCGGACGCGTGGATCGACCAGATCACCGGTCAGCGCCGCGGGACGGACAACACACCCCGGGGCTACTGCCGGCTGCTGAACCCGACCGAGGGCCGGGAGCTGCTGAAGCTGTTCACTGCGGAGTCCGCCAGGGAAAAGCCATGAATGCCGGCGCAGAAATCCAGCCGTTTCGCTTTACTGACATCCGCAGGGCGCCGGGCAGAACCGTCGGGATTGCCGTCGTCCTGCTGCTCCGCTATCTGATGGCGCTGTTCTTTCTGGGCTCGAGTATCAACAAGGTTTCCAAGGGCTGGCTCTGGTCGGACTACGCCCGAACTGTCTTTCAGTCCCGGCTGGCCGAACTGGACCCGGCCACCTTCGGCGCGAAGTTTCTCAGTCAGTTTGCCATTCCCTGGTACCCGCTTATCGCCTGGGTGGTCACGCTCTCCGTGATCACCGTGACCATCAGTCTGGCGCTGGGACTGGCCACGCGCTGGGGGGCTGCGCTGGCCGTCTGGCTGATGGTGATGTTTGCCATCGGCGGCTACTACGACGCTTCGCTGCTGCCCTTGTGGGCCGTCGCGGCGCTGTTTGTCATCTTCCCCACGGGCCGGTGGTTCGGGCTGGACCGCCGCCTACACGCGCGCCACCCCGCCAGCCCCTGGTTCAGATAGCAGGAGCGCAAGCACGCCATGTACAGGTTCCCTCTGGCAATTCTGCTCGTCACCCTGGTCAGCGCCTGCGCGACGAGCCCCACCGGCCGGAAGCAGCTGATGCTGGTCTCCGAGCAGTCCGCGATCTCCCAGTCGAAGCAGGCCTACGTGCAGACCATGGGCAAGCTGAGTTCCGAGGGCAAGCTGGTCAGTGATCCAAAGATCCTGAAGCGCGTGGACACCATCACTGGCAGACTCATTGCCCAGGCGATCATCATGCGGCCCGCCACCAGTCAGTGGGAATGGTCCGTACAGGTGATCGATGAGCCGAAGGAAGTGAACGCCTGGTGCATGGCCGGTGGCCGCATGGCGCTCTACACCGGCCTCCTGCAGAAGATCGACCCCACCGATGACGAACTGGCCCAGGTGATGGGGCACGAGATCAGCCACGCCCTGGCAAATCACACCGCTGAACGCATGTCCAATGCCATGCTCAGCCAGGGGCTTGCACTGGGCGTTGGCATCGCTGCGGATTCCGCCGCCGTAATGGCCGGCGCGCAGGGAGCGGCCATGCTCGCCGTGACGCTGCCCAACAGCCGCACCTCGGAAACTGAAGCGGATCGCATCGGCATCGAACTGGCGGCCAAAGCCGGCTATGACCCGCGGGCGGCCGCCACGCTCTGGCAGAAGATGGGCAAAGTCGGTGGCAGCGGGCCGCCCCAGTTTCTCAGCACGCACCCCGCGCCGGGCAACCGGCAGGCCACGCTGGCTGCCCTGGAAGCCCAGATGATGCCCTACTACGAGCAACCGGGACCGCGGCCGATGTATCAGCTGGT
>CAMBYH010000086.1 GCA_945872065.1 Arsukibacterium tuosuense
CGCGCCTAAAGGCGCTCCTACAGAGTCCGGTTTGTAACCGGTCTATAACTGACGAGGCGACCCCGGGGCCGGTATTGTTGCCGGCCCATGTCCATAACTCTCGATCAGGTCACCAAGCAGTACCAGGGCAACCCGGTCGTCAACGACGTTTCCCTGGCCGTCGCCGAAGGCGAGTTCTTCGTTCTCCTGGGCCCCAGTGGCAGCGGCAAGAGCACCCTCCTACGGGCCATTGCTGGCCTGACTGCGGCTGATCATGGGCGCATCACCCTTTTTGGCCGGGACGTCACCCAGGTGTCGGCGCGGGAGCGGGAAGTTGGCTTCGTCTTCCAGAACTACGCCCTGTTCCGCCACATGACGGTGGGCGAGAACATCGAGTTTGCCCTCCGGGTCCGGCGGGTAAAGCCAGCGGAGCGCGCCAGACGGCGGAAAGAGCTTCTGGACCTGATCGGCCTGCCGGGCATGGACGACCGCCTGCCTACCCAGCTCTCTGGGGGACAGCAGCAGCGCGTGGCAGTTGCCCGCGCCCTGGCCCACAAGCCCAAGGTCCTGTTGCTCGACGAGCCCTTCGGCGCCCTGGACGCGAAGATTCGCGAAGAACTGCGGCGCACGATTCGCTCCGTGCAGCGGGAGCTGGGCATCACCACCATCCTCGTCACCCACGACCAGGAAGAGGCCTTTGCCCTGGGTGACCGGCTTGGAGTCATGAACCTCGGCAGATTGCTGGAGACAGGCCGGCCGACCGAGCTGTATACCCGTCCGGCCACGCGCTTCGTCGCCACGTTTCTGGGGGCCGCGAACCTCCTGCTCCGGCGCGAGGCGCGCTCGGGTTCTGACCTGGCGCCCGCCCGGGCGGAAGGAGAAACAGACGGCCCGCTACAGGACCGCCGCGACCAGGAAGTAGTGGCAATGCTCCGTCCCGAAGAAGCCGAGCTGGCACCGGACCGGGACGCCCTGCTAACCGCCTTTCTCGGCTATGGCCACGTCGAAGAACTGCAGTTCACTGGTGCCCTTGAACGTTTGCGTATCCGGATGGGCACCGAGGGGGCCGCGCGCAGCGGCGACAGCGAAACCAGCGCCATGCCCCCGGTGTGGATCGATGTGAGCCGCACGCAGCCGGAGCAACGAGCCTTTCCCCTGGCCTCTGGCCAGCGCGTGGCCGTCGGGACCCGGCGCATTCACGTTTTGCCCACCCCGTTGTCGAGTTTCACCGTGTGTGCGGAGTCCCGCGACAGCGCAGCCAGGCTGATGGAGAATCCGTGGCTGGTCGACCTGACCATCCGGATGCAAACCCGGCTCTCCGCTCAGGTGGAACCCCTGGTGGCAGACGCCGGGGCCTCCCCGGTCGTGGCACCTGCCGGTGTAGCGGTGGTTACCGCCGGGCCAGACTGCCCGGCGAGGGTGCGCCGGCTGCTCGCCCGGGGGGTAACGCCCGTGCTGTGCCTGCCGGAGGACGCGGCCCCGCCCAGCCGGGTGATCGTGCATTTCGCCGGCCAGGTCGCGCGACGCTCCACGCTCGCAGTGACGGCCAGCCTGCTGCGGCATGTCCCGGCTGAAGCGGTGTTTCTTGGCATTCTCCCCGGCGACAGTTCAGAGCGAACGCGCACAGCCGGCCTCCGGCAGCTGCTGGATGTCCGCTCCGAAGCCCAGGCCGGTCATGGTCTCGACGTCCGCACGGAACTTCGTCTGGGTGAACGCATTGAGGAACTGCTGCGGGAGCTCGAGGCGCAGCCGGGCCAGATGCTGATTCTGGGCCTGCCGGAGCCGGGCTCACTCCCGGACAGTTTTGAAGCACTGCTGACCCAGTCGCCGGGCTGGCCCGTTCTGCTGGCCTGACTTAGGGATCGGGGCTAAGGCAGTGAACGGCTTCCGCCAACCGAGCGTGCTACCGGGCTTTGGCCTGACCCTGGGCTTCGCCACCTTTTTCCTGAGCGCCATTGTGCTGCTGCCGCTGGCGGCGCTGGTTCTCAAGACCGCCAGCATGAGCTGGGGAGATTTCCTGGAAGTCGTCTCGAGTCCCCGCGCCCTGGCGTCCTACCGGCTGTCCTTTGGCGCCTCCCTCGTGGCCGCGCTGATCAATACGGTGTTTGGGTTCATCGTGGCCTGGACTCTCGTCCGCTACGATTTCCCCGGCCGCAAGATCCTGGATGCCATGATCGATATGCCGTTTGCACTGCCGACGGCAGTCTCGGGCATCGCCCTCACGGCGGTGTTTGCCCAGAACGGCTGGATTGGCCAATACCTCGAGCCCTACGGCATCAAGGTGGCCTACACCTGGCTGGGCGTGACCGTGGCACTGACGCTGATCGGTCTGCCGTTTGTGGTGCGCTCTGTGCAGCCCTCGCTGCTGGAAGTCCAGCGGGATCTGGAGGACGCTGCCGAGACCCTGGGCGCGACGCCCTTGTACATCTTCCGCCGGATCATCTTTCCCACAGTCCTTCCGGCACTGGCATCCGGCTTCACCCTCGCCTTCGCCCGGGGTATTGGTGAGTACGGGTCGGTCATCTTCATTGCCGGCAATCTGCCGATGAAAACCGAGATCACGCCACTGCTGATCGTCATCAAGCTGGAGGAGTTCGATTACAACGGCGCCGCAGCGCTGGGCTTTGTGATGCTGGCCATGTCCTTTGTGATGCTGCTGTCGATCAACCTCGTGCAGGCCTGGGCCCGGCGCGGGATGGTTGCGGCGCGACGCTGATGGTCGGCATCACTGCCAGCAGCGCCGCAGAGATCTCCGCCCGTCCCGGTCGGCGGACGGTGGCTTCAGTGGTGATTCGCTGGGCCTTCATTGGGGTATCACTGGGTTTTCTGGCGGCCGTCCTGCTTGCGCCTCTCGCCGCCGTCTTTACGACCGCCCTTGGCGAGGGCGTGGCCGCCTACTTCCGGAGCTTTGCCGACGCCGACACAGGAGCGGCGATTCGTCTCACCCTCTTCACAGCCGCTATCGTGGTGCCCCTGAATACCATCTTCGGAATCTGCGCTGCCTGGGCCATAGCCAAGTTCGAATTCCGGGGCAAGGCCTTCCTGATGACGCTCATCGACCTGCCTTTTGCTGTTTCCCCTATCGTCTCCGGCCTGGTCTACGTGCTTCTGTTCGGCGCCCAGGGGTGGTTCGGGAGCTGGCTTCTGGAGCACAATATCGAGGTAATTTTTGCCCTTCCCGGCATCGTTCTGGCAACCCTGTTCGTGACCTTTCCCTACGTGGCCCGGGAGCTGATCCCGCTGATGGAGCAGCTGGGCAATGACGAAGAGGAGGCCGCGATGACCCTGGGGGCCAGTGGCCTGATGACCTTCCTCCGGGTCACGCTGCCGAAGATCCGCTGGGGCCTGATTTACGGCGTGATCCTCTGCAACGCGAGGGCCATGGGCGAGTTTGGCGCCGTTTCGGTGGTCTCGGGACATATCCGCGGGCTGACGACTACCATGCCCCTGCACATCGAGATCCTGTACAACGAGTATGCCTTCGTGGGTGCGTTTGCCGTGGCGTCCCTGCTGACCCTTCTGGCTGTGATCACCCTCATCGTCAAGAGCCTCATGGAATGGCAGGCTAGCCGGGCGAGTGGGAACTGAAGATGTCTGACTGGCGGGAACTGCTGCGTATCACCCCGGGCCCCGGCCGCCTGGATCCGGGGAAGCTGAGCCTGGGCACGCTGCTCGCGGGCATCAACGTGTTGCTGGTGATCATCGTGATCGGCGGCATCAGCCTGGTAGCCGTTGACCTGCTGGGCGACCTGGCAGACGACCAGGGTCTGGCCCGCGTGCAGGTGGCTGGATCCACGGTCCGCGAGGACATCCGCGAGATCGCCGATGACACCCTGCTGGCCACCCGAGCGCTGGCGGAGCGCCCCACGCTTCAGCGCCTCTGGCGCGAACAGCGCGTGCGGTCGCTGGAGGCCTACCTGAAGCGCGTCTGCCAGGCCGGCGAGATCACCGGCTGCGCGCTGACGGCCCCGGGCAGCAGCCCGATCTTCGCCGGGATGGCGCTACCCTGGGATGACATCCTGAATGCGAGTGCCGAACAGGGCGAGCGTCTCCTGGTGGCGCCAACCACCACGGGGGACCCACTTGTGGGCGCCGTGGCCAGTATTCCCGCGGGTTCCTCGGATGCGCCGGCAGCCAAGCTGATCCTCATTCGAGCCCTGGATGCCGAGACCGCCGCGCGACTCGCAAAGCGCGCCGGGGTGGCGGTGCGCCTGCTCAACTACAACACCTTTGCCGACGAGGGGGCCGACAACTTCACCCCTCTGCACACGCTGGCCCTGGGCAACGGCCGACTCACGGCAGAGCGCCTGGACGCCACCGGCATGTACGCCTCCAGTTATCCGCTGTTCGCTTCCACGGGCGAAGCCATCGGCCTGATTGAGACCCGTCTGCCCGTCGCGATCGTGGAGTCTTCAGTTGATGCGCTGATCCGGGAGTTGCTGCTGGTCGCGCTGCTGCTGGGCGTTCTGGCAGGACTGGCGGGCATCGTTCTTGGGCGCTGGGTAGCCAATCCGGTCCGGGACCTGACGGCCGCGGCCAGCCGGCTCGGCCAGGGCGATTTCTCCACCTCCATTCCGGTGGCCGGGGCTGCGGAGGTCGGCACGCTGGCGAGGACGATGGAGGACATGCGGCGCAGCCTGGTTGACCTGACCAACACTCTGCGGAGCCGCGAGGCCGAGGCCCAGGCAGTTCTGGACGGCATCGTCGAAGGCGTCTACGCCGTGGACCGGGAGCGCCGGATCCGTTACCTGAACCCAAGGGCCGCCGAACTCCTGGGGGTCTCAGCCACCGACGCGGTGGGCAAGTTCTGCGGGGACGTTCTGAAGCCGGCGGCAGACGACGGCCTGCGGCCCTGCGAGACCAACTGCCCGATTCTGCAGGCGCGCGCCCAGGGCTCGGCCCGCGCGACTGAGCGCCTGGCGCCCCGCGCAGGCGCGTCCCGCACGACGGTGATCACCAGTTCGGCAATCGTGGATGACCTGCAGGTCCAGGTCATCCGCGACGAAACCGAGCTTGAGGGGGTCCGGCGAGCCCGCGACTCTGTGCTGGCGAATATCTCCCACGAGTTCCGGACGCCACTGGCAGCCCAGCTGGCGTCCATCGAACTGCTGCGCGACGGCCTCGATAGCCTTGAGCCCCAGGCGCGCCGGGATCTGGTGCTCTCGCTGGAACGGGGTACGGTCCGCCTGACCCGCCTCATCGATAACCTGCTTGAGAGCGTGCGTATCGAGTCCGGCCAGCTCAGCCTGCGGCGGCAGTCTGTCGCCTTGCCTGACGTAGTCGTTCAGGCCAGAGAACTGGTCGAAGCTCTGGTGGTCCAGCGTCGCCAGGTGTTGCAGGTTGAGCTCCCTGAATCCCTGCCCGCCATTTATGGCGACAGCCCGCGGCTCACCCAGGTGTTCGTCAATCTTCTCGCCAATGCGAGCAAGTTTGCCCCGGAGGGCTCCACCATCCGGATCGGCGGTCGCCAGCAGGGCGAACAGGTGGAAGCCTGGGTGGAGGATGAGGGAACCGGGGTTCCTGACCTCGCGGATACGGCCATCTTCGACCGCTTTTACCGTGGCCGGGACGAAGAGCCGGAACCCACGGGCCTGGGCCTGGGACTCTGGATCGTCAAGTCCATCGTTGAACGGCACGGCGGCCAGGTCAGCGCCGGCCGCACCACGGAAGGCCGCACGCGCTTCAGCATCCTGCTGCCCGTGGCCCGGCCTGAATGAAGATTCTGGTTGCCGACGATGACCGGGACCTTCTGGAACTCGTCGCCTTCATGCTGGTCCAGGACGGCTATCTGGCGCTGAAGGCAGGAGACGGCCCGTCCGCACTCAGCATCTTCGCAGCAGAGGCTCCGGACCTGCTGATCCTCGATATCAACATGCCGGGGTTGAGCGGTTTCCAGGTCTGCGAGGCAGTGCGGCGGACTTCCCGGGTTCCCGTGATGATGCTCACGGTGCGGGGTGAAGAAGAGGACCTGGTGCGGGCCCTCGAACTCGGTGCCGATGATTACCTGAACAAACCCTTCAGCCCCCGCACCCTGCTGGCCCGCGTGAAGGCGCTGCTGCGCCGGGCACGCGTGGAAGTGGCTTCGCCGGTAAGCGCCGGACGCCTGAAGCTGGACCTGGAAGAGCACACGCTCCAGATCGGCGCCCAACCCGCGATCCGCCTGACCAAACTGGAGCTCCGGCTACTGCAGTTCCTGCTGGCCAGTCACGGCCACGCCGTGAGCTCCGATCGACTGTTGACCCAGGTCTGGGGGCACCGGGGAGCCGGCGACCGGGAGCTGCTGAAGCAGCTGGTCCATCGCGCGCGCCAGAAGATCGAGCGGGAACCGGCCAACCCGGAGATTCTCCAGACGGTACCCGGCGCAGGCTATCGCCTGCGAGTCGACTGAAAAGGGCATGCGTAGGAGCGCCTTTAGGCGCGATTCCTAGTGATCGCGCCTAAAGGCGCTCCTACAAGGCGCTCCTACTTCACGAGTGAAATCTGGTCAAAGATGGCGCCTTCGGCGAAGTGGGTGGCATGGACCTTGGTCCAGCCGCCCAGATCACCGATGCTGACCAGGTGAATGGCGGGAAAGCGGGCGGCGTATTTCGCCGCGACGGCAGGATCCCGGGGCCGGTAGAAGTTCCGCGCAATGATTTCCTGCCCCGCGGGCGTGTACAGGTACTTGAGATAGGCATCGGCCACCTCCCGCGTGCCCCTGCGGAGTGCCACCTTGTCGACAACGGTGACCGGGGGTTCGGCCAGAATGCTCATGGATGGGACCACGATTTCGACCTTGCCCACGCCAAGGGCCGTCTGCGCCAGAAACGCTTCGTTCTCCCAGCTCAACAGTACGTCGCCGATACCGCGCTGAACAAAGGTGCTGGTGGCGGCCCGGGCACCCGTATCCAGCACGGGAACATTGCGGAACAGCCTGGCCATATAGGCCTTGGCCGTTGCCTCGGTAGCACCGGGCTGACGCATCGCCCAGGCCCAGGCTGCCAGGTAGTTCCAGCGGGCGCCGCCGGAGGTCTTCGGGTTCGGTGTGATCACCTGGATGCCGGGACGCACGAGATCAGACCAGTCCCGAATGCCTTTCGGGTTGCCCTTGCGCACGAGGAAGACAATCGTGGAGGTGTAGGGGGCGCTGTTGTAGGGCAAGCGGCTCTGCCAGTTGGCGGGCAGGGACTTGGCCTGCCGGGCGATGGCGTCTATGTCGTAGGCCAGGGCCAGGGTAACCACATCCGCTGGCAGGCCATCGATCACGGACCGGGCCTGCTTCGCGGAGCCCCCGTGGGACTGCCGCACTGTCACCACATCGCCGGTCTTTGCCTTCCAGTACTGCGCGAAGGCCGCGTCGTACTGTTTGTACAACTCCCGGGTGGGGTCGTAGGACACGTTAAGGAGCGTGACATTCGCGGCCTGAACGAGGCCTGCCGCGAGGCTGACGACGGCGAGCACAGCCCAGCGGTGCCACTGACGAAGGGGAAACATGGGGGGCCTTAGGGCGGCGCGGCTACTGGGAGTTGGTATGGATACGTGGCTTCAGGTCCTCGTAGCGAGGACGCAGCGCCGCAAGTTCCGCCTTGGTGAACGCCGACGCAGCGAGGTCAACCTTGCCGCCCTGCGCAACCCGCGCCTGCTGGCCGGAAAGCTTCGGCTCTGCCGCCTTGGTCGACTTGGCCGCTTCAGCCCCACCTGCCAGCAGGCCGCCTGCCACCAGCGTACCGGCGAGGACGAGGAGTAACCATGCAGCGGGGCGGGCAGCGGTCATGACTTGAGGCCTCTCGGATCGGGGCCGTGATTCTGCCACGAGCGGCTCGCGGCGTCCCGGCTAGGTGTCGGCGCGCCAGCCCCGGTGGGGATGCCGCCGCACCAGT
The DNA here is from genome assembly GCA_945872065.1 of Arsukibacterium tuosuense. Classification (GTDB taxonomy): domain Bacteria; phylum Pseudomonadota; class Gammaproteobacteria; order Steroidobacterales; genus SHZI01. Next base: position 7,839 of record CAMBYH010000086.1, read on the forward strand.
TCGGGATCCCGGAACAACAGGACCAGCCCCACGCCGGCCAGGAAGCCACCAATGTGAGCCCAGAACGCCACGCCGCCGCCCCGGGCACCGATAGAGCCCACGCCGCCGACTAACTGCGCGACGAACCAGTAGCCCAGCATCCAGAACGCGGGAATGGTGAAGGTGGTAATGAAGAATCCTAAAAAAATGAGCATCT
>CAMBYH010000087.1 GCA_945872065.1 Arsukibacterium tuosuense
CTGCGCTTCCTCCGGGACGTCTTGCGCACTGCTGCACCCGAGCCTGACCTGGTCGTCACTGACTTCGAGCCCATCACAGCGTGGATGGCGCGCCGTCGCGGTCTGCGCAGCGTCGGCATCGGCCACCAGTATGCGTTCGCCTGGCCCCAGGTCCCACGGGCACGGGGCAACGTAATCACCCGCGCCGTGCTGGACTGGTTTGCACCCGCGTCCATCCCGGTGGGCTTCCACTGGGATACCTTTGGCGCCCCCGTTCTGCCGCCACCTGTCGCTCCGGAGATCCGCGCACTCACCCGCAGCTCCCTGGAGCGGGACCTGATCCTCGTGTACCTGGGCTTCGAGCCCTTGGGCCGTCTGGTGCCGCTGCTGAAGCAGTTTCCCCGCCAGCGCTTCCACGTCTACGCAAAGGTCAACGAAGAGAGCAAAGTGCAGAACGTGACGGTCAGACCAGTTTCCCGCGGCCATTTCGTCGCCGGACTGGACCAGTGCGCCGGAGTGATCGCCAACGCCGGCTTTACGCTGGCGAGCGAATGCCTGCATCTGGGAATCAGCATTCTGGTGCAGCCCATCGCTGGTCACGTGGAACAGGAATCCAACGCCCTGGCTCTGGAGCAACTCGGGATCGGCAGAGTGACCAGGAGACTGTCCCGCAAGGACGTGGCGACGTGGCTGGACCAGCCGCCGCCTCTGGCGCAGGGTTACTCCGACGCAACTGAAGGGATCGTCCAGTGGCTGGATGCCGGCGCGAAAGAGTCGATCTCTGCGCTTAGCGAGAGGCTGTGGGGTGGCGCCTGACTAGCACCTGACTCGCACCGGCAAGTGTCGTCGTCAGCGGGGATCAAACAACTCTGCGAAGTTGCCCCAGATCTGCGGCCAGTATTTTCGCCGGGCCTCCTCCGAGGCCTGGCTGGCGAGCTGTTTGAGGAGCCGGTGGTCGGTCGTCGTCAACCGGGGATGTTCCGCCAGGCTCACCAGCCGCTGGGCCTGCAAGGTCGCCTGATCCTGCACTCGATCGTCCACGGAGTTGCCCCTCCTGCAGTCCATTCGGTCTGGACTTTTCTTGGGGCCGATCCTAGCACCTCAACAGGACCGGTGCGCTACGGCTTGGCCCCGGTTTCGCGCTGCAGATAGGCAATGAGGTTAGCCCGGTCGCCCGGTGAACGGATGCCGACAAACACCATCCGGTTGCCGGGAAGGAAATCACTGGGGCGGGCGAGCCATTCGTCGAGGGTTGCCGCGGACCAGACGATGCTGGACTGCAGGATGACCTCCGAGTAGGCATAGCCCGGCGCCAGGCCGGCCTTGCGGCCGAACACACCGTGCAGGTTGGGCCCCACCTTGTTGGCCCCACCGGCCTCGAGACTGTGGCAAGCCCGGCACTGGAGAAACAGCACCTGGCCCTTGTCCGGATCCGCGGCCGCCAGCAGTGCCTGGAATTCAGCCGGTGAGACCACGGCCGTGGATGGCGGGGCGGCAGGCGCCCCGTCGTCTGCACAGGCCGACAGCAGCACGCCAAGACCCAGGACGGCCAGGCAGACACGAAGGGAATTCAGCATGGTGATCACTCGCATTGGCAAAGGTTGAGAAGAACTACGCTGGCGACGTGCCCGACGCACGCACCGCAGCCGCCGCCCGGTGTATCGCCTTGCGGATCCGGGGGTAAGTGCCGCACCGGCAGAGGTTGGTGATGGCGGCGTTAATGGCGCTGTCGTCCGGTTCGGGGTTGGTCTTCAGGAAGGAGGCGACCGCCATGATCATGCCGGGCTGGCAATAGCCGCACTGGGGCACCTGCTCGTCAATCCAGGCCTGCTGCACGGCATGCAGGCTGGCCTCGGTGCCCAGGCCCTCGATGGTGGTGACGGACTTGCCGGCCACGGCGGCGATGGGCAACACGCAGCAGCGGGTGGCGAGGCCGTCGATATGCACCGTGCAGGCCCCGCACAGGGCCAGGCCACAGCCGAACTTGGTGCCGGTGAGACCCAGCTTGTCCCGCAGGACCCAGAGGAGCGGCATGTCGTCCGGGGCGTCGACCTGGACGGCTGCACCATTAAGGATGAAGCTCTGCATGCAGCTATTGTAGAAGCAATCACCCGATCTTGGGCGGCAACACCCGGTCGGCCGCTTTCGCCGGATCGGCCGAGAGCAGCGCCGGGTACTCCTTCTCGGCCCGCCGGCGATACTCGGCCGGCAGTTCGTCGATGGATCTGAGCTTGGCCCCTCCGGCGTGCCACACCAGATGGCCGGGACGATCGCCCATGTCGAGCCACCTGAGCCAGGGCATGTGCACGGTGGAACCGAAGACGACGGGGACGCTGTCCAGCTTCTCGTCGAGAAAATCCTTCTGGCTGGCGAACATGGTCTGCTGCTGCCAGCGCGGTGGCGGCAGTCCCGGCGGATAGCGCGTCCAGTTGTGCAGCCAGACCATGTCCCGGGCAAAGCTCCAGTCCAGCACGAGCGGGTCTTCCGGCAACTGATCCAGCAGCCGCGTGAAACGAATGCCCTTGACGGAGTAGTTGAAGCCACGCCCGGGTCCGCCGCCCTGGATCGCCGGCGGGACCGGATTGACAGCCTTGGTGTAGGGATTGCGGAACTCGGACAACATTTCACCGCTGGTCACGTCACGAAAGAAGGTGACGGTGTTGCCCGTCAGTTCGTAGGCGCCACCGGGCAGGTGCTGCATCCAGTACAGCTCCATCCCCTCGAACTTGAACAGCGGCCGGGGGTTCTCGCCGGGCACGACGCCGAAGATCGTGCCGTCGTACCACCAGGGCACATCCCGCTCCTGCAGGCTGGCCGTCATCCGGACCAGGGCCCGCAGGTTGTTGGCCGGCAGGGCGAGATTCGGCGCACCGGGCGGCGGCGCGCCCGCCACCCCCGGTAAGGCCTCACTGGCTGCTCCCAGCGCCAGGAGCCCGGTACCGATATTGAGTGCACCCAGGGTGAAGGAACGGCGGGAGACGGGGCCAACAGAGCTCATGAAGCACCACTTTTTGCGGCGGTAAGCCGGTTTTTCAGGCACTCTGCCATATCCGGAACGAGGAGTCGCCATGCATCGCGTACTGGTACTGGGCGCCGGCAAGATCGGTTCACTGATCGCCGGGTTGCTCGACGAGTCCGGCGGCTACGCGGTCACGCTCGCTGACGCGCGCCCGGGCGCCGCGGCCGAGGTGGCTGCGGCTCACCAGCAGGTGGGCACCGGCAGTGGCGGCATCCACCCCCTCGATCTGGATGCCACCCGGCTGGCCGATATAGAGGCTGCCCTGGTCAGCCACCGCATCGACGCCGTCGTTTCGAGCCTCCCCTACTACTGCAATGAACTGGTGGCCCGGGCCGCCCGGAACAAGGGCACCCATTACTTCGACCTGACGGAAGACGTGCGCTCGGCAACGGCGGTGCTGGGCATCGCCGCCGACGCGCCCACCGCCTTTGCCCCCCAGTGCGGCCTCGCGCCCGGCTTCATCAGCATCGCCGCCGCCGAACTGATCCGGCATTTCCAGAGCATCCGCACCGTGAAGCTGCGGGTTGGCGCCCTGCCCCAGCACCCGAACAATGTCCTCAAGTATTCCCTCACCTGGTCCACCGAGGGGCTTATTAATGAGTACGGCAACCTGTGCCGGAGCATCGTGAATGGCGAGACGCAGAATGTGCAACCGCTGGAAGGTCTCGAGGAGATCGAGATCGACGGCACGCTGTATGAGGCGTTCAATACCTCCGGCGGTCTGGGTTCCCTGGCGGACAGCTTTGGCTCCGGCGTGGAGTCCATGGACTACAAGACCATGCGCTACCCCGGTCACTGCGAACAGATGTGCCTGCTCATGAACGGCCTCAAGCTGAATCAGGATCGGGGCACCCTGAAGCGTATTCTCGAGAATTCGGTGCCCCAGACCCTGCAGGATGTGGTGATCGTCTATGCCGCGGTTACCGGCCTGCAGGAAGGCGAGCTGCGGGAAGAAAACTACGTGAACAAGATCTACCCCCAGGTTATCGGCGGCCGCCTGTGGTCCGCCATCCAGATCACGACGGCCGGCGGCATCTGCGCGGTGCTCGATCTGGTCCTGCGCAACCCGGAACACTACCGGGGCTTCGTCCGGCAGGAACAGTTCCCGCTGAACGACGTGCTGGCCAACCGCTTCGGGCGCTTCTACAGCGACGGGGCCGGCAAGGACGTGTCGGCCCGGGTGATTGCGGCCGGGAGTCGCGGGCAGCAGCGGGTAAAGGGGCACGGGCGTGCGTGAGATCCTCGACGCTCTGGGCCTCTCGGACCTGAACCCCGGCGTCTGGTCGGCCTCGGGCTGGCACCCGACCAAGGGCCGGGAGCGGCTTGCCTCACTGAACCCGGCCACCGGTGGTGACGTTGCCAGCGTGGCTACTGCCAATGAGCAGGACTACGAGCAGGTCATCAGCAGCGCCCGGATTGCCGGGACTGCCTGGCGCGCCCTGCCCGCCCCGCGTCGGGGCGAAGCGGTGCGCCTGATCGCCGAGGCCCTGCGCCAGCACAAGCACGCGCTCGGCAGCCTGGTCACGCTCGAGGTCGGCAAGATCAAGGCCGAGGGCGACGGCGAAGTCCAGGAGATGATCGACATCGCCGACTACGCGGTGGGCCTGTCTCGCATGCTCGGCGGCAGCACCCTGCCCTCCGAACGCCCCCAGCACAGGCTTTACGAACAGTGGCACCCGGTGGGCGTGGTGGGGATCATCAGCGCCTTCAATTTCCCCGTAGCCGTCTGGTCCTGGAACGCGTTCATCGCCGCCGTGTGCGGCAACGTGTCCGTGTGGAAACCGTCGCCGAAAGCACCGCTGACCAGCGTGGCGGTGCAGCGCCTGTGCAATGCAGCCCTGGAAGCTCACAACTTTCCGCCGGCGTTCTTCCTCTTCAACACGGCCGATGTCGCCCTCGCCACCCGCTTTGTGGATGACCCCCGGGTGGACCTCGTGTCCTTCACAGGCTCCTCCGCCGTGGGTGGCGGCGTGGCCAGCCGGGTGGCCCGGCGCTTCGGCCGCTGCCTGCTGGAACTCGGCGGCAACAACGCGATCATCGTCGACGAGCATGCCCACCTCGACCTGGCGATACCCGCCATTCTCTTCGGCGCCGTCGGCACGGCCGGCCAGCGCTGCACGTCCACGCGCCGGCTGCTGGTGCACCAGAGCCGGCTGGCTGAGCTCACCGCCCGGCTCGTCGCGGCCTTTAAGCAGGTGCCCATCGGCGACCCCCTGAAACCGGGAACCCTGATGGGCCCGCTGATCGACCCGGTGGCGGTGGAGCGCTACCAGCAGGTGCTGAAGGAACTGGAAACCCAGGGGGCCCGGGTGCTCTGCGGGGGAAAAGTGCGCCAGGGCCCCGGCAACTTCGTGGAGCCCACCATCGTGCTCGCCGAGAACGAGTGGCCCGTGGTCCAGCACGAGACCTTTGCGCCGATTCTCTATGTGATTCCCTGCGCGGATCTGGACGACGCCATCGCCAAGCAAAACGGCGTGCCCCAGGGCCTGTCGTCAGCCATCTTCACCGACCGCCTGCAGAACGCAGAGCGCTTCCTGAGCCACACGGGCAGTGACTGTGGCATTGCCAACGTCAACATCGGCACCTCCGGCGCCGAAATCGGTGGGGCTTTTGGCGGCGAAAAGGAAACGGGCGGCGGCCGGGAGGCCGGCTCGGATGCCTGGAAGGCCTACATGCGCCGGCAGACCGTCACGATCAACTACGGCCCAACCCTGCCGCTGGCCCAGGGCATCGATTTCTCGGTGGGCAAGAAGCCCGCGTAGGAGCGGCTTTAACCGCGACCCGGGTCGCGACCCCTGCCGAGCACTCCCACCACCACCACCGCCAGCACCTGAGCGCCGATAAACCCCGGCACACTCGCCGGCGCAATCCCCGCAAATGTGTCCGTCAGCGCGCGAGCCACCGTGACCGCCGGGTTGGCGAACGAGGTGGACGCCGTGAACCAGTAGGCCGCCATGATGTACAGCCCTACTGCCTGGGGCAGCGCGGCTGGCTGGTGCCGCAGACAGAGCAGGATCACCCCGAGCAGCCCCCCGGTCGCCACGACCTCGCTCAGCCACTGGGCCGGACCCGCGCGAAGGTGGGTTGACACCTGCAGGAGTTCCTCCCCGAACATGGCATGCGCCAGCAGGACCCCAGCCACAGCCCCGCTGAACTGGGCGACGACATACCCGCCAGTAAGGCTCCAGGTCTGTGCCCCGCGCCAGGCCAACAGCGCACTCACCGCTGGATTGAACTGGGCGCCGGAAACCGGCCCCAGCGTCAGGATAAGTACATACAGTCCGGCACCCGTGGCCAGACTATTGGCCAGAAGGGCCAGCGCGTCGTTCCCAACCGCGAGCCGGTCGCCCATGATCCCGGAGCCGACCACCAGGGCCAGCAGCAGCGCGGTGCCGCAGAACTCGGCAATGAACTCGGCAATGTACTTAGGCTTCATCAACCCGCGTCTTGCCAATCTCCTGCAGCCGGTTTTGCAGCGACAGCCGGTCGAGCGAAGTGAACTTCAGGTTGACGAAAATCCTGATCCGGTTCTCAAGCTCCCGGAACGCCTTGCGAAAGGCCAGCCACTTCTCCGTATCGGTGCCCTCCACGGCCGCCGGATCCTCGACGCCCCAGTGGGCCGTCATCGGCTGGCCGGGCCAGAAGGGGCACTGTTCGCCTGCGGCGTTGTCGCAAACCGTGAAGACGAAATCCAGCTCCGGAGCGCCGTCGGCGGCGAACTCGTCCCAGCTCTTGCTGCGCAGGCCCTCGGTCGGCAACTGCATATGCTGCAGCAACTCCAGGGAGATGGGATTGACGCGCCCCGACGGCCGGCTGCCGGCGCTGTAGCCCACAAAGCGGCCCTTGCCCCAGTGATTGATCAGGGCCTCGGCCAGGATGCTGCGGGCCGAGTTGCCGGTGCAGAGAAAGAGAACGTGGTACGGACGGTCGGTCATGGGACGAAATTATTCCCTGCTGCACGTGACGATTTCATGACGACGCCCGTCAAAGCTCCGTCGGGTAGAAAGCGAACTCCCGCCAGCGCTTGCCATCCCTGAACTCGTAGACGTGCAGCGAGGTCTGGCGCAGGGGCTTGCCGTTCATCTGCAGGGTGTCGATCTCCACCTGCACCAGCGTGTTGCCCACCATCCCGAGGCGGTGCACCTCCGAGTCGTTCGTGGTCCACATGGGCGACTCGAAGAATATCCTGAGGCGGGCCATGGTGGCTTCCCGGCCCCGGACCATCTCCTTCGGCCCGTCCTCCTTCACCGTGTACCAGCTGAAGTCCTCGGTCATCGCGGCCCCGGACGCGGCGACATCGCGCTTTGTGAAGGCGAGCTCCGAGTCGTCGATCATCTTCTGGTACCGGGCGGGAATGGTCCGGTACTGCTCGCCCCAGGTGTAGGTTTGCTCGGCAACGCTCGTCAGGGCGGGAATGAGCAACGCGCCGGCGACGAAGCCAGCCAGACCGGAGCGCAGGGACCAGGGGGCCGGCCGCGGGCGGGGGTTGGACATGGGTGGAGCCTCCTTGAACGGTGCAAAGCAGTGAGCTGCGGACTACAGTAGCACTGGCATTTGCCGGACAACACGGAGCCTGCCCATGTCTCTGAATGCCCTGGTTGCAACTCTCCTCGCGCTGGCAGCGATTGCCCTGCCGGATCCGGTCGTGGCCAGCCCTGCGGCGCCGGGCCTGGTCGTCATCGGTGCCACCGCCAAGAGTTCCACGGCAATCATCCGGCAGGCCCTGGCAGCGGGCTACACGGTCACCGGGGTCGCACGACGGCCCGAAGATGTGGCGCTCGGGGATCCGCACCTGAAGGTCCTGAAGGGTGACGTCTACGACCTGGCATCCCTGGAGGCCGCCATGACCGGCACCGAGGTCGTGGTCTCCATGGTCGGCCCCCGGGTGGACCCCACGGCTACGGCCGAAACGCCCGCCACCTTCGACCTCTTCACCGCCGGGACGGCCAATATCATCGCGGCGATGAAGAACAAGGGTAACCGGCGCCTCCTGGTGGCGAGTTCCCTGGGCGTTGAGGACGAGTTCCC
>CAMBYH010000088.1 GCA_945872065.1 Arsukibacterium tuosuense
ACGTCATCCGCTACGGCCGCAATCGCAACGCGGCCGACCCGAAGCACGGACTGATGAGCGGCGGGGTCCGGGGCATGCTGGCCCTGGTAATCACGCTGTACATCCTCATCTACTGCATGGTCATGAAGGGCAGCCTGTTTGCCGGGCCGATCCTGGGCGCACTTGGGATCATCAGTGGCTAGTGACGCGGCCGTCAGGGAGTCCCACCCTTCCCGAAAGTGACGCGCAGGCGGCAAGCCGGTAGGAGATCCACAGCGTTCGTTGGTGAACTTTCCAGTGGGGTAGTCAACCGGCGCCCGGATCGAGCGGATCTCCAAAGAGGAACGTCACGTTTATCCGGCGATTTGCATAGCCCGGCCTGAAATCGAAAGCGTCCGTCTTGTGTATGTATTTTGAGTTGAAGAAAACGCCACGATTACATTTGTAGGGCACCCGCACAGCAGTGTTGGGATGCTGGTTGGCGAACTCCTGAAGTTGCTGTTCCGGCCCGTTGTATTCCTGATACCGCCATTCCCGAGGTGGTTCCAAATTGTAGACCACCAGTCCACCGCCACCCGGGTCGAGGTTGGCTTCATCGGGGGTGATCCAGAAATTGATGTTGGTTCGGGCACTATCGGCATGGCATCCAGTGCCCGGCAGGCGCTGCTGATACTTCAGCGCCCAGGCCGCAGTGAGCGGCAGTCTGCCGATCATTCGCGGAAATTTCTCCTGCAGGTCGCTGGCAATCCGGAACACCAGCTTTGATGAGAACCCCCGTTCCAGATTGACGCCAACGTAGCCGTTCTTGTACGTGTCGAACCAGAATCTGGACTCCAGGCACTGCCGTCTGAGTTCCTGCAGCACATCCGGCATCAGGAGGTGATCAATGAATGTGCACTCGTTCTGCCGCGCGAAGTACTCCTCCTCGATTCTGTCGAAGTCCAGTTCCGGATTCAGGATTGGGCCGTGAACTTCCTTCGGAACGTAGATGTGGATGGCCTTGTTGTAGTCCGGGACCTGCTTCAGCAGTTGCTCCGACAGACCAAAAAGACCGTTTGTCTCGGGGTGGCGCAAGGCATGGTCAAGCAGTGCCTCGTACGCGGATACGGTGCCAGCCCGGGCCGGTTCGAGCAGATTTCCCGCCTGGAGATAATTGAGCTGCTCGATGTCATGCTGCAGGCGGGCACGGGAACAAGCGGGGTTGTTCGGCTTCTTCGTGGACGTGCCGAATTGAAGCCGAAACGCCTTCTCGTAGTAGCCCAGTGCGCCCGGATAGTCGAACTGCCGGAGGCAGATGGCGCCTCCGTAAAGGAAGATCTCCAGCGTGGGTGGTTCGGAGATCATCAATCTCGAGACTGTCCTCCGCGCCTCGTCGAGACGACCCGCCAACAAGGCAGTCCTCACGCTATCGAGCCGGGTCTGCAGGGTTTTGCTGGGCTGGGGCATAAGCGGCAACTACAGGATCAGTCCTGGCCCCGGATACGCGAAGATACGGGGGAAAATTTTACAGTACGATAGTAGGCGATTTGATGCTCCTCCCGGAACCCCCGACCCGCCTCAGCAACGATGACAAACCCGAGACTCAGAATCACGCCAACTCTTCCGCGCCAGTGCTAGAAGGGAATCCTGCCCGTCCACATGTCGAGGCACATGCGGAAGTCCCCGATGAGACTGTAGAGCGGGTGCTTGAAGGTCGCCGGACGATTGCGCTCGAAGTAGAAGTGGCCAGCCCATGCGGGTCCGTAACCAGCCACCGGCACCAGGAACAGCCATATCCAGGCGCCCGTTGCGAATATGGTGACCAGCATCAGAATCACTAGAGTAGTGCCCAGGAAATGCAGCCGGCGGTTCGTCCGGTTCTGGTGGGCCCGAAGGTAGTCCGGGTAGAAGTCCGCGAAGGACGTATAGGGCACGGGTGCGGACATGGCGTCAGCTGCCGTTCACTACCGCCGCCATGACCACGCGCTTTGGCTCCGAAATGCCATAACCCTGCGCGTAATCCACGCCCATACCGCGGAGCATCGTGATGATTTCCTGATTTTCCGCCCATTCGGCAATGACCTTCTTGCCGGTGAGGTGGCCAATCTCGTTGATGGAACGGACCATCTCGCGGTCGATGGGATCATGCAGAATCTCCTTGACGAAGCTGCCGTCGATCTTCAGGTAGTCGACGGGAAAGTGTTTCAGATAACCGAAGGACGAAAGGCCCGTGCCAAAGTCGTCCAGGGCGAACTTGCAGCCCAGTTCCTTCAGCGCGTTGATGAAGCGGCTGGCCTGGGCAAAGCTGGCGATGGCGGCCGTTTCTGTGATTTCAAAGCAGATCTTGCTGGCGTCCAGGCCGCTACGCTGGAACTGCCGGATGACGAATGGCAGGAACTCGTTGTCGGCCAGGCTGGCGCCGGACAAATTGATGGAACACAGGGCAAGGCGCTCCCGTTCATCCGCTTCGGAGACCAGCCAGCGGAAGGCGTGCTCCACAACCCACCGGTCGATGTTGGAGATCTGGCCGTAGCGCTCTGCAGCGGCGATGAACAGATCCGGTGATACCAGGGCACCCTGCTCGTCCCGCATGCGCAGGAGAATCTCGTAGTGGGACCCGGGTTCCTCAGCCTGCAAAGGCAGAATGGTCATCCGGTAAAGCTCGAAGCGGTCATCCTCAAGGGCGTTACTGATCCGCGCCGCCCACTGCATCTCCCGGCGGCGACGCATGAGGTCGATGTCGTTCTGCTTGAAGGTGTGGATGCGGTTGCGCCCTGCCTCCTTAGCTGCCTGGCAGGCGCTGTCACCCGCGGCGATCAGTGTGGCCACGTTCTCGTTGTCCCCGGTGATGGGGACCACGCCAATACTGACGCCCAGGCGGAAGGTCCGCTCGTCCCAGGTGAACTTGTGCTCCTTGATGGCTTCACGCAGCACCTCGGCGGTGCGCATGGCTTCTTCGATGCTGCAAGCTTCCAGGAGCAGGCCGAACTCGTCGCCACCCAGCCTGGCCAGCGTGTCCCGCCAGCGGATCTTGGCAGTCAGCAGCGCGCCGAGCTGGGTCAGCAGTGTGTCCCCAGCGCCATGGCCGCAGGAGTCGTTGATGATCTTGAACTGGTCCAGATCCAGGTAGAGCAGTGCATAGGACGTCTCCCGGGCCTTGGCATTTTTCAGGGAGCGCTCCAGCCGGCTCTCGAACTCCCGGCGATTCACGAGCCCGGTCAGCAGGTCGTGGCTAGCGTGGTAAGACAGGCGCCGGTTCAGCTCCCGGGACTCGCTGACATCGTGAAACACCAGCACCGCACCCGTCACATCGCCACGGTCATTGCGGATTGGCGAGGCCGTACTCTCGATGTAGAGCTCGTTGCCATCCCGGCGGATCAGCAGTGACGGCCGCACCGACTTGACCGAGCGGTTGCGCTTGATCGAACTCATTACCGGATTTTCGAGTGGCTCGCAGGTCTCTTCGTGGAAGCCGCGGAAAATCTCGTCCACATGCCGGCCGCCAGCCGCGTCCAGCTTCCAGCCCGTGAGTTCTTCAGCCACCGGGTTGATGTACTCGACGACCCCCAGCTGATCGGTGGTGACCACGCCATCACCCATGGACTGCAGCGTGATCTGGGCGCTCTCCTTCTCGCGGAACAGGGCCTCCTCGTAGACCTTCTGCTCGGTGATATCGGTCTCCACGCCCACCAGGCGCCGAAGCCGGCCGTGCTCATCCAGGAGCGCCTTGGCGCGACAGATCACCCAGCGCCACTCGCCATCCTTGCGGCGCATGCGGTGAGTGTTCTCGAAGAGCTCGGTGCGGCCGGCAATGTGATCCCGGAGCCGGGCCTGCAAGCGGGCGTAATCGTCCACGTGCACGATGCGCCGCCAGTCAGGCGCATTGCGGGAGAGATCGTCGTCGGCATAGCCCAGCATCCGCTTCCACCGGGGGGAATATTCAACGCGGTTGTTCAGTGCGTCGAAATCCCAGGTACCGTCGTTGACGGTCCCTTCCAGCAACTGCTCACGCTCGTTGATCTCTGCCAGCCGCCGGATGGTGCGGAAGCGTTCCAGACCAGAGGCGAGGCTGGACCCGATCAACTTCAGCAACAACGTGTGCTCAACGCTCCAGCCCGGCTGGGGCTGCCCGAAGAAGAGTCCCAGGCAACCGGCACGCTGGCCATGAATGTGGAAACCGATGAGCAGGAGGGCACCGCACCCCATCGCCGCGAGATGCGCGGCATCGGTGGCCTGACTGGTGCGCTGGGGAGTGTCGGTGTTGGTGATGCCATGGACCCGGAGGTGCTCGAAGTGCTTGTCGAGCCAGGGCAACTCATCGAGGGAGAGGCCGGTCAAGACCTCGGGATTGCACACAGCGAACGGGCTGCGGGCCGCCAGGACCTGGCGAATCCGCTGGCCGGGCTCGTCCAGCAGGATGACGGCAACAGCATCGCAGGCCGTCTCGTCCCGAAGCGTCTCGATAGCAGCGGCGAGGACCGGATCAGCAGCGCCGCCCGCGAGGTTCTGCAGGTCCACCGCCAGCTTGGTGTAAATGACGTCAAGGCCCCCGGCTTTCCGGGCGCCCACTGCATCCTGCAGGCCCGTCAAGGTGAGACGGTGTTCCATTTTCTTCCTTGGCCAGTGGCCACCTGCGGCTGATTCTGACAGAGTTTTTTGCAAATACAACCTAAGCTGATGTTCTTCATCGTATTTGATAATCTGGGTACTTCGCCGCCCCAGGCCATGGCTGGTCCGTGACGTTTGGGCATAATCGAATCCACCGCAGCAAGGCGCCCAACTGATGCTTGAGAAGCTCCGCCTGTGGTGGACCCTGGATACCCAGGCGGAACAGCAGAGCGCCGACAATCCCTTCGGTCCTCTGAGCCCCCATCAGCGCCGGGACTCGGGCCCGATGCTCGCCCTCGCCTTCGGCTGGGGCTTCCTGATCACGGGTCTGTTCATCGGTGGTCTGCTCGGCGCGGGCCTGCCCTTCTGGCCGGAACTCGTGTGGAGCTCCCTGCTCGGCAACGGGGTGAACTTCATCGTCGGCGCGCTGGTCGGCTATATGGGCTACCGGACAGGCTGCAACAGTGGCCTGCTGTTCCGGCTGGTCTACGGCAATGTGGGCGCAGCAGTACCGGTACTGTTCCTTACCGTCCTGCTCATCTTTTGGCAGGGCATCACGGTGGGGGCCTTCAGTTTTGCCTGGGTGCAGGACTTCGACTCACCCTGGTTCTACGTCGTGGCGATCTTTGCCGGCCTGCTCTATACGTGGACCACCTACTACGGGGTGCAGGGGCTGGAGAAAGTGGCGCTGCCCGCCTCTCTGATTCTCGTCGCCGTGCTGCTGTATGCGGGCTGGTACAACGTGAGCCAGGCGGGCGGCTGGGACGCCTTCCTGGCCCTCTCCCGGACCACGGCAGCGAAGAACCCGCTGACCAACGTGCAGGCCATGAACATCGTGATCGGCTCCTGGATCGTAGGGGCCGTAGTGATGGCCGAGTACACCCGCTTTGCCCGGCAGGCCTGGGTAGCCATTGCCATTCCCTTCATCGTGCTGATCGTGACCCAGTGGATCCTGCAGTTTGTCGGTGCCATGGGCGGCGTGGTGTCCGGCAACTTCGATTTCACCGTTTACATGCGCTCCGCTGGCGCGGTGGTGGCGCTCTTCGGGCTGATTGCCATGAGTTTTGCCCTGTGGACCACGGGCGATGCGAACCTCTACCTGCCCGCCATCCAGACCGCCAGCGTATTCCGGCGTCCAAAGCGCGTGATGGTGGTCATCTGCGGCCTGCTGGGCACGCTGATAGGCCTCGGCATCTACCAGCGCTTCATGGACTTCATCACCATTCTGGCGACCCTGGCGCCACCGCTTATAGGCCCGGTCATCGTGGACTACTACTTCTGCAACCGGATGCGCTTCAGAACTGAACTGCTCGACCGGCTGCCGACCTGGAATCCCATGGCGGTGCTGGCCTTTGCCGTCGGCGCAGCCAGCGCCTTCTACTCGCCCCCGTGGATCGCGAACGGCTTGTTCGGCCTGCTCGTCTCGATGCTGGTGTACGGCTTGCTGTACCTGGTGGCCGGCAGCCTCGGCATTCGCCTGGGCCATGCCCGGGCCGTTGCAGAATCGGAGTCCAGGCAGCCCAAGGGGGAACGAACAGCATGACCGCATGGAACCTGACCTTTCTTGGCGTCGGTGGTGCAGCCTCGCCCCAACTGGGCTCGGCCAGTGTGATGCTGGAAAAGGACGACGCGCCTCTGCTGATGGTGGATTGCGGCCAGGAGGCACTCACGGCCTGCCTCTCCCGCTATGGCGGCCCGCCACCCGCGGTGTTCGTGACCCATGTGCACATGGACCACGTCGCCGGCTTCGAACGGCTCTTCGTCGCCAACTACTTTGGCAACTCCGGCCTGCCCCGCACGCGGCTCTTCGTGCCGGCCCTGCTGGTACCCCTGCTCCAGGGCCGGGTCGCTGACTATCCGAACGTAGTGGCCGAGGGTGAGGCGAATTTCTGGGATGCGTTTGAACTGGTGCCCGTCAGCGCCGGCTTCTGGCATCAGGGCCTCTGGTTTGACGTCTTTCCGGTTCGTCACCACGTGCCCGGCACGGCCTATGGCATTTGCCTCACCGGCGCCTTCCTGTACACGGGGGACACACGCCCCATCCCGGAGACCGTGGCCCAGTTTGCCGACGGCCTGATGCCACTCGTCCACGACTGCGACCTGCAGGGCAACCCGTCCCACACGGGCCTGCCGGATCTGCTCCGGGAGTACAACGAGGAGTTGCGCAGGCAGATGGTCATCTATCACTATGCCTCCCAGGCCGACGGGGTGGAACTGGCCAGGGCAGGATTACGGGTAGCAAAGCCCGGCGATCGACTGAACCTGCCGTCTCCCCGGGAAGCCACCGCCGCCCACGCCGCTGCCATTCGCCAGCGGGTAATGGGTGAGAGGCGGCACGGTCACTGATTCCTCCCCAAACCCTTAGCCAACCTGGAGTAAAGAAGCCATGCGATTGATCCTGGGTGCCCTGGCCGTGATGGTCGTTTCCTGGATCTGGAGTGTGGGCTTCTACGTGCTCAGTCCCGTCCCCTACTGGACGATGTCCAAGACGCTGGATGACCGGGCCGCGGGCGCCGCGCTGCTGGAGCATTTTCCCGAGAGTGGCACCTACATCCTCCCTGGCCGCATGAGCGGTGACGAGATCAGGAACGAGATGCGGGCCAACGGGCCGGTGGCGACGGTGTACATCGACCGGGACGGGGCGCCAATGTCCTCGCCCCTTAAAATCAGCCTGGGTGTCGTGCAGGGGCTGGTGATCGGCCTGACCCTTGGCGTCGCCATGCTGATGCTGAACCGCTACACGACGAAGTACTGGAACCACGTGGCGATCTGCACCACCGTCGGGCTGGCCTACTCGGCCTACCCCCGGGTGGCCGACATCGTGTTCTCGGATTTCCCCCAGGGCTACCAGTGGCTGATGATCTTCTCGGACTTTGTCAGCTTCGTGCTGATGATCATGGTCATGGCCTGGTTCACCCGGCCCCGGCCTGCCTAGGCCGGAAAAAAAGAACGGCGCGAGGTTCGGGGGGGAACACTCGCGCCGGGTAGTCCCTGACGTCGGGGGAGAGCGTCAGGAGTCTGGAGGACTTCGGTTTTAATAATTGCCAGCCGGAACCACGGTGGTCGCAGCCCGGGTAGTGGTGGTGCATTTGACTGGCGTCTTGGAGCCAACCTGCCAGGTCACCGCATCGCCGTCTCCCCGCAGTTCGTGGCGGGAGTCACCAAACCGGAAGCCGGACTTGGCAGGACGGGAAATCAGTTTCACGACGGGCTTGTCAGCCCCCGTCACCTTGGCGGCGCTGCCGGAATCCCGGTAGTCGACCGTCAGAGCCTGGCCAGATTCGCAGCGGTAAGCCACCTGGCGCCACCCGGCTTCGGCGGTCTCATCCGCAGCGAGGCTCTGGCCAGCACCGAAAGACAACAGCAGGAGGCCGGCTGAAGTAGCAGCAATTCGACTAAGGACTTTCATCACCAACTCACTGTGTAGCAGATCAACGTGGAGTGG
>CAMBYH010000089.1 GCA_945872065.1 Arsukibacterium tuosuense
CTAACAAAACTCAAACAACTAAGGTCCGGTACCTTTTGGGTTACTCGGGGTCGTAGGCGAGGTTCGAGGACAGCCAGCGCTCGGCAGTGGCCAGCGACAGGCCCTTGCGCCGGGCATAGTCCTCCACCTGGTCCCGGCTAATCCGGCCAACACCAAAGTAGCGGGACTCCGGGTGAGCAAAGTAGAAGCCACTCACTGACGCGGCAGGCATCATCACGAACGACTCGGTGAGCTGCACGCCAATGTTCTTCTCTGCGTCCAGCAGCTTCCAGAGCGTGGCCTTCTCCGTGTGGTCCGGGCAGGCCGGGTAGCCCGGCGCAGGACGAATGCCCCGGTAGGCCTCAGCGACGAGCTGGTCACCCGTCAACGTCTCGTCCGCCGCGTAGCCCCAGTGCACCCGGCGCACATCGGCATGCAGATACTCGGCGCAGGCTTCAGCCAGCCGGTCCGCAAGCGCCTTGAGCAGAATGGAAGAGTAATCATCCAGTTCCCGCTCGAAGGCCTCCACGTGCGCTTCAATACCCAGACCGGCCGTGACCACGAAGGCACCAACGTAGTCACGCAAGCCGCTCTCATGGGGTGCCACGAAGTCCGCCAGGCAGGCATTTGGCAGCTGGTCCGCCAGCGGCTTCTGCTGGCGCAGATGGTGCAGGGTGGCGACCGGGCCGGAGCGTTGCTCGTCGGCGTAGATGGCGATGTCATCGTCCCCCACCCGATTGGCGGGAAAGAAGCCGAACACTGCCCTGGCCGTCAGCCATTTCTCAGCCACGATCCGGGCGAGCATCTTCTGCGCATCCGCGTACAACTCCCGGGACGCCTCACCCACAACCTCATCATCAAGAATCGCCGGAAACGTCCCGCGAAACTCGTAGGCGTTAAACAAGGGCATCCAGTCGATGTAGGGCACCAGCGTGGCGAGCGGAATGTTGTCCAGCACCCGTACGCCGGTGAAGTTGGGCACCGCCGGCAACCTGGTCCACTGCAGGGGTATCCGGTTCGCCCGGGCAGCGGCGATGCCCAACTGGGGCGATACCTCGGTCCGCCTGCCGTGTCGCTCGCGCCGCACGCGGGCGTCTTCCTTCACGCTGGCGACGTAGGCGGGCCGGTCTGTCGCGCTCGCCAGCTTCTGGGCCACGCCCACGGCGCGGGAGGCGTCCTTGACGTAGACCACCGGACCCTCGTACTCCGGATCGATCTTCACTGACGTGTGGGCAGGCGAAGTGGTGGCCCCGCCGATCAGCAACGGCAGGGTGAAGTTCTGCCGCTTCATTTCCCTGGCCACGTGCACCATCTCCTCCAGTGAAGGCGTGATGAGGCCGGACAGCCCGATCATATCGGCGTTTTCCCGACGCGCAGTCTCCAGGACACGCTCGCAGGGCACCATGACACCGAGATCAATGACTTCGAAGTTGTTGCACTGGAGGACGACGCCCACGATGTTCTTGCCAATGTCGTGCACGTCGCCCTTCACTGTGGCCATCACGATCTTGCCGGCCTTGCGCGGGGCTCCAGACTGGGCGGCCTCGATGTAGGGTACGAGGTGCGCCACGGCCTTCTTCATGACCCGGGCCGACTTGACCACCTGGGGCAGAAACATCTTGCCGGACCCGAACAGGTCACCCACCACGTTCATGCCGTCCATCAGCGGGCCCTCGATCACGTCCAGGGGCCGCTGGGCCAGGAGACGGGCCTCCTCGGTGTCAGCAACGATGAACTCGTCGATGCCCTTCACGAGAGCGTGGGACAGTCGCTGACCGGGCGGCAGCTGGCGCCATTCCTGGTCGGCCTGCTTCGCCACGCCACCGCCCACGTCGCGGAAACGGGCGGCGAGTTCCAGCAACCGGTCAGTGGCGTCGGGGCGCCGGTTGAGGATGACATCCTCGACCGCCACCTTGAGATCCGGCTGGATCTGTTCGTAGATCGCCAGTTGCCCGGCATTCACGATCCCCATGTCCATGCCGGCCTGGATCGCGTGGAAGAGAAACACCGAGTGCATGGCCTCGCGAACCGCGTCGTTGCCCCGGAACGAGAAGGAGACATTGCTCACTCCCCCACTCACGAGGGCGTGGGGGAGCGTCGCCTTGATCTGGCGCGTGGCTTCAATGAAGGCAACGCCGTAGTCGTTGTGCTCCTCGATGCCGGTGGCCACGGCAAAAATGTTGGGGTCGAAGATGATGTCTTCTGCCGGAAATCCCACCTGGGTGGTCAGGAGGTCATAGCAGCGGGTGCAGATGGACAGCTTGCGCTCGACGGTGTCAGCCTGGCCCTGCTCATCAAAGGCCATAACCACCACCGCGGCCCCATGCCGGCGGATCTCGCGAGCCTGGCGCAGAAAGGGCTCTTCGCCCTCCTTTAGACTGATCGAATTTACAATCGCCTTGCCCTGTACGCACTTCAGTCCGGTCTCGATGACGCTCCACCGGGAGGAATCGATCATCACGGGGACGCGGGCGATATCCGGTTCGGTGGCGGCAATCTTGAGGAAGCGGTCCATCGCTGCGACGGAGTCCAGCATTCCCTCGTCCATGTTCACGTCGATGATCTGGGCGCCGTTCTCCACCTGCTGCCGGGCCACGGCCAGAGCAGCCGCATAGTCGCCCGCAATGATCAGCTTCCGGAACTGGGCGGAGCCCGCGACGTTCGCCCGCTCGCCCACGTTCACAAACAGCGAGTCCGCGCCAATGTTGCAGGGCTCGAGCCCGGAGAGCCGCAGCTTGATCTCCGGCGTCGGGAGCCGGCGTGGCGGGTGCAGGGACACCGCGGCCCGAATGGCGGCGATGTGTGCCGGGGTCGTGCCGCAGCAGCCACCGACCATGTTCAGGAGGCCGGCTGAAGCAAACTCGCCAAGTACACTGGCCATGGCCGCCGGGGTGTCGTCGTAGCCGCCAAAGGCGTTGGGGAGTCCGGCGTTGGGGTGCACGCTGATATGCGTGCCTGCCACCCGGGACAATTCACTCACGTGGGGGCGCAGGTCCTGGGCGCCGAGCGCGCAGTTCAGCCCGACGACGAACGGGTCGATGTGGCGCAGGGAGTTCCAGAAGGCTTCGGGTGTCTGCCCGGAGAGGGTTCGGCCGGAGGCATCCGTAATGGTTCCGGACAGCATGACCGGAATCCGCAGACCCAGCCCCTCGCCCACGGAGGCGATGGCATAGAGGGCAGCCTTGGCATTGAGCGTGTCGAAAATGGTCTCCACCATGATGAAGTCAGCGCCACCTTCCAGCAGGGCCCGGACGGCATCCATATAGGTGGCCACGAGCTCATCAAAGCTGATGTTCCGGAAGCCCGGGTCGTTGACGTCGGGGGAAATGGACGCCGTACGGCTGGTGGGGCCAATGACTCCCGCGACAAAGCGTGGCTCTCCGGTGGCCGCGCTGACGTCGTCGGCAACCGAACGGGCCAGCCGGGCACTGGCCAGGTTCAGTTCGTGGACACAGGTTTCCAGGCCGTAGTCAGCGAGGGATGGTGCGCTGGAGTTGAAGGTGTTGGTCTCGATGATATCGGCACCGGCCTCGAGGAACTGCCGGTGAATCCCGCCAATCACGTCCGGCCGGGTAATGCTGAGCAGGTCGTGATTGCCTTTCAGATCCCGGGGAGAATCAGCGAAGCGCTGCCCCCGGTAGTCGGTCTCCGTCAGCCGGTGCGCCTGCACCATGGTGCCCATGGCACCATCGAGGATGACGACACGCTTTGCCAGGAGGGCCAGCAGAGCCGGAAAGCGCGGCGTGGTGGGCAGAGTCACCGGCGTACTCAAGCGGCCGCTCCCCCACTGACTGGCCCACTGACTGGCCCACTGACTGGCTCATTGACGGGCTGGGGCCTGACGCCCAGGGCGTAGCAGATGGCAAACGTGAGCTCTGCCCGGTTCAGCGTGTAGAAGTGAAAGTCACTGATCCCATGCCGGCGCAGTGTTGCTACCTGCTCGATGGCGACGCTCGCGCCCAGCATGCGCTGGGTATCCGGATCATCATCGAGTCCCTCGAAGCGCTCGTGCAGCCACACGGGGACCGATGTCCCGGCGCGCTGGGCAAAGTTGAGCATCTGGCGGAACCTGGCGATGGGCAGGATGCCGGGCACGATGGGTGCGGTGATACCCCGGGCAACGCAACGGTCACGAAAACGCAGGAAATTCTCCGTGTCGAAGAAAAACTGCGTGATCGCGCGGTTGGCGCCGGCGTCGAACTTGCGCTTGAGGTTGTCCAGATCGAAGGCGGCATCGGGGGCCTCGGGGTGACCCTCGGGATAGGCCGCCACCGAGATATCAAAGTTGGCCACTTCCCGCAGTCCGCGCACCAGGTCGACGGCGTAGGCGTAGCCACCGGGATGGGGGAGGTAATGCGAGGCTCCCGCGGGTGCGTCACCACGCAGGGCAACGATATGCCGGACCCCTTCGTCCCGATAGCTGCTGGCGATGGCCTTGATCTCATCCCGGTCCGAGCCGACACAGGTCAGATGGGGAGCACTGACAAGACCGGTTTCGCTGGCGATGCGCGAAACGATCCGGTGGGTCCGGTCCCGGGTCGAGCCATCCGCGCCATAGGTAACGGAAACAAAGCGGGGCCGGAGGGGCGCGAGCTTCTGGATCGCCTGCCAGAGCGTCGACTCCATCTCTGCCGTCTTGGGCGGAAAGAACTCGAAGGAGACCTGCACCGGGGGCTTCTGCGGCGTGGCTTGTGCTTCAGGCATTGGTGCCAGTCCTTGCAAGGGCTACTTGTGGTCGGGGAGCCAGGCGACTGGCCAGGAACAGCGCCCGGTCAGGCGCGGGACCCGGCAGCCACTGGCGTCGGCTGATAACGAAACCCAGCGCCGCAAGCTGGTCCGGCAACTCGCCGTTCGTCGGCAGAATCCGGTCCAGAATCAGGAGCTGCGCTGATGGGCGAAGCACTCGCGCGGCCTCGTCCAGGATTCTCTGCGCGTCAGCGGCATCCGCAAGGGCGTCCTGCACAATCACGAGATCGAAAGTCCCGGCCCCGAAGGGCAGCGTCGTCGGCAGCGCGTTGCGGATCGTCCACCGGGGCCGCCCGGCCTCCCGGAGTCGCGCCCGGGCTACCTGCCGGCGGTGGCCCGAGGGCTCCGTCCCGACGGCCGTCCGGCAATCCGGCAGCAAGAGCCGCAGCAGGTCGCCGGACCCGCAGCCCACGTGCAGGATGTCGCCCAGTTGCCGGGAACCCAGCAGCCCGCGGACCAGGTCTGCAAACGCGGCATCCGCTGCGGAGGCATGCATGCCCCGCGCCCGCCCCGTGCGCAGGGCTCGCCGCAGCCCTTCCCGCTCCCGCTGGCGGGAGATCTTCTGGAGGCGAGCCCGGTCCCGCGCCAGGGTCTCGTCGTTGCCCCCGGCCAGCGCGGCGACGGCGGTCAGGATGCTGGCCTCCAGACCCGGAGCGGACCAGCGGTAATAGATCGACCGCCCCTCCCGAAAGGACTCCAGCAGCAGCGCGTCGGCCAGGACCCGCAGATGCCGGGAAACCCGGGGCTGGCTCTGCTCGAGCACCGCCACCAGATCGCCCACCGTCGTCTCCCCGCCCAGCAGGGCCCCCAGCAAGCGCAGGCGGCTGGGCTCAGCGGCGGCATTCAGCTGCAAAACGGCCTGGTGCAAATCCATGCAGCAAATATAAAGAGATCGTTATATGTCTGCAAGAAGCCGGATCACAGTCACGGAAAGGCCCCGGACCCATCCTCAGGACCCGGCTAAAAGTCGCTAACGTCGGCGATCTAGCTGTTAACCGGAGGGAGATTGACGGCTACGCGGGCGGTACCGATCCAGCTGCGAACCAGGGAGTAGGCCACCGCCAGCAGGGTAGGCCCGATAAACAGGCCAATGATCCCCCAGGCCAGCAGGCCCCCGATGACCCCCATCAGAATGAGGGCAAAGGGTAGCTTTGCACCCCGGCTGATCAGGTAGGGGCGGAGGAAGTTGTCGACGGTGTTCACCAGGAACAGGCCCCAGAGGCCGAGGAAGATGGCTGAGCCGGTCTCGCCGGTGTAGTACAGCCAGATGACCGCCGGGAGCCAGATGAGCGCGGTCGGCAACTGGATGAGAGCCAGCATGAACGTGGCGAAGCCCAGCACGGCCACGCCGGGCATACTGGCGATGAAGAAACCGAGCGCGGCGATCGTGGCCTGCACTGCGGCGGTGCCGACCAGCCCGATGGAAACACTGCGTACGGTGCCCACCACCAGGGGAATGATGTGGCCCTGCTCGCCAATGTTCAGGCGGGCAACGAGCCGCTCGGCCAGATCGGCGGAACGGTCAGCCGTGATCAGGAAGACAGCCGAAATCAGGATCGCGAACATGAACTCCAGCAGCGCCAGGGCCAGATTGGCGCCCTGGGCCAGAGCCCACACGCCGGCAACCTCCGCGGCTGGCAGCGCCTTGGTGATCATCCCCGACATGTCGGTGACCGCATTCAGCCAGACATCGCGAATGAGCGGGCCCACCACGGGCAGGTCGGTGACCCAGCCCGGTGGAGCCGGAGCAACCGACACCGTCAGGTCCCGGAGCATCGTCGCCAGCTGAGGCAGCGCCTGCCCGAGCGTAGCGGTCAGCACGCCGAAGGGCAGCACCAGCACGACGAACAGAGCCAGACTGCAGAGGCAAGCTGCCAGCACGGGGCGATTGCCAAACCTGGCGGTCAGCCACATGAAGGCGGGCCAGACCGTGATGGAGATAATCGCAGCCCAGGTCAGCGCCACCAGAAACGGCAGAATGATCTGCAGGCAAGCCACGACCAGCAGCCCCAGCGCCACGAGCCGGACTATGCGTTCGGTGGTCCAGTTCTGGGTATCTACCATGCTGACCTAGGGTACCGCAGCAGCCGGGAGCATCGTGTCCCGCTTCAGAAGGTTGATGATGGCGGCACGCTCTCTGGGGTCCTTGATCGCTCCAATGGAGATGATCATCGAGGTGCCGGGCAGAAACTGGTCGGGCCCGGCCAGGAACTCGCTCAGCGTCTCGTCGTTCCAGACGAGGCCCTTCTCACCAGCCTCTGCCATGGCCTGGGAATAGGTGAAGTTTGGCACCCGGCCGGCCTGCTGGCCGAAGATGGCGTAGAGATTCGGCCCCACGAGGTGCTTACCCCCCTTCTGCATGGTGTGACAGAAGCCGCACCACTTGTAAGTCTCCGCCTTCACCTGGCTCTCGTACTCGGTTTCCGGCGTGATGGTCACGGCCACGAGGGGTTCCGCGTGGGACGTGACGCCCTCGGGGGCATCGACAGTCACGCCGATAGGCCAGGGCGTGACGCGAAAGGTCTGGTAGGGCAGGTACGCAGCGATCAGCACGATGACCAGCGAGGCCAGCACGGCCACGGCCCGAGGCCCGGTTGTCACCGCGGAGGTTGCCGGCGCCGACGCCCGCCCGGCCCGCCAGCGCGCTACCGCGAAGAACAGGGCGGTCATTGCCAGGTAGAGGCTGACGGCCACGACGCCGGGGCCCGGGCCCTTGAAGGTCGAGACCGCATAGACACTGACCAGGACCGTGATCCAGACCTGGGCGCCGAAGCCGGCTGGAAAGGCCGCCAGCAGGCCCACGCCCCGGCGGAGCAGCAGGTACACGGCCGTAATGGCGGCCATGGCGGTGAGCAGCGTCGCGCCAAATCCCAGGGCGGAGTGAAAGTACCCACCGAACATCCACAGGGTGCGATCCTCGCCAATGAGGGCCGGCAGCGTGACGAAGGGCCCCAGGCTCACGGGCAGGCCGTCGGCCCACGCCGCGAGGATGCCGAGTGGCGGCATCAAGGCCAGCACCACGTAAGTCATCAGCGCCAGCTGCGCCGTCCAGGCGTTGGCCGATGGCGGCAGGGCGGGATTCGCCGGCACCGGTCGCTCCCGCCACCACACCCAGAGGCGCCACAGCAGCGCACCAAACAGGATGAGCCCCACCAGGTAGTGCCAGCTGCGCAGCTCGTCGCGCATCAGCGAAGGCTTGACGGTGCGGGGCATGGCCACCGAAATCGCCGCCTGCACGGCGTAGAGAAGCGCAATCAGCCAACC
>CAMBYH010000090.1 GCA_945872065.1 Arsukibacterium tuosuense
GATCGTCCTGCAGATGACGGCAGACCCGTGAGTGACAAGGCGCTCCTGCAGCGCTTCGACGCCTGGCGCCGGACGGGCACCCCACTGGCGCTGGCCACCGTGGTCAGCACCGCCGGCTCGACCTACACCAAGCCGGGGCAGCGGATGCTCATCACCGCGACCGGCGACTACCAGGGCCTGATCAGCGGGGGCTGCCTGGAAGGTGACCTGGCGATCCATGCCCGGCAGGTGATTGCCTCCGGTGAGGCGCGAGTTATCACCTACGATCTGCGCAACGACGCCGACGAACCGTTCGGGCTCGGCATCGGTTGCGACGGGCTGTTGCGGATACTCCTGCAGCGCCTGTCACCGGCAGACGGGTACGAGCCGTTTTTCGCTGTCGCGGCAGCCCTGTGCGGCGACGTTCCTGCCCACTGCGCTGTGGTCCTGGCAGACGCGGGTGAGTTACGGATCGGGACGACGCTGATCAGCGCGGACGGCTTGTTCCGCCAACCCGGGCTCGCAATGAACGATGTGCTGTACGCGCCACTGCGGCCCCTGCCGCGCCTGCTCGTCCTTGGCGCGGGACCGGATGCAGTGCCCGTCGTGGCACTCGCTGACCTGCTGGGCTGGCGCATCACCCTGGTCGATCACCGGGCGGCCTATCTGGAGCGACCCGGCTTTGCCGCTGCGGACTCCCGCGTGTGCGTACCGGCGGCTGAGGTGGCTGACCCGATTGCACTGCTGCCCTACGCCGCGGCGATTGTGATGAGCCATCACCTGGCCACGGACCGCAGCTATCTGGCTGCGCTCGCCACGAGCCCCATTCCTTATGTAGGACTGCTGGGACCGCCCGGGCGCCGGAACCGGCTGCTGCAGGAACTGGGGGACACCGCTAAAGCGCTTGAAGGCCGGCTGCACGGCCCCGCTGGGCTCGACATCGGCGCAGACTCGCCTGAGTCCATTGCACTGTCGATCCTCGCCGAAATTCATGCCATGACGAGAACCCGCTAGTGGCTGACACCCCACGCCGCCGAATCGACGTTGCCGAGGCTGCGGCGCTGATCCGCGGCCGGCTGCGCGGCTGGGGCACCGTGCGCGTGCCCATCGACGCGGCCCAGGGCGAGATCCTCAGGCAAGCCGTCACCGCCGAGCGGGACCAGCCGCCCTTCGATCGGGTCACCATGGATGGCATCGCCATTCGCCACAGTGCGTTCGCCGCGGGAACGCTGACGTTCCAGATGGCGGGGACCCAGGGCGCTGGCAGCGCGCCCCTGCCGCTGCAGGATGAAACGAGTTGCGTGGCTATCATGACCGGCGCCGCGCTGCCGCCCGGCGCAGACACAGTCGTACCGGTGGAACGCATCACCCGGGAAGGCCAGACGGCCCGCATCGAACCAGGCTATGTGCCGGTGGCAGGGCAGTTCATTCACCGGCGAGCGTCGGATCACCCTCTGGGGGCCACGCTGCTCTCGTCGGGCACCCTTCTGGGCCCGCCCGAGCTGGCGATTCTCACGGTCGGCGGTTCAGCGACGGTGGAGGTGGCGCGCCGGCCCGCCATCACCGTCATTTCGACGGGTGATGAACTGGTGGACGTCGGAGCCGCACTCGGACCCAGCCAGATTCGCTCGTCCAACGGCTGG
Organism: Arsukibacterium tuosuense; assembly: GCA_945872065.1. Classification (GTDB taxonomy): domain Bacteria; phylum Pseudomonadota; class Gammaproteobacteria; order Steroidobacterales; genus SHZI01. The sequence continues at coordinate 1,623 of CAMBYH010000090.1, forward strand.
GCCATCGCGGCGGCACTGGCCCACCGTGGTTTCCTCGATTGTGATCGGCTGCACCTGCCCGACGACCGGGCCGTGCTGGAGCGGGAGTTGCGCCAGCTGCTCGCGGAGCAGGACGTGCTGATCCTCACGGGTGGCGTGTCGATGGGTGAGTTCGACTATGTGCCCAGGGTGCTGCAGGACCTCGGCATGGAGCTGGTCTTTCACAAGGTGTTACAGCGTCCCGGCATGCCGCTCTGGTTCGGGATCTCGCCCGACGGCAAGCCGGTGTTCGCGCTGCCCGGCAATCCGGTGTCGAGCCTGGTGTGCCTGGTGCGGTATGTGGCGCCGGCGCTCGTGGCAGCACTGGGAGCAACGACGCGACCTGAGCCAGTGGTGCGGCTCGGACAGGACGTGCGCTTTGAGCCGGACCTGACGTATTTCCTGCCGGTGAGGCTGGACTACACGGTGGACGGGACGTGCCTTGCAGTACCGAAGCCAACGAATACGTCAGGAGATTTTGTGGCCCTGAGTGGCACTGACGGCTTTGTCGAACTACCTCGAGGTATCTTGGAGTTCCCTGTCGGGTACTCGGCCCGATTCTTCGCCTGGTAACACAATGTGTCGTCGCGCCTAAAGGCGCTCCGAAAAATCGCTCATAGGAGCGGCGACCGCCTAAGCGGCGAGCTGCAAATAGGCGACGCACGGCTCCCGGATTTCCCAGCGCCCCATCCAGTAGTGTTCACGCCGACTGGTGTGCGCCACAGCAATGACCGCAGGATCGGCAGCGTCGGTGGTATAGAGCAGGATGTATGGGAATGTCGGAACCAGCCGCTGACGCAGTCCGGGTCGAACTGAACGTCCAGCCTGCGGAAACATCTCGATCTGCTCGATCAGGCAGGTCACCTCAAGAAGAAATCGGCCACCGGCACCCGGCGTCAACGTGTCGTAGTAGGATGCCGCCTCCAACAGCTCGTCTTCGACTCCCTCATCGAAGCGCACGGGACGCCTTCAAACGCTCACGAACGTTAGCCAAGACTTCATCTGCAGGAATCGTCTTCCTCTGGCCGTCGCGAATCAGCTGCACCCGACGTTCCGCTTCATCGAGCCATGACTTCTGGATCTCCGCGCTGGCAAAGCCACCAAAGTCCCCAGGGGCCGGATCGCCATCCTGATCGAGACTATCAATCAGCACCTCGACCAGATGCTCCCGGTCGTGGGCATTGAGTTTCAGCGCCTCGGCCTCAAGGCGTTCAAGTTCGGTATTCATTACCTGACTCTAGCAGCAGCGAGTTGCGGGCGGTCAAGGGGTATTTCGGGGGCGGTTTGCCCGGAATTTGGGGGCACCGGGAATTCGCGCGTGAACGCGCTCCTACAAGGCGCTCCTGCAGACAAGCAAGCGTCAGGTGCCCAGAACGCGGCGTGCGGGAATGTATTCGTAGCCCAGCGCCGACGCGATAGCCTCGTAAGTGACCTTGCCCCGGTGGATATTCAGGCCGTCGAGCAGGCCGGCGTCGTCCAGCAACGCCTGCCGGTAGCCTTTGTCGGCCAGCGCGAGGACGTAGGGCAAGGTTGCGTTGTTCAGGGCGAAGGTGGAGGTGCGGGCAACGGCGCCCGGCATGTTGGCCACGCAGTAATGGACCACGCCCTCCTCCACGTACGTGGGCTTCGAGTGAGTTGTGGCCCGCGCAGTCTCGAAGCAACCGCCCTGATCAATGGCGACGTCGACGACGACGGAGCGGTCCCGCATGGCCCGCACCATCTCGCGGCTCACGAGGCGTGGCGCGGCCGCCCCCGGCACCAGAACCGCGCCGATCACCAGGTCCGCCTCGGCTACGTAGTGCTCAATCGCTTCAACGGTTGAATAAATGGTGTTCAGACGGCCACCGAACTGGAAATCCAGCTCCTTCAGCCGGGGCAGGGAGCGATCAATCACCGTCACCTGCGCCTCCATGCCCATGGCCACCCGGATGGCATTGGTGCCGACCACGCCGCCGCCCAGCACCACGACGTTGGCTGCCTTCACCCCGGGCACGCCACCCAGCAGGATCCCCGCACCACCGGCCTCGCGTTCGAGGCAATGAGCGCCGGCCTGCACGGCCATCCGTCCCGCCACTTCACTCATAGGCGACAGCAGCGGTAAACTGTGATTGGGTCCGGTGACAGTCTCATAACCGATGGCAACGACCCCGGACTTGATGAGGCTCTCGGTCTGCTTCGGATCCGGCGCCAGGTGCAGGTAGGTGAAGAGCACCTGGCCGTCCCGCAACAGCGCAAACTCACTCGTCTGGAGTTCCTTCACCTTCACGATCATCTCTGCGCGGCCGTACACCTCGCTGGCTGACCCCATAATCGTGGCACCCGCCCGCTCGTAGTCCAGGTCCCGGACGCCGATACCGGCCCCCGCTTTGCTCTGCACCAGCACTTTGTGGCCGTGAAACACCAGCTCCCGGACACTGGTGGGCGTCAGCCCCACCCGGTGCTCGTCCTGTTTGATCTCGGTGGGAACACCAATGAGCATGTACGTCTCCTAAGGGAACGAAGCCGGGAGCTTCAGGCGACAGCCTTAAGCGCCTTGCCCAGCGTGGTAACAATCTGTTCTATCTGCGCAGGCTCGATGATCAGCGGCGGCGTGAGCGCAATGATGTCCCCCGTCGTCCGCACCAGGACGCCGTTGGCAAAACAGTGCCGGAAAACTTCCAGCGCCCGCAGCGTCGGCTGAGCCTTGCGGGGCTCAAGCTCCACCGCACCCATCAGGCCGATGTTGCGAATATCGATAACGTGGGGCAAACCCTTGAGGCTGTGGAGCGCGTCGGCAAAGACCGGAGCAAGGGACGCCGCGCGCGCAAACAAACCCTCATCCCGATAGACCACCAGCGCCGCGAGCCCTGCCGCGCAGGCCAGCGGATGACCGGAGTAGGTGTAGCCGTGAAAAAACTCGACGGCCTGCTCCGGAAACCCGGAGGCGTTCACGCAGGCCTCGTAGATACGCCGGTCCACGAGCACTGCGCCCATCGGCACCACGCCGCTGGTGATGCCCTTGGCGACCGTCATGATATCGGGCTGCACGTTGAAGGTCTGGGCCGCAAAGGCCGACCCCGTGCGGCCGAAACCGGTAATGACTTCGTCAAAGATCAGCAGCAGCCCGTGCCTGTCGCAGATGGCGCGGATCCGCTCCAGATAGCCTTTGGGTGGCACCAGCACACCGGCGGAACCGGACACCGGCTCGACGATCACGCCCGCGATCGTGCTGGGGTCGTGAAGCGCGATAAGCCGCTCCAGAGCGTCAGCGAGCTCGACGCCGTGGTCCGGCTGACCCCGCGAGTAGGCATTGCGGGCGAGATCGTGGGTGTGGGGCAGGTGATCGACGCCGGGCAGCATGGCGCTGGCAAAGGCCTTGCGGTTGGCGACCATGCCGCCCACCGAAATGCCACCGAAGCCCACGCCGTGATAACCCCGCTCCCGACCAATGAAGCGGAAACGCTGCCCCTCGCCCCGCACCCGGTGATAAGCCAGGGCAATCTTCAGCGCGGTGTCCACCGCCTCCGACCCGGAATTGACGAAGAAGGCGTGGTCCAGGTTCCCGGGGGCCAGCTTGACCAGCTCGGAGGCCAGGGCGAAGGCCCCCGCGTGGCCCATGTTGAAGGCGGTGGCGTAGTCCAGCTTGCCCACCTGCTCCCGCACCGCGGCGACGATCCGCGGGTGGCAGTGGCCGGCATTGACACACCAGAGGCCGGCAATCCCGTCCAGAATCTTCTGGCCGTCCCGCGTGGTGTAGTACATCCCTGCCGCGGACTCGAGCAGCAGGGGGTGCTGTTTGAAGTACCGGTTGGGCGTAAAGGGCATCCAGTACGACTGCAGATCGGGTTCCATGCGAACCACCCTACCGCCTTTCCCCAGAGCACACAATTCGGCGGCCGGGGCTATGCTTAAGCGCTGCAGCGCATGCCCGCCATCAAGGGCGTCATGACCCCGTTTCCCTACTCCGTGGACGCGGGCGCGTCAGTGGCCGATGCCCAGGCCTTCATGCGGGAGCAGGTGCGGCGCACGGGCGGGGTTAGCGGCGGGCGCGACGACGCGGCCTGACGGGTATCATGCCCCCATGGACACACCCCGCGATTTCCTCCCCCTCTCCATCGCCGTGCTCACGGTCTCAGACACCCGCACGCTGGAGACGGACAAGTCCGGCGCGCTGCTGGTCAGCCGTCTGGAGGATGCAGGTCACCTGCTCGGTGACCGGGCGCTGGAGCCCGACGACCTCTACCGCATTCGGGCGACCGTCTCCGCCTGGATCGCCGACCCCGCGATCCAGGTGATCCTCACTACCGGTGGCACCGGCGTCACCGGCCGGGACGGCACGCCGGAGGCGATCCTGCCGCTGCTGGACAAGGTGATTGAGGGTTTCGGTGAGATGTTCCGCCAGATTTCCTGGGAGGACATCGGCAGTTCCACGCTGCAGTCTCGAGCGCTTGCTGGCGTGGCCAACGGCACCTACCTCTTCTGCCTGCCCGGCTCCAGCAACGCCTGCGCGACGGGGTGGGACCGCCTCATCGCATCGCAGCTCGATCACCGCACCCGCCCCTGCAACCTCGTCGAACTGATTCCGCGGCTCACCGAGGTTTGAGGCTGCCGTGACTGCTCTCCAGATTCACCAGATCCCCTGCCTCCAGGACAACTACGGGTACCTGATCCACGATCCGGAGGCGGGTCTGACGGCGAGCATCGACACCCCGGACGCTGCAGCGATCGAGCGGGCACTGACCGAGCGGGGCTGGAAGCTCGACTACATCCTGAACACCCACCATCACGCCGATCACGCGGGTGGCAATCTGGCGCTCAAGGCGAAGACCGGCTGCGTGATTGTCGGCTCCCGCTCGGATGCGGCGCGCATCCCGGGCATCGACATACTGGTGGGCGAAGCCGACCACTTTGCACTGGGCGCTCATCCCGCCAGGATCCTGGAGACGTCAGGCCATACCCTCGGCCACATCTGCTATGTATTTGATGACGACCGGGTGGCCTTTGTCGGCGACACCCTGTTTTCCATGGGCTGCGGGCGGTTGTTCGAGGGCACACCGGCGCAGATGTGGATCTCACTGCAGAAGCTGATGAGCCTGCCCGACGACATGCGGGTGTACTGCGCTCATGAGTACACGGCGAGCAACGGGCGTTTTGCGGTGACGATGGAGCCGCAGAACGCGGCGCTGGCGGCCCGGGTGGCGGACGTCGCGGCACTCCGGGCGGCGAGCCGGCCCACCGTCCCGAGCACCATCGGCCTGGAGAAGGCCACCAACCCGTTCCTGCGGCCCGCCAGCCAGGAACTGCGCCAGACGCTGGGCATGACCACCGCACCGGACGCCGACGTGCTCGGCGAAACCAGGCGGCGAAAGGACAGGTTCTAGATGCTTGAGGAAGTCGCCGTTCAGTGCCCCCACTGCGGGGAAACCATCACCCTTGCCCTCGACCTGTCCGAGGGCGACCAGTCCTATGTGGAAGACTGCTCGGTGTGCTGCGCCCCGATCCTCGTCAATTACTCGGTCGACGAAGACGGCGGCCTCACGGACATCTCCGTCGACAGGGAGTAGAGCGGGCGGGGACATGCCTCATTTCGCGTGATGGCAGCGGAACTTGCTGGTCCAGCGCGCTAATTGAGGCATGTCCCCTCTCTCAGGTGAATACCGCCTGATGATCCCGGATGAACTGCTCCAGCGACGTCGGCGCCTTGCCCGTGATCTTCTGCACCGTGCCCGTGACATGCAGGTCCTGGCCGTCGGCGATTTCCTGGAAGAGCTCGCAGACCGCGTTCAGGTGCCACTCGTTGGTGAGGAAGCGGGCAAGCGTCTGGCGGTAGGCCGGCATCGGCACGTGGACATACTCGACCTTGCGCCCGAGTACCTTGGTGAAGCGCTCGGCAGCTTCGGCGAATCCCAGTTCCTCGGGGCCTGTCAGCTCGTAGGACTGACCTTCGTGGCCCGGCGTGGTCATGACGAGGGCAACGCAGGCGCCGATGTCCCGGGTATCGATCATCACGGTCTTGCCCTGGGCCAGCGGCAGGAAGAACTTGCCCTGCTCCTTGATGGTGCCGCCGCTGCCGAGGAGATTCTGCATGAAGAAATTGGGCTTGATCATCGTCCAGACGAGGCCGGACTGCTTCAGGTACTGCTCCGACGCGTAGTGAATCTTCGGAATCGGGGCCGTGGCATTGGGGACGGCCTCCATGGAGGACATCTTGATCACGTGCTTCACGCCCCGGGCCTTGGCCACGTCGATGAACTGCTTCTCCAGTTCCAGCTGCTTCTCGCCGTTGGGCATGGTCATTAGCGCCTTCTCGACACCGGCCAGGGCTGTCTCCAGCACGGCCCGGTCGGTGACGTCACCAATCAC
>CAMBYH010000091.1 GCA_945872065.1 Arsukibacterium tuosuense
CTTCGCCCAGGAATCCCGCAGGGTGACCACCCGGTTGAACACGGCCTGGCCGGGGCGGTGATCCGCCCGGTCGGCCACGAAGTAGCCCAGGCGCTCGAACTGCAGAATGGTGCCCGGCGGCACCTGCAGCAGCGACGGTTCCAGCCAGGCCTTGCTCTCGATACGCAGTGAGTCGGGATTGAGGAAGGTCTTGAAGTCCGCGTCCTGCCCATCGGGACGGGCCACACTGAACAGCCGGTCGTAGAGGCGGACCTCCGCTCGTACCGCCCGGGCCGCGCTGACCCAGTGAATGGTGCCTTTCACCTTCCGCTCCGCGCCACTCATCCCGCTCCGCGTTTCCGGATCGTAAGTGCAGTGCACCTCGGTCACGCGACCGTCCGCATCCTTGATCAGCTCGTTGCACCTGATGATGTAGCCATAGCGCAGGCGGACCTCCCCACCGGGCCGCAGGCGGAAGAACTTCTGCGGCGCGTCCTCCAGGAAGTCGTCCTGCTCGATCCACAATTCCCGGCCGAACGGCAGCTGACGCTCGCCGAGATCGGGGCGATCCGGGTGGTTGGCCGCGGCCAGCAGCTCGGTCTGCTCTGCCGGATAGTTCGTCAGTACCACCTTGAGCGGGTTAAGCACCGCCATGGCGCGGCCTGCCCGCACATTGAGATCCTCCCGCACACAGTTTTCCAGGAGACTCATCTGGACCCTGTGCTCCTTCTTCGTGACCCCCGTGCGGCCGACGAAATCCCGCAGCGCCTCGGGCGGGTAACCGCGCCGGCGCATGCCGGCGATGGTCGGCAGGCGCGGATCGTCCCAGCCGGCCACGTGTTGCAGCTCGATCAACTCGGCAAGCCTGCGCTTGCTGGTGATAGTGAAGGCCAGATTGAGCCGGGAAAACTCGATCTGGCGCGGGCAGGCAGGTAACTGCAGGTTAGCGAGAAACCACTCATACAGCGGCCGGTGATCCTCGAACTCGAGCGTACACAGTGAGTGCGTGATGCCCTCCAGCGCGTCGGAGATCGTGTGGGCAAAGTCGTAGAGCGGGTAGATGCACCAGGCATCCCCCGTCCGCTGGTGAGTGGCCCGCCGAATCCGGTAGAGCACCGGATCCCGGAGATTGATGTTGGGCGAGGCCATGTCGATCTTCGCCCGCAGGACGTGCTCCCCGTCGGCAAACGCCCCGGCCCGCATGCGGGTGAAGAGGTCCAGGTTCTCTGCCACCGTGCGGCTGCGGTGCGGGCTCTCCCTGCCCGCCGCCGTCAGTGTCCCCCGATACTCCCGCATCTGCTCCGGGGTGAGGCTGTCCACGTAGGCCTTGCCCGCCCCGATCAGCGCCACCGCACAGTCGTGAATCTGGACAAAGTAGTCTGAGGCGTGGGTCAGCCGGTCTGCCCAGTCGAAACCGAGCCACCGGACCTGATCGATGATGGCGTCCACGAAGGCCTGGTCTTCCTTCAGGGGATTGGTGTCGTCAAGCCGCAGGAAACAGCGCCCGCCCGTCTCCGCGGCCACGCCGAAATTCAGGCAGATGGACTTGGCATGGCCCACGTGGAGGTAACCGTTAGGCTCGGGCGGAAAGCGCGTGACGATGACGCTGTGCCGGCCGGCTGCCAGGTCATCGGCAACAATCTGACGGATGAAATCCCGGCTCTCGGGCGCCGCGTCGTTCGCTGCTTCGTTCGCTGGGTCACGCGTGGCGTCGTTCACTGGCTCAGCGCACCGTCAGATTGGTGCGGGCCTCGAGCGCGGAGAGGATGTCGCGCTTGCGGAAGAATGAAGTGGCAAAACGGCCGGCGGCTTTGGCAGGCGTCATCCAGGCGATGCGCGCACCCTGTTTGGTGCTGGCCAGCGCCACCTCGGCGAGAAACGGCGTCACGGTTTCGACGGTGTCACCGAGAATATTCAGCGTGCGCTTCGCCTTCTCCCAGTCCGCCGCATCCTGACCTTTCGAACTGTAGAGCAGCAGGTCGGTGGCCACGATCCCGGGGCTCAGCGAACCCACGAGCACGTTGGTCCCGGCGCATTCTTTGGCGAGCGAAGCTGTCAGGTAGCGAATGGCACGCTTGGTGGCACCGTAGACCGACAGACCCGGCCGGGACAGACCGTCACTGCCGAAGCCCTCAAAAGTGAAAACCTTGCCCCCGGTTGGCTGGCCCCGCATCCCGGCAATGGCGACCTGGCAGCCGTACAGGGTCCCCAGGAGGTTGGTATCCACAGTGGTCTGAAGCTGGTCTCCCGGCAGGTCGGCCAGCAACACCCGGTCCGTGGCCACGGCAGCGTTGTTAATCCACATATCGATCCGACCGAACCGGGCAACCCCTGCCGCCCAGGCCGCCTGGACAGAAGGCAACTGGCGCACGTCGCAGACCAACCCCAGGACTTCCCCCAGGGGGCTCAGGTCCCGGGTTGTTGCGGTTACCGCGGCCTCACTGCGGCCCGTCACGATCACCCGATGTCCAAGCCGCAGGAATTCCCGGGCGAGGCCCTTGCCGATGCCGCGGGTGCTGCCTGTGATGAGGATGGTCTGCATGCGTCGGGTCCTGTGCGTGAGGGCGCGACCTTAAGGTATCGGCGCCCGGCCTGTCCATGCCGCAACCGCGTCCTGGCCAGCGGCGCGTTCAGTCTGTCGCGGACACACCACGCGTTGACTGTACCGGTTGAAAGCTATAGTTTCCGGGCTTGACCTGCGCGCCACGATCTGTTTGCCGCAGGCCCTGTCTCTGGGGTGAGGAGCTAGCTGATGTCCAACGCAAAAACCGTAGCAGTAAAAACCGTAGTGATGACCCGTACCGGCCTGGTGCTGGCCACCATGGCGACGACCCTTCTGACCGGCCAGCCGGCCATGGCCCAGGCCGAGGCGCAAGGAGACATTACTGAAATCATCGTGACAGTCCGCCAGCGGGCGGAGTCGATCCAGGACGTCCCGGGCTCTGTCTCCGTATTTACGGCGGCCGACATCGAGGCCACGGGCATCCAGCGGGCCGAGGACTTTATCTACCAGACGCCGGGGGTGTCCCTCGTCGCCAACACCGCCGAAGTCGGCGACCCCCAGGTGAATATCCGGGGCATCAACGGCACGCGGGACGCGGAAGCCAACTACGCGCTGATCATCGACGGCATCCTGATGACCAATCCCGCCGCGCTGAACCGGGAATACATCAACCTCCAGCAGATCGAAGTTCTCAAGGGCCCCCAGGGCGCCATCTACGGCCGCAACGCCGCCGCGGGGGCCTTCATCATCACCACCGAGAAGCCCGGCAATGAGTGGGGCGGACAGGTCCGGGCCAGCTTTGCGGAGGATTCCACCGAGGTCTTCTCCGGTGTTTTCTCTGGCCCGGTCAGCGATACCCTGGGAGTGAGCGTTTCCGGCAGCTTCCGGGACAGCGACGGCTACTACAACAATGCCTACTACACCTCCGATCGGTTCCTCGGGCCCGGGTCCGCTCCGGACTCGGCCAACGTGGACAGCTTCAAGAGCTACGACGTGGGCACCCGGGCCCTCTGGGAGCCCTCGGAGAACCTGACCGTGGATGCCAAGCTGCGCTTTAGCCAGGTGGAGGCCAATTCCATCGCCTTCAACTCCGTGTTCCAGATCCCGAGCCTGGTCCCGACCCTGGAGTTCATCGGCCAGAGCCCCGAAATGGCGGCCTTTGGTAACGAGAACGTGAACGGCCACAAGTTCCAGTTCGACAACAACATCAAGCCCTTCAACAACCAGGACTCCCTGGAAGCATCACTCAAGGTTGACTACGACCTGGGCTGGGCCGATCTCACCGGCTGGGGCCTCTATAGCGATATCCAGAACAACCTGGGGGCTGACGGCACCAGCGGCGCCTTTGGCTTCTTCTTTGCGGAACAGCAGTGCATCGATACCACCAATGACCTAGGCTTCTACCCCGTGGCCCCGCCCCAGTTGATCGTGCCCCAGGACGCCTTCGGTCCGGGCACTGGCGGCCCTGCCGGCTCGCTGTTTGGTGCCTATACCCCCACGGCCTGCGACGGCACCCAGTACCAGGAGCGGAACCAGACGGACTACTCCTTCGAGATCCGGCTGGCGTCGAAGGGCGACCAGCAGCTGCGCTGGCTCGGGGGTCTCTACTACCTGAACATCGACCGGGAAGTTGGCGTGAACACGGGTATCGACCGGGGCTTCGGCGTGATCGCCAACCTCTACACCACCGATCCGCGCAATCCCACGGAGCAGCTGGCCCGGGACCAGTTTACGACCAACGTCTACTCGGCCTTTGGCCAGCTGGCCTATGACCTGACCGACACCATCGAGGCCTCACTGGCGCTGCGCTACGACCTGGAGGACCGCAAGGTCCGGAACCAGGTGCCCGTGGACGCCACCACCCAGTACATCAACACCTGCGATGCCACGGCACCGCCGGGCACGGGCGGCGCGTACATCAACCCGGGCCTCTGCGCCACCGGCAACATCCCCAACCAGAGCAAGGACTTTGACGCCCTGGAGCCCAAGGTGTCGATTACCTGGGACGCCACGGACAACGTCACGGCTTATGGCACGTGGGGCGTCGGCTTCAAAAGTGGCGGCTTCAACAACTCCGGCTCCGCCGTCACCGTCAACAACTTCATCAACAACCCCCTGCTGGGGCCCGGCGCGCCCTTCGAAGGTGACTTTGCTCCCGTCCTCCTGGGTGGCTGCGCGTCACTGACGTCCTGCGATGACACCTACAAGAAAGAAACCTCCTCGACCTTTGAGCTCGGTGCCAAGTCCGAGTGGCTCGATAACCGCCTGCGGGCGGAAGCGGCGCTCTACTATCTCGACGTGAAAGACATGCAGTTCTTCGAGTTCTTCGTCGGCGGCTTCGGCCTGCTGCGGGTGGTGGAGAACATCGACAAGGTCGAGATCTGGGGCCAGGAAGTGTCCCTGCATTTCGACGCCACCGACTGGCTGACGGTCTACGCCGGTGCCAACTTCCTCACCAGCGAGATCAAGCAGAACAACGTCCGGCCGGACAGCGTGGGCAACGACTCGCCCTACACCCCCGACTACACCTGGAGTGCGGGGGCGCAGGTGCAATACCCGGTGTCCGGCAGCTACGACTTCGTGGGCAGTGTGGACCTCGCCGGGGTGGGCGAGACCTGGTTCCACGTGATCCAGAACAACGACCGACCCACGATCTTTACGCTGAGCATTCCCACCCTGGGGCCCGGCAACGCCTCCGTCGCCAAGCGTGACGCCTACTCGCTGGTCAACCTGCGGGCCGGCATTTCCGGCGACCGCTGGTCACTGGTGGGCTTCCTCCGGAATGCGCTCGGCGAGGAGTACCTGAACGAGGTGATTCCGGCACCGGAGTTCGGTGGTTCCTTCATCAGCCCGGGCACCGAGCGGCGCCTGGGCGTGGAGGCCACGCTGAAGTTCTGATTGGGGACATGCCTCATTTCCCATGACTTCAAGGCGCCGGCTAGAGCCGGCGCCTTTTTTTTCCTCGCCAGGAACCGGGCGGGGAAATGAGGCAGCGGGGAAATGAGGCATGTCCCCATTTCCTAGCGCGCCAGGAAGCCCGGCACCCGGAGGTTAGCATCGACCCGGTTAAAGGCGGGGGCCTTCGTGACAGCCCCACTCGCCAGGCGTTCGCCGGTACTCTTGGCCCGCACCAGTTCGGCAAAGATCGCCAGGACGGACCGGGACAGGCGCCCGGCCTCCGCCTGGGACATCTTCCGGACTGAGACCTGGACCGCCGTTTCCTTTTCCGTCGGCGGCACGGCCGTCATGGCCTGACGCAGCGCTTCGAAGCGGGGCTGGACGGCCTGGGGCACGTCGTCCTCAGCCAGTGCCTCCAGATGGTCCACGTAGGCACTGATGAGCCGCTGCTTCAGCGGTGCGTCCGTGGCCAGCGTCCGGACGGCAGCGTAGAACTTGTCGGCAATGTGACACATGGAACCCTCGTTTTCTTTTTCTATAAACGTCTTACGGCGGTCTTGTTCCGCCCGCCCCACCCCGCATCCCGGCGTGAAAAATCAACGAGCAATCAAGATCTAAGACGCGAAACTACAGGGGGTGCCGAGCCGCGGTCAAAGGCGGAACAAGGGATCTGTGAGGTCCGTCACGGAGGGCCGCAGCATTGTGGTCATAACGCGACAGAACGCGCTCCGTCGCCGCGACCGCCGGCTGGAGACCCCGCCCGCTGACGTGAGGACACGTCTTTTCGCGGGCGAGGCACACAGCCGCCGGTCGCTCCACCCCGGCGCGTTGTCCCGGAATGATCAGTAAGGCCGGGACAGGTAGCGCCCGATGGCCTTGCCGACGATCTGACCGTCGTCGTAGATCCGCTGGCCCCGGAGGAAGGTGGTCTTCACCCGCCCGGAGAGCTCCATGCCCTCAAAGGGCGTGTAGCCCTGCTGGGACTCGGAATCAGCGGCCCGGACGGTCCAGGTCTCGTTGGGGTCCAGGAGCGCCAGATCCGCATCCAGGCCGACCTCAATATCGCCCTTGCTGTGCAGGCCGAAGCGGCGGGCGGCGTTGTAGCTCGTCAGGGCTGCCATCTGGTTGTACGTCAGGCCCCGCTTGCGGCCTTCGCTGACCAGGGCGGCCAGCAGGTACTCGGTGCCGCCGAAGCCGGACTTGGCCAGCCAGATGTTGCCGGGCTTCCTCTTGTCCACCTTCATCTCGTGCTTGCAGCAGGCGTGGTCACTGCACACCCAGTCCAGGTTACCGGCGACCAGCTGTTCCCAGAGGTAGTCCACGTCTTCCCGGGGGCGGATCGGCGGATTGACCTTGGCCAGGGACGCCGCCTTGGAGTCCGTGTCCAGCATGAGGTGACCGATGGTCACCTCCCGGCGGAAGTTGATATGGGGGAACACGGCGGCCATCTGCAACGCCGCCAGGACCGCCTTGCGGGACGTCAGGTGCAGCAGGTTGATGTTGGGCAGGTCTGTCTCGTTAGCCAGGTAGGACGCGATGAAGATGGCGAGGCCTTCCGAGTGGGGCGGGCGGGAAGCACTGTAGGCCGGCAGACCCTTGAGGGTGCCCTCCTCCTCCACGATCTTCGTGTAGGCCGACATGATCTCCGCGGTCTCGCAATGCAGGCTCAAGGAGATGTCCCCGGCCTTGTCCGGGTACTTGTCCATGGCCTTGCGGATGCCCCGCATCACGAACTCGAAGTGGGCGATGTCGTACTTTTCGTCCTCATTGATCATGAGGAATTCGCTCTGGTTAGTGGACCGGCCATGCAGGCCGTGGCCGCCGTAGAACATGTAGATCTTGAAGGACGTCACGCCGAAGGTCTCCACCAGTTCCGGAATTTCCCGGATATGGCGCTTGTCCATGGGCGCCAGGTGGTAGGCGTAGTCCACGTGATAGTTGCCAGCCGACAGCTGCAGGACTTCGGGGAAGAACTTCTTGTAGGAGCCGCCCTTGTTCAGGTAGTAGGCACCCGTGCGCGTGTAATTGAGGCTGCTCGTGACTCCACCCTGGGCCGCAGCCCGGCTTTCAGTGACAGCATCCTGCTCGAGGGGCGAGTAGATGCCCGTGTGCATGTGGGGATCGACGAGACCGGGAAAAGCGAGGCGGTTCTTGCCGTCATACACCTGCGCGGCGGACTCCGCGGGGATGACCGGCGCGATCTTCGCGAAGCGGCCATTCTTGATGGCGATGTCGCCCTGCTCGACCATCGCGGCCCCGGGCCGCACCACCCGGACGTTCTTGATGAGGAGGTCGTACTGGGGCTTGG
>CAMBYH010000092.1 GCA_945872065.1 Arsukibacterium tuosuense
GGTGAACGCCGACGCAGCGAGGTCAACCTTGCCGCCCTGCGCAACCCGCGCCTGCTGGCCGGAAAGCTTCGGCTCTGCCGCCTTGGTCGACTTGGCCGCTTCAGCTCCACCTGCCAACAGGGTCATGGCAAGGACCAGAAGTAGCAGTGCAGCGGGACGGGCAACGGTCATGACTTGCAGGCCTCCTGGATTCGGGAATTCATTCTGCCATGAGCGGCTCACGGCGTCCCGGCTAGGTGTCGGCCCGCCAGCCCCGGTGGGGATGCCGGCTTACCAGTGCAGGATCCTGGAAGAGCAGGACGAGCGCAGCGCCGGCCAGGAAGCCCCCGATATGGGCCCAGAACGCCACGCCCCCGCCCTGAGCACCAATGGAGCCCACCCCGCCGACCAGCTGGGCGATGAACCAGTAGCCCAGCATCCAGAATGCCGGAACGGTGAACGTTGTGATGAAGAAACCCAGGAAGATGAGCATCTTCACCTGCACCTTAGGGTAGAGCAGCACATAAGCACCCATCACCCCGCCAATGGCGCCGGACGCGCCCACCATCGGTATACCGGCGGCAGGATCCGCGAGGATCTGGGCCACCGCAGCCGCAAGTCCACAGAGCACATAGAAAACTGCAAAGCGCAGGTGGCCCATGGAATCCTCAATATTGTTGCCAAAGATCCAGAGAAACCAGAGGTTGCCGATGATGTGCAGCCAGCCGCCGTGCAGAAACATGTGGCTCACGGCCGTAAGCCAGTTGGGCGTGTTGGTGAGTACGCAGTAGGTGCCTGGTCCGATCTCGAAACGGGTGCCCGCCGCGAGCGTCTGCAGCAACTCCCCGGGCACCAGCCCCAGCGTACAGACCGAAGCCCCGAGGCGGGGCTCCGCCCCCAGCCCCTGGACAAAGACCCACGCGGCGATATTCAGCGCGATGAGCACATAGGTCGTGTAGGGCGTCAGGAAATGCGGGTTTTCGTCGCTGAGGGGAAACATGCTCGATCCGATGTTAGCTGGCGGGCCCCGGGAGACCTTTACATTATTTAACAGAGATTCACCGGAATTTCACACGCGCCGCCTAGCCTTGCAACCCTCACTGTTACCCCCCCTTCTCCGGAGAGAATCGATGCATTCCCGACACGCCATCCTGGTGGCTGCCACCGCCGTTTTCAGCCTCCCGGCCCACGCCGTTCAACTGGACCTGCAGCTGCTGAATGCCTTCACGACGAGCACCGGGGCCCGGAATGGGAGTGCCGAGATTCTCGACTACTCGGCCGATCAGAACACCGTCTCGAGCACGATGGCGGGCACCAGTGGCTTTGGTGTGCAGGTGCTGACGCTGGGCAATACCGGCACCCTCTCCGAACGGGGCATCGTGACCTTCAACGGCGCCTTTGGTGCCGGTACTGTCCGGGATGCGTCCTCCACCGCGCTTGACCCTCTCCAGAGAGGCTTCGGCGTGGTGAGCCTGATCCCCACGACGAATGGGACAACGCAGGGGAAGATCGGCTTCTTCGACTATCGCACCGGCAGCGTGGGTGCCCTGGTGACCCTGGACGTCGGCTTTCACCCGGACAGCGTCAAGTTCTCGGCGGATGGCCAGAAGCTCTACGTAGTCAACGAAGGCGAGTTCACCAGCGGCGGGGCCACAGATGCCCCGGGCTCCATCAGCATCATCGATCTCTCGTCCATCAGCACGATTGGCGATGTCAGCACGCTCACCAATGCTGCTGTAAGCACCTACGATTTTCAGGCCGCGAATCTTGGGGCCGGCGTGTCTCTCAGCGGCGTTCGCTACAACGATCTCAGCGCCGGCGCGGTGGCCAATCGCTACCGACATATCGAGCCGGAGTTCCTGACTGAAAAGAACGGCAAGCTCTATGTGACCCTGCAGGAAAACAACGCCTTCGCGGAGTTCAATCTGGCGTCGAACCAGTGGACCGCCGTCCGAGGCCTGGGCACGATCACCCAGACCATCGACGCCTCGGACCAGGACGGCGCCGGTGGCACGGCTGCCGCCCAGATTAACGATCAGGTCGCTGGCCTGCCGATGCCCGACACCCTGGCCAGCTTCGAGTTTGCCGGCAAGACCTACATCGTCACCGCCAACGAAGGCGACTTCCGGGTAGATGATGCAGACAGGGTCCGCGTAGCCAGCATGCCCGCATCCGGCGCGGGTTCCGTGGATGCCACTGTCGCAGCGACCCTGAACTCACTCTACGGCGGCAACTACCGGGCCAACGGGGCCCTGGGCCGCCTCCGGGTGTCCAAAATCGACGGCGATACCAACGCCGATGGCGATATTGACGTCCTGACCATGACGGGCACGCGCTCGTTCTCGGTCTGGGATGCCGAGACGGGCCTGCTGGTGAAGGACAGCGGATCCCTGGAAAGCATCCTTCTTTCGCTGGATCCCCTGAAGCACAACATCAACGATGGCCTGCTCAGTGCGTTCGACGCCCGCTCACCCGACAAAGGCCCGGAACCGGAAGCCCTGGCGCTGGCCGAGGTTGGTGGCGCTCGCCTGCTCTTCCTCGGCATGGAGCGCCAGAATGGCCTGCTGGCCTACGACCTGACGGACCCCAGCAACCCGGTCCTGCTGGATTACATCAACAGCCTGAGCAACGGCCTCGTCTCCCCGGAATCCCTCTTGTTTGTCGACGCGGCCAACAGCCCGACCGGCCAGGCCCTGCTCCTGGGTGGGTATGAGCTGGGTGGCGGCGGGATCGGCGTGTATTCGGCGACGATCGTCCCCATTCCCGCCGCGTTGCCGCTTTTTGGTGCTGGTCTTGCCCTCCTTGGCCTGGTCCGCCGGCGGAGACTTGCCACTAGTTGACACTGTCTATACGGGTGAATAGTCTGCGGGCATGTCCGGTGCCCGCAGCTATTCCCTCGCCGAACTGGTCGCTGCCACCGGCTTCGACCGGCGCACCATCGTTTACTACATCCAGTCCGGCCTGTTGCCCAAGGTCGGCCGGCGCGGTCCCCACACCCGCTACCCCGAGGACTGCCTGACGCGGCTGCTTTTTATCCAGGGCGTGAAGACCCTGCAGACGGAGGGCAAGCTGCTGACCGCGACGCTGGCCGAGATCCGCCGGGCCCTCGGCGCCGTCGATGCCGCCGGCATCGGGGAGCTGCTCAGCCGGGGCCTGCCCGTCGACGCCCTGACGGTGTTGTTTGCGGAACTGCCGGAGCCGGTCCAGGCAACCCCTCCTCCACCCACACTGCAGGAACCCCCGGCGACTACTCCCGCACCGTCGACAACGATCGAGCCGTCCCGCGCTCCTGCGGGGGAACGGCGCAGCTACGGACTGGCGGACGCGGGCATCCGCAAGCGCTTCGGCGCGGAACGGCCGCTGGCACCACCTCCGCCGGAAGCCCATCACGACGAGACCCACCCTGGACCGCCGATTCTGGCGGCGCCACCGGTTCAGCCGACCATGCCGCCCGAAGGGTCGGGGCCTGGGGTGGAGATTGCAGCGACTGATCCCGAACTGGGTGAGCTGCTCCGGGAGCTTGAGGTCCGGCCAACACTCAACGCCCGGCGCAGTCCACCCGGCGCCCCCGAACAGTGGACCGAAATCCCGATTACGAGCCGCGTCTATTTGTCCGTGCGTGGCCTTGCCGAAGATGATGTACCACTGGCAGAGGCCGTGGCACGCTTGCTGAAGCGCGCGCTGCGGACGCGTGCAAGTTCAACTTAACCCCGAGGCCGCGATGATCCCGTCAGTGACGACGTCCCGTTACCGATTGCTGATCCTGCTTCTTGGCAGCGTCGCCGGCGTGCCGGCCTGGGCGGCGGACAGCCTGTTGCCCTATCGGGACCAGATTGAGCAGGGCTACAACGCCCGGGATGCCGGGGCAATCGAAGTGGTCGTCACCGCACTGAAGAAGGCAGGCGGCGAGTCAGACCAGGAAGACCTGGCTACCTACTACGCGGCCTTCGCCCGCCTGCGGCAGTCGGCGATTCCGGGCACGGACAAAAGCCGGGCGCGGGATTACCTGGAGGAATGCATCGACGAGCTGGAACCGCTGCTGAAGCGCCGCAGCGACTATGCCCAGGCGCGGGCCCTGTACGCCTCCTGCCTGGGCGCCAGCTCGAACTACTACGTGCTCCGGGCCGCCACGCGGGGTGTGGCAGCCGGTCGGGAAATGTCGGCCGCACTGAAGCTGGCGCCGGATAATCCCTGGGTCGTGTTCCAGGCCGGGGTCAGCGACCTGCTGACGCCTGCCCTCTTCGGCGGCAGCGCCACGCGGGCGCTCAAGGAACTGAAACGCGCGGAGCAGCTCTTTGTGGCGTCCCGCCCCGCCGGCTCCACCGCACCCCTCTTCGGCGAAGCCGAGGCCTGGCTCTACATCGGCCGTGCATACCTCGCCGAGGGCGATAAAGAAAAGGCCCGGGAAGCCCTGGCGACGTCACTCAAGCTGGCGCCGGAAAGCGCCGACGCGCGAGACGACCTGGCCAGGCTCTGACGGCTGCGCCTATTTCGGGGCGCGCCAGCCGGCGCGCTCCGCCTCTGCCACGCTGCAGAACCACCGCTCGCCCTTTTTCATGTCTATGTCGGTGCTCGCGTAGGAGGCGCGGCCGGGTTCGTGGTAAATGCGGACACCCTTTGAGTTGATGTTGCCCTTGATACGGCAGTTGGCGACGGGACCCGAACCAGCGGAACGGGGTCCCTTCTTACCAAAGGCAGCGATGCAGCGCTCCGCCGTCTCATCCGCGTAGCTGCTGTCGGGAACCTTATCGCCGCGTTGTCGTGCGCGAAAGATCCAGGGCGGCTCCCACTTCTCAGGTGCACCCACCCATAGACCCCGCCCTGCCGCCCGCGCGCCAGCCTCAAGCCGGCAATAGCTCTCATCTACGGGCTCCCGGCGCAGGTAGCGCCGATAGGCCCAGGCGTAGCCCGTCTCGACCATCCGGGCATTGACGTCATCGCCCGCGACGAAAACCTTCGCCACCATCCGGCCGTACCCGTCGTTCCGTTCGATCGGTTCGATCTCCAGCGGCTGGCCTTCAACCAGGCTCCGCAGCGCTTTGGTGGCGGGCGGCCCCAGGGGCTGCTTGCGCTCGGGCGTGTCGATGCCGTGCAGGCGGATCGTGAGCGGGCCGCTGTCGAGGTTTACATCGATGGTATCGCCGTCGACGACCCTGACCAGGGTCGCGGAGAGAAACAGCTCCCGTTCGGGGCTTTCCCGAGAGCACGCGCCGGTTGAGGCGACCAGCCCAAAGGCCGCGCCAGTCAGGATCGCGAGTAAACGTCTGTTAATCAGGATTTCGTCGCGTGGTCTTGCGACTTTCCCGAACCACGGTCATCCAGATGTTCTCACGGAACTCATCCAGGTGCTGCTGCCACAACGCCAGGTCGGTGATGCCCATGTGACCGGATCCCACGTGTCCAAAGCCAAGTTGCCAGGGCGATTCTGCATCGGAGCACTGGATGAAGAAACTGGCGAGGCCTTCCCGTTCGTTGTCCTGCCGGTCATAGAGCAGGGCCAGAACCCGGCGGCGAGGCTCCCCGGCGAGCACCATCGCCGCCCGGGTTTCCAGCTCCCGGAGTATGGCGAGGAGGTGGGGCACGAGGTCACGGCACAGATACTCCACGTAGACCGGCGAATGGTGCCCGGTGGCTTCGCAGTCGTTGAAATGCAGGCCATGGCGCAGGCGAACCGTTTCCCCGTGGCGGTCCGTACTGGAAGCAGGTCGCTTCGATGCGCTCATGACAGCCTGATCGTCTCGCCATACGCACAGGCATTGGAATGATGCCCGTCACGGTTGGCGAAGAACGGCTAGGCAAACGGCACGGGCTTGACCTCGACATCGGGAGTAAAGAGTTTGTACATCACGGGCGTCACGAGGCGCGCCAGAAACGTGCTGGTCAGCAGGCCACCAATGATGACCCAGGCCATGGGGCTGTAGAGGCCAACATTCTGCAGTGCCAGCGGCAGCAGGCCCCCAATGGCGGTGGCGGAAGTCAGGAGTATCGGTACGAAGCGGGTTTCGCCAGCGCGCTCGATCGCCTCGTCCAGCGCGACCCCCTGGGCGCGCAGCTGGTTGGTGAAGTCCACCAGGAGAATCGAGTTCTTGATCTCAATCCCGAGCAACGCAATCAGACCGATACTGGCGGTGAAGGACACACTGTTCCCCGTGGCGAGGAGCGCGAGAAAGCCCCCCACGAGGCCGATCGGCACGACCGTCAGCACGATGAGCGTCGATTTGAAGCTGCCAAACTCGATCACGAGCACGGCGAAGATGCCAAAGAGCGCCACGATGGCGGCGATGCCGACGCCGCTGAAGGATTCGGAACCTGACTGGGCCTCGCCGCCGAGCAGGTAGCGATAGCCCCTGGGCCAGTCGAAGCGCTCGAGCTCCCGGACGACGTCAGCGGTGATCTTCGCGGTGTTCAGGCCCGGGTCGACATCGGCGTTGATCGTGGCGGAGCGCTCCCGGCCGTAGCGCTGGATCTGGGAAGGTCCTTTCTCGAACTCGAGCGTGGCCAGCTGGGACAGTGGCAGTGCACTGCCGCCCAGACTGGGCACGCGAATCTCGTCGAGTACCGACAGGTCGGCCCGGGAACCCACGGGGGTACGCACCACGATGGGGTACTGCTCGCCGTCCGTCTCCTTGTACTTGCCCGCCTCAATGCCGGCGACAGACAGTCGTACCGCCTGATCAAAGGTCGCGGTGGGCACACCAAGCTGACTGGCCTTCTGGGCATCGACGGCGAGCCGGAGATTGGTCCGGGATACCCGCAGGGGATTATCGATGTCCCGGGTCCCCGGAATCTTGCGGATCACCGCCTCGACCTGTCGCGAGAGGGATTCGATCTTTGCGAGTTCGGGGCCAACAATGCGGACGGCTATTGGCGCAGTGATAGGCGGCCCGTTGATGAACTCATCGACGAAGATCCGGGCGTTCGGGTACACGGCAAGCTCCTGGCGCAGGGCCTCCAGCTTCGGCGGCGTGCCGCGGGTGCTGTACTCCCTGAGCTGCACGAACAGCTCAGCGTAGTTCGCGGCGTCCTGCTTCGGGATTTTGTTGTAGTAGATCTGGGGATTGCCATGGCCCAGATTAGCGAAATAGTTCCGCACGTCCGGCATCGCTGCCAGCTTCGACTCTGCGAACCGCAGTGCATCGTCAGTGGCAGCAAGACTCGAGCCATTCGGTGTTTCGATCGTGACCAGGAACATCGGTGCATTGGCCTTGGGAAACAGGCTGGAGCCGACGACAGGCACCAGCAGCGCGGTGAGCAGCAGTGAGCCGCCAACCGAGATGATTGCAGTGCTGCGGGGTCGGGCCAGACAGAACTCGAGGGCCGGACGGTACCAGCGTTCGATCAGGCCCATCATTCGCTGCAGGAGGCGATTGCCGCCAGCTTCTTCGGTGGGCTGCAACACCCGGCTCGCGATGAAGGGAATGATGAAGAGCGCAATCAGCAGTGAACCAACGATGGTCGTAACGACCGTCACGGGCAGAACGCGGATGAACTTGCCCGCGGTCTCGGGCAGCACCATCAGTGGCAGGAACGCGAACAGGAGCGTCGCGGTGCAGCCCAGAATGGCGTGGAAGATCTGCTGGGTGCCCCTGAGGGCCGC
>CAMBYH010000093.1 GCA_945872065.1 Arsukibacterium tuosuense
CCTGCAGGCGCCCCGACCTTTTTTTGAGGAGTTTGCAGAATGATTCAACGTGTGTGGGCGGGATTGCTGGCGATGGCCCTGATGGCCAACGCCGCCTCCGCTGCCGATCCGAACCAGGTTCCCGCGCCGCCCACCCTGGCCGCCAAGGCGTACATGCTTCAGGACCACAACAGCGGGCGCACCCTGGCAGCCCTCAACGAGAACCAGAAACTCGATCCGGCGAGCATCACCAAGCTGATGACGGCCTACGCGGTCTTTCGCAGCATCAAGGACAAGCGCATCGGCCTCGAAGATGCGGTGGTTATCAGCGAGACAGCCTGGCGGACAGGCGGTTCCCGGTCCTTCGTCGACCTGGGCGATCGCGTGCCCCTGTCGGTGCTGCTCCAGGGCATGATCATCCAGTCGGGGAACGACGCCAGCGTGGCCCTGGCCGAGCACGTCTCGGGCAGTGAGTCCGCCTTTGCCGACCTGATGAACCAGTACGCCAAGGAACTGGGCATGCGCGATACCCAGTACCGCAATGCCACCGGCCTGCCCGACCCGGAGCACTACACCACCGCAAGCGACATCCTGAAGGTGGCGAACGCGATCATCAGTGAGTTTCCCCAGTACTACCGCTGGTACTCCCAGAAGGACTTCCAGTGGAACGGCATTACCCAGAGCAACCGCAACGGTCTGCTCTGGCGCGACTCGACAGTGGACGGTATGAAGACCGGCTTTACAGATACCGCCGGGTACTGTCTCGTGTCATCGGCGCTTCGGGACGGCATGCGTGTCGTGGCGGTAGTCCTCGGCACGGACAATCCGCGGGCCCGGGAGCGGGAGTCCCAGACGCTGCTGAACTACGGCTATCGCTTCTACGAAACGAAACTGCTGCTCGCGGCCGGCAAACCGCTGAGCGAGGTGCGCGTCTGGAAGGGCGAGCAACCGCTGGCAGGCGTCGGCGTCAATCGCGACATCTGGGTCACCATACCCCGGGGTACCGCAGACCAGATCAAGCCCACCTTTACCCTGCCCGCCCAGGTCCTGGCACCCCTCGATCCAGCTGTCGCGCTGGGCAAAGTTCAGGTCAGCCTGGGGAGCGAGACCATCGCCGATGCGGGCCTGTATCCGATTACGCCGGTGGCCTCAGGGTCGCTCTGGCAGCAGGGCCGGGATACAGTCCTGCTCTGGTTCGAATGAGCTAGCTAACCCATGGCCATGCCGCTGCCAACCGCCTGGTTCAACGGTGGGTTCATGCCACTGGCCGCCGTGCGGGTGTCGCCCCTCGATCGGGCCTTCCTCTTTGGCGATGCCGTTTACGAAGTGATCCCCGTCTACGCCGGGCAGTCCTTCCTGCTGGATCCCCATCTGGACAGGCTCGAACGCAGCCTCCGGGAGGTTGAGATCCGCAATCCCCACGGCCGGGCCGAGTGGGAGAAGATCATCGGCGGGCTGGTCCAGCGCAATGGTGGCGGCAATCTGGCGGTTTACCTGCAGGTCAGCCGGGGCGCCGATGTGGGCCGCGACCACGCGTTTCCCGGTAGCCATGTCACACCGACGGTCTTCGGCATGGTGTCGCCGCTCAGCGAGCCGCATCCCGACCGCACTGGTATCCGGGCCATTACGCGTCCCGACCAGCGCTGGGGCCGCTGCGACATCAAGTCCACGGCACTGCTCGCCAATGTGCTGGCCCGGCAGGCGGCCAGTGCAGCTGGTGCCGGCGAGGCCATTCTCGTTCGGGATGGCCAGCTGACGGAGGGCTCGGCAAGCTCGGTAATCATTGTGGAGAAGGGGGTTCTGGTCCGGCGGCCGGCAGGTCCCGACGTCCTGCCCGGCACCACGACGGACGCCGTTTTTGTCATCGCCCGGAAGTGCGGCCGGCGCTGCATCGACGACGCCATCACCGTGGAGCGCTTGCGCGACGCCGACGAGATCTGGATCGCGGCGGCAACCCGCGGCATTGCGCCGGTCGTTGTTCTGGACGGCAAGCCCGTGGGCAACGGCGAACCGGGCCCGGTGTGGCAGCAGGTCTCCGCCGCCTTCGATGCCAGCAGGCCCACAGCGCACTCAGGAGGCAAGGTCCCGTGAGCGACGAGAGCATCCTCGAGTTCCCCTGCAGTTTTCCCCTGAAAGTCATGGGCCAAAACGGGCCGGCCTTCGAGCAGTACGTGGTGGAGGTGGTGCGGACCCATGCCGGTTCCCAGTCCCTTGGCCAGGTGACCACCCGGCCGAGCCGCAACGCCCGCTATCTGTCGGTCACGGTCAACTTCACCGCGCCCAGCCGGGCCAAGCTCGACGACATCTACCGGACCCTCAGCGCCAGCGACCAGGTTCTGTTTCTCCTCTGATGGCCAGCCCCGGATCAGCAGCACCTCTCGTACTGCTCCGCCGCCTGCCCGGACTCACCGCCTACGAACCCTGCATCACCGCGATGCGCGACTTCACCGACCGGCGTGGCCCCGACACGCCGGACGAGCTCTGGCTGCTCCAGCACCCGCCGGTATACACCCTCGGACTCAACGCCAGCCGGACGCATCTGCTCTCGGCCGGAGCGATTCCCGTGGTGCAGACCGATCGTGGCGGCCAGGTGACCTACCACGGCCCGGGACAGCTCATGGTCTACCTGCTGCTCAACCTGCAACGGGCGGGGCTCGGCATCCGCCAGGTCGTGTGCGCGCTGGAGGAGGCCGTGATCACGCTGGCCGCCGGCCACGGCATCACGGCGTCAGCCCGACGGGAGGCGCCCGGTGTGTACGTCGCCGGGGCGAAGGTGGCGAGCGTCGGCCTGCGCGTGCGCCGGGGCTGCACCTATCACGGGCTGGCGCTGAACGTAGCCCTCGACCTCGAGCCCTTCGCGGGGATCAATCCCTGCGGCTATCCGGGGCTGGCGGTCACGTCCCTCAAGGTGCTGGGCGGGCCGACTGACGTGGACCAGGTTGGCACGGACTACGCGGCGCTTCTCGTCGCGAAGCTGGGTCTGACAGTGGGAGCGCCTGTAGGAGCGCCTTAAGGCGCGATCTGCGCCGATCGCGCCTTAAGGCGCTCCTACAGGCGCGCTTTCAACTCCGCGTCCAGCGCTTCCAGCCGCTCCGGCGTCCCCACGTCGGTCCACCGTCCGCCGTATTCCTCACCCGTCACCGCGCCCCGCTCCGCGGCTGCCCGCAGCAACGGCGCGAGGGGAAAGCGTCCCGGCGTCGCGCCGGCGAACAGCTGCGGATCAAGCACAGAGATACCGGCAAAAGTCCGGGCGTCCGCCCCGGCAGGCGGTCCGGGCGCGATCCGGTCACCGTTCAGCTGGAAGTCACCCCGCGGGTTGTGGGGTGGGTTCGGCACCAGCACGAGGTGGGCCAACGTGCCGGGCACCAGGCTGCGCTGGGCAAAGGCGTAGTCACAGGCGATATCGCCGTTCACCACCCAGAACACCCCGGCGCCAAGCAGGGGCAGCGCGTGGTGAATGCCGCCGCCGGTTTCGAGAGGCTCCGGACCCTCCTCGCTGAAGGCGAACGTCACACCGTACCGGCGTCCGTCACCCAGATAGTCCCGCAGCTTTTCGCCCTGCCAGGAAAGATTGACGACGAGCTCGCGGATTCCGGCGCGGGCCAGGGCGTGGATGTGATAGTCGATCAGCGGCTGGCCCCCCGCGGGCAGCAGGGGCTTGGGCAGGTCATTGGTCAGAGGCCGCATCCGCTCACCGCGGCCCGCAGCCAGAATGAGCGCACGCATGGCCGGCATGGTAAGGCGAAACCGGGCCGGACTGGCAGGCCGCGCCGTTATACTTCGCCGTTCAACGCATGGGCAATTCCGGGGGACACTTGCGCCGCAGCTTGCTAAGCCTTCTGCTGTGGACGGCGCTGGCCCGGGGCGGCGAGTCACCCCCCCCGGCGGCGTTTGGGTGCCCCATCCCGGCGCCGGCTCCCCTGACCCGCAACGGAGACGACACGGGATTTTCCGGCGTGGCGCCCCAGGCAGACACCATCGACATCATCTCCGGTGACCTGGAGGTGGACCTCAACGGCCCCTCGACCTTCAACGACCGGCTCGTCCTGCGCCAGGGTGTCCGTCAGTTCGGGGCCGACACCGGCCGCTATGACCAGAGCACCGGTGAGTTTGCCGTCTCCGGCAATGTGGACTTCCGGGATCAGGCGTCCTGGGTGCGAGGCGATAAGGCCAGCTACAACTCCACGACGGGCCTGTTCAGCGTGGATGATGCCGAGTACGAGCTGTTCACGGTGCCCGCCCGGGGCTCGGCCGAGCGCATCGCGGTGGAGGGCACGG
This sequence comes from Arsukibacterium tuosuense, assembly GCA_945872065.1. GTDB lineage: Bacteria > Pseudomonadota > Gammaproteobacteria > Steroidobacterales > SHZI01. The sequence goes on from CAMBYH010000093.1 coordinate 4,258, forward strand.
AGCAACTGTCGCTCACGGACGTCACCTACACCACCTGCGCCCGGGGCGACAACGACTGGCTGCTCCACGCCGGTTCGCTGACGATCGATCGCGCCGCCGGGACGGCAACGGCCCGCCATGCCCGCCTGGAGTTTCTGGGAGTGCCGATCCTCTATACCCCTTACCTCACGTACCCCATCGACAATCAGCGCAGATCGGGCCTGCTGTTGCCGGACGTGGGCAGCAGCCAGCAGCGGGGCGTGGAGTTCTCGCAGCCCTACTACTTCAACCTGGCCCCCAACTACGACGCGACCTTCACCCCCCACTACATGTCCCGCCGGGGGCTCCAGGCGGAAGGCGAATTCCGCTACCTGAGCGGCGGAACGTCCGGGTTCGCTACGGCCGCTTTCCTGCCCGACGACGAGGTGACTGGCGACAACAGGACCGAGCTGGTCTGGTTCAACCAGTCCGCGCTGCCGGCGGGCTGGCGTAGCACGATAGACGTGACGGACGTCAGCGACTCCGCTTACTACGAAGACCTGAGCAACGGCCTGGCCAACACGAGCCAGGTCGCCCTGAACCGCAGCATCACTTTCGAGCACTTCAGCGGCAGCTGGTCCACGCTGCTGGAGGTGGAAGACTATGAAATGCTGGACGACGCCCTCACCCCGGAAGAGGAACCCTACCGGGAGCTGCCGCGGCTCGCGATCAACGGCTACTGGCCGAACGCCGGCCTGGGCCTGACGCTGGGCGTCGGCTCCGAGATTACCTACTTCGACCGGGACACGGGCGTCACCGGGCTGCGCGCCCACCTCCAGCCGGAGGCCTCGCTCCCGCTGACACTGGGCCCCCTGGAGATCGAGCCCTTCGTAGGCCTCGACTACACGGCCTACAGCCTGAACAACCTCGTGCCCGACGAGGAAGATTCACCGAGTCGCGTCATACCCGTCTACAGCGTTGACCTGCGCACCCTGCTGGAACGTTCCTGGGGTGACGGAGGCAAGTGGCTGCAGACCATCGAGCCACGGGCCCAGTTTGTCTACGTGCCCTTCGAGAACCAGGACCAGTTTCCCGTCTTCGACACGATTCAGCCGGACTTCAGCCTCGTGCAGCTCTTTCGCCGGAACCGCTACGTGGGGCTCGACCGGCTCGGCGACACCAATCAGCTGAACCTCGGCATCACCACCCGCCTGATTCGTTCGCAGGATGGCTCCCAGTTCCTCACGGCAACCATCGGCGAAACCCAGTACTTCAGCTCCCAGGAAGTAGTGCTGCCGGGCGAGCCACCGAGCGACGATACGGCGTCGGACTATATCGCCGAACTGGGCATGGACCTGAACGAGCGGTGGAAGCTGGATCTCGGCTATCAGTGGGATTCGGACCTGGGCGTCACCCAGCTGGCAGAGGCCCGGATTCTTTACCGCGCCGACGACTTTCGCGTGGTGAACCTGTCTTATCGCTTTCGTCGCGACTCCGTCCGGGAAATCGATCTGGCTGGCGCCTGGCCCCTCGGCAAGCGCTGGAACATCGTGGGCCGCTACGACTATTCCCTGCTGGACAACAAGCCGCTGGAGCGCTTCATAGGCATCGACTACTCCACATGCTGCTGGGGCGTGCGCCTGGTTGCCAACCGCAGCCTGACCACGCGGGATGGCCAGTCAGACTCCGCCATCTCGCTGCAGCTTCTGCTGAAGGGCTTTGGGAGCGCCACCAGCCCGGCGGAGAGCCTGCTGGGCCGTGGTATTCTGGGCGACGACAGTTTCGACCGGTACTGACTCCCCGCCAGAATGAAGCACGCCCGTCCGCCCATATTCCTGCGCCCGCTGGCTGCACTGGTCCTGGTGAGCCTGGGATCAGTGGCCGGGGCCCAGACCCGGGAACTGAGCAGCAGCGGCGAGCTGCTCGACAGCATCGTGGCGCTCGTCAACGACGGCGTCGTCCTGCGCAGTGAGCTCCGGGCGGAAACGGCGCAGATCGTTGCCCGTCTGCAGAAGCAGGGCACCCAGCTGCCGCCGGAACCGGTCCTGGAGCGGCAGGTGCTGGACCGACTGGTCATTGAACAGCTGCAGTTGCAACGGGCAGAGAAGCTCGGGATCAAGGTGTCCGACGAGACCCTCAATCAGGGGCTGGCCACCATCGCCGAGCGCAACAACGTGCCCCTGGCCGAGCTGCCAACGTTACTCGCCCGGGAGGGCGTGGACTATGCCGGTTACCGGCGGGAACTCCGCCAGCAGATCACCATCGACCAGTTGCGCCAGCGGGATGTCCTGCAGCGCATCAGCGTCTCGCCGAAAGAGGTGGAGACCTACCTCGCACGACAGGAGGGCAAGGCCAGCCTGCGCCAGGAGTTTCTCATCTCGCACATTCTCCTCGCCGCGCCCTCCAGTGCCACGCCGGAGCAGGTCCTTGCCGCGGAGGGCCTCGCCGATGATCTCTACAAGCGCCTGCAGGCGGGCGAGGACTTTGCCAAGCTGGCAGTGGCCTATTCCAGCGGCCAGCAGGCCCTGGAGGGCGGCAGCATCGGGTGGCGCAAGGGTAGCGAGCTGCCCAGCCTGTTCGCCGAGGTTGTTCCCGGCCTCAACATCGGTCAGGTTGCGGAACCGGTGCGCAACGCCAGCGGCTTTCATCTCATCAAGCTGGACGACCGCCGCGGTGGCGAGGCCGTCATGGAAAAGCAGACCCGCGCGCGACACATCCTGCTGACGACCAACGAAGTACTCGATGATGGCGCGGCACGGGAGCAGCTCAAGGCGATCCGGGAGCGGATTCTCGCTGGCGAGGACTTTGCGGCGGTGGCCAAGGCCATTTCAGAGGATCCCCAGTCCGCGCTGGAGGGCGGCGATCTTGGCTGGGCCGGGCCCGGCAACTTCGTGCCTGCCTTCGAGGAACAGCTGAACACGCTCGAGATTGACGAGATCAGCGAACCCATCAAGACCCAGTTCGGCTGGCATATCATTCAGGTGCGGGAGCGCCGGGTGTACGACGCCACCGGTGACAAGCGGCGGCAGGAAGCCATACTCGCCATCCGCAACAGCAAACTCGGTGACGAGGTGGATATCTGGACCCGGCGGCTGCGCGACGAGGCGTTCGTCGAGTACCGGCTCTAGCGCTCCCCGGCGGATCTCGTCATGGCGGCCGCCATTCCCCGCATTGCCATCACCCTGGGCGAGCCCGCCGGGATTGGCCCTGAGCTGATCCTGGAGCTGGCGCGCCAGCCCTGGCCTGCGGAACTGGTCATCTTCGGCGACCCCCGACTGCTCGCCAGCCGGGC
>CAMBYH010000094.1 GCA_945872065.1 Arsukibacterium tuosuense
CACCCTAGACTGAGGTAACCTCGGCACTTAGGTCCATATTTCGGACAGGAAGAAGAAAAATCATGGCGACGAAATTCTCAACCCTGCTGGCCCTTGGTGCTCTACTCGTCGGGGCGAATGCCTCGGCGGCTAGCCTGTCGCTGGTCGCCAACCCCCCGACATCGCTCACCAACCCCGCGGTGCTGGCACCGGGCCAGTCGGTGCTTACCGTAACCGTCCAGGGATCAGGCTTTGGCGCGGGCACCACCGGCGGCGACTTCAACCTCGCGTTTACCGGCAGCGCACTGCAGTTTGTCAGCGGTGTGCCGAGTTCCTCATTCGATACCGCGGTGTTTACGAGCGGCGGTCAGCCCGCCACGCTGGGTTCTTCAAGCCCCATTCGGGCCGACTTCTTCCGCTCTCTTCCGGGCGATGTAGGTTCCGGTGGTGCCTTGTTCGATATCGCCACGTTCACCTTTAATGTCCTGCCCGGCTTCTCTGGCAGTACGACGCTGCAGCTCTCCAGCAGCCTCGTGGGTTGGTTCGACCCGACCGGCTCGGATCCGTACACCGTTACCTACGGCAATCTCCAGGTAGTCCCTGCACCGCCCGCCATCTGGCTCCTGGCTACGGCCGTGGGCGGCCTGGCTGCCCGGCGCTTCCGGCAGAAGGCTGCCGCCTGACCTGAGTTTGGCTATCCCCGGTCGGATTCCTTCCGACCGGGGCTTCCTTCTGGCAACCGCTGGCTTATCATCTCGGTCCCACTGAATCATCAGTCAGGATCCCATGAGCCAGCAAAGCCCCAGCACCAAGCAAAGCGACGTCAAGACCATCCACGAGTTCCTCGCGGACAATCCCAACGTGGATGTGTCCCGCCAGTGGGAGCGCTGCTGGGATATCCACGGCCGGATCGCCGACCGGATCATCAAGCACTTCGGGGCCACGCTGCACCCCATCTCGAAGGGCGCTGACTACTACGCCTCGCCGGACCAGCAGATGGAAGGCGCTTTCTTTGGCTACACCGCCAAGGACGTGGACTGGTTTGTCCGCTCCTGGCTGGGCAATCGCAAGGCCAGCATCATCGACATGAACATCAACGTGGTGCTGGGGCAGGAAACCCAGGTGCCCAACCTGATGATCATCTTTGGCACGGTCCCGAACCTGCTCTTCTACGCCGACTACGTGCCCCGCGTGGACCTGAAGGTGAGCGAGGACTACGTGAACCGCTACTACAGCGGCGACGTGAACAAGGACTACCTGGAATTCCGCAAGAACACCGACTTTGTCTGGTCCGCCAGCCACGGGCCGGTGATTCGCGGCATGCAGTCTCCCGTGTGCTCGAGCTACATCACGGCCCTCACGGACGAGCACATCGATCAGTGCGAGCCCTACCTGAACCGTTTCGTGGATCGCTGGTTCAAGATGTACGACGACGCACCGCGCCTGGCTCCCGAGCAGCGGGCTGCCCAGCAGAAGTACGACTTCACCTACCGGGAGTACACCAACCGCTCAGACCCGATGAACGTGCTGGCGGAGCGCATCTTCGGCAAGGAGCAGGCCCAGTTCATGCTGGACCGGCGTGGCGGCAAGGTGCAGATGGACGCCGACAAGGGCAAGTGGAAGGCCTGACGGCAGACGTCCTGAACCAGACTGGCTTACCTGGGGGCCCCGCTTGCGGGGCCCTCTTCTTTTTCCCGCCGGCGAAAGAAGTGCACCGTGGCTTCCTTCGGCGGCGGCCCGGCAGCGGCGCAATTGCCACAGGCTCCGGACTGGGCACCTGTCCGGGTGGCCCCCCGCTGTGTCGCCCAGCGGCGCCAGACCATACGCCCGGCTACCAGCGCGACGATCCCGAGGGCAATGAATTCCTGAATTCCGGGCATGGTGATGTCCCTCAGCTGCCGATCTGGAATGCCAGCAGCGCGCCCAGGTAGCCCAGCCCGGTCATGTAGACCCAGGCAAAGAGTGGCCACCGCAGCGAATTGGTTTCCCGGCGGATCACGGCGATGGTAGCCGCGCACTGCAGGCAGAAGACGTAGAAGATCAGCAGGCCGACGGCCATGGGCACGGTGTAGACCAGCGTCCCGTCCGGGCGGGTGGCCGACTGCAGCCGTTCCCGGAGGGCGCCTTCGGTTCCATCCCCCTGGTCGCCCACCGAATAAATGGTGCCCAGGACAGCAATCACGACCTCCCGGGCCGGGAAGCTGGCTATGACCGCCGCTGACACCTTCCAGTCCCAGCCCAGCGGCGCAAAGGCCGGGGCGACGAACTGGCCCAGCCGTCCCAGCCAGCTCTGCTCCAGATAGGCGGCGCCTTCGGCCGCATGGAGTGCGGACAAGCCCCGGTCTCTTTCCACGGTCGACAGGGCGCTGGCCTCGATGGCTTCCCGTTCAGTGGCGTAGGTCTCGCCGATTTCGGCGGGCCGTGGGAAGTAGGCCAGGGCCCAGATGAGGATGGCCACGGAGAAGATCACGGTGCCGGCCCGCACGAGGAACACCCGGCCACGCTCGGTCAGCTTCAGCAGCATGGAGCGCCAGCTGGGCAGCCGGTAGGGCGGAAGTTCGATCATGAAGGTTGGCGTCGGGCCGCGGAGCACCGTGCGCTTCAGCAGCAAGGCCGTGAGCACACCGCCGAGGATACCGAGCATGTAGAGGCCCAGCATGACGAGGCCCTGCAGGTTCACGATGCCACCCAGATAGTGGCGGGCGGGCACGAAGGCGGAGATCAGCAGCGCGTAGACAGGCAGGCGCGCAGAGCAGGTCATGAAGGGCGCGGCCAGTATCGTGGCCAGTCGATCGCGCCGATCGGGGATCACGCGGGTGGCCATGATGCCGGGAACCGCGCAGGCAAAGCTCGAGAGCATGGGAATGAAGGACTGGCCTGACAGCCCCACGGAGCGCATCAGGCGATCGACCATGAAGGCCACCCGCGGCATGTAGCCCGAGTCTTCGAGGAAGATGATGAAGGCGAAGAGGATCATGATCTGGGGCAGGAAGACGATCACCCCGCCAACCCCCGCAATGACCCCATCCACGATGAGGCTGGCCAGGGCGCCTTCCGGCAGCAGGGCGCGGACCGCGTTGCCGGTGACCGCCGTCGCCTCTGCGATGAGATCCATCAGCGGCGTGGCCCAGGAAAAGACGGCCTGGAAGACAGCGGCCATCACCAGCAGAAAGAGCACTGAACCGATGACCGGGTGGTTGGTGATCCGGTCCAGCCGGTCACTCAACGTCACTTCCCGGGGCGCCCGCTGTTCGGTGCGGGCCACGACAGCGTTGATCAGGCCGTAACGGGCCGTGGCTTCGGCTTCTGCCAGGGATACCCCGGCGCCGAGCCGGTGGCGCAGGTTGGCCAGTTCGCCAAGAAAGGCAGCGCCCGCCGTTATCTCGAAGCGCCGTTCGGCGCTGCCCTGCACGTCGATGAGGGCCCGCTCCACCTCGTAGTCCTGGAGGTGAGACCCCGCTGCTCGCAGCCGCCCTCCCAGGTCAGCAGCTGCCTGGCTGATCTCCGGCAGCACCCGCAGCGGGGTTGGAGCGGGCGCCTGCATCGCGCTGGTCAGCGCGGCGCGCAGCGCATCAAGGCCTGTGCCTCTGGAGGCTGAGACCGGTACGAAGGTCGCCCCGAACTGCCTGGCCAGTTCCCCGGTGTCGATGCGGATGCCACGGCTCTCGGCTACATCCCAGAGGTTCAGGGCCACCACAAGAGGCAGGCCCAGTTCTGCCAGCTGGCTGACCAGGAAGAGATTGCGCCGTAAATTAGTGGCATCGACCACCGCGAGGATTGCCTTCGGGCGCGGCAGGTCAGTGACGTGGCCCAGCAGCACGTCGATCGCGACCATCTCGTCGGGGGACTGGGCGGCAAGGGAATAGGCGCCGGGGAGATCCACCAGCGTGACGGTCTCGCCGGCAAGAGTGATCCGGCCCGTGTGCTGCTCGACCGTAACGCCCGGGTAGTTCGCAGTTTGCTGGCGCAAGCCCGTCAGCGCATTGAAGAGGGTGCTCTTGCCGGTGTTGGGATTACCGATCAGCGCAATGACGGCGGGCGGCCCGGCGGTAGGAGGGGTCATGCTTCGCGAACGATCGTGACCCGTCGTGCCTCTTCCCTCCGGAGGGAGAGCGCGTAGTCCATGACCTGCACTTCAAGGGGATCGCCGCCAATGGCCCGGCGGGTGATGCACACCAGCGACCCGGCCAGCAGGCCCAGGGCCATCAGGCGCTGCACCACGGGGCCCTGGCCCTCGAGGCCCGTAATCGTCCCGGCCTGGCCAATTTTCAGTTCGTCCAGCGTCATGGGCCAATTCTAAATGAGAATCATTGTCATCCGGAAGGGCAAGGCCACCCCACGGTGCTGTGTGACAGCAGAACCGAAGTCCGGGAGCCGCGCTATCAGGGAAAGTCCGGAGTGCGGGGGGCCTGGGGCCGCCCGCTCAGCGGCTGCGAGCGGTCTTCTGGCCGTCGACTTCCTGCAGGTAGGCCCGGGAAAACTCTTCGGTGAAGAGCTGGGGCGGGCCCCCGTCCTCCCGCTGGGTCAGCGCCGGGTAGCTTTCCTCATACAGCTCCCAGTACTTCAGCTTGTTCCCGCCGGAGAGCAGGCCCCCGCGTTTCAGGCCCTTGTCGAAGCGGCTCTTGAGCTCTTCCGGGTCAAAGCGCTCCACGTAATCCTGGACGGCCTGCAACATGGCCTTCACCAGCGCCTGCTCGTGCTGGCGCACGTCCTGGAACCCCGCCCGGGCGGCGTCCTCGGCACTGAGGTACGCGCCTTCACCCCGGTCGTTGAACAGGTAACGGAGGGCCTCATCCACGCTGGGTGAGAACTTGAGTGGGTTGTTCTGGGCGGCCTGCATCATGGTCTGGGGCAGGCGGAAGGTGTCCTTCATGTGGCTGCGTTCCCGCAGCAGCTCCATGAGGCCACTCACCATGACCCGGAGCAGCTTGCCCGAACCCTGAAGGACCTCGGAGGGCGTGCGGCCTGCCACGGTCTCGGGCTTGATGCCGGCGCCGTCGAGGAGCAGGGCGAGAGCGCGCTGCTCAGGATCGGTTGGTGCGGTTGCGGTCGTTGCCGCGGCCACTGGTTTTTTCGGTGCGGTCGGGACTGCCACGGGTCGCGACGGAGGGGCCTTGCTCCGGGCGGTCGACGGCCTGGCGGGCGCGAGATGGCGCTGCAGGTTGGAGTCGAGAGTGAGCTTGTCCTCGGCAACGAGCTGCAGCTCAATGGATTCGTCTTCCGGGACGAGTTGTGCGCGCACGATCGAGTCACGCATCCCGTCGTCTTCCCTCAGTTCCTCGTCACCGCCACTGATGTCCACGGCGATCTCGAACGCGCCGATCCGCAGCTGGTCGCCATCGAAAAGACGCTGGGGATGCCCCTGGCCGACCGGCGTGTCGGAGCCATTGACGAAGACGCCATTTCGGCTCATGTCGACGAGGTAATAGGCACCGCCCTGATAGTCGATCATGGCGTGGCGACTGGACACATACCGGCTCTCGTCCGGCAGGACCCAGTCACTGTCCGGGCTGCGGCCTATAGTGCCGCCCACGGCCGGGAATTCGCGCACGCGCTGGTCGCGCGGCAACTCCTTGCTGTCACTGGTGACGCGAAGACGAAGCGGCATGGAAGTCCCTCACCCAGCAGGCATGATGGCTCAACGCCCCGGTGTAAACGACGCGCCTGATCACACTTCGGGGCGGCCCGGAAACCCCTTGCTTGTGAAATCACTGCGTTATACTGCCGACCCCGATCCGATTCGCCCATGACTTCAAAACACATCTACAAAGTCATCTTCGTCAATCAGGGCAAGATCTATGAGATCTATGCCCGGAGTGTGACGCAGGGCACATTGTTTGGCTTCATCGAGGTCGAGCGCCTCGTCTTTGGCGAGCGGACCACGGTAGTTCTCGATCCCGCGGAGGAACGGATCAAGACCGAGTTTGCCGGCGTGCGCCGGACCTACCTGCCCATGCACTCGATTCTGCGCATCGACGAGGTCGAGAAGCAGGGTGTCAGCAAGGTGACGGCGGCCGAGGCCGGCAACGTCACCCAGTTTCCCGGACCCATTTACACGCCGGGTGGCCCCGGCGGCTCGGGACAGTGACAGCACCGTTCGCTGCTCCGCTGATCTGGCCTGGCGGCGCGGCGCTCTCCGAGTTCAGACTGCAGAAACTCCTGCGCGATATCCGGGTGAAAGTGCCCACGGTTACGGGAGTCGGGGCCCGTTATCTGCACATCGTCGCTCTCTCGGCGCCGCTGACAGCACTCGCTGAGCGGGAACTGCGGAGCCTGCTGGATGACCGTACTGCGCCGGGCGTGGACTTGCCTGCTGACAGCGTTCTCGTGGTGCCCCGGACAGGGACAGTCTCTCCCTGGTCCAGCAAGGCCACTGACATTGCCCGCAGTTGCGGTCTGGTTGCCGTGCGCCGGGTCGAGCGTGCGGTCCGTTTCAGCTTTGCAACAACCCGCCCGCTGACACCCGCTGATCTGCTGCTCCTTGCGCCCCTGCTTCACGACCGGATGACGCAGAGCCTGCTCCCGGGCGTGGTTCCCGACGTCGGGCTGGCCGCGGCACTGTTCCAGGAGGAAGCACCCCGTGCCTTGCGCCATGTGCCCTTGTTGCGGGAGGGCGTGGCGGCGCTGGAGCGCGCGAACGGGGACCTGGGTCTTGCGCTTTCGGCGGAGGAGATCAGTTATCTCGCGGACAAGTTCGGTGCCGAACGTCGCGATCCCACCGACGCGGAACTCATGATGTTCGCCCAGGCCAACTCGGAACACTGCCGGCACAAGATCTTCAACGCCCGTTGGGTCATCGACGGTGAAGAGCAGGCGCACAGTCTGTTCCAGATGATCCGGTCCACCCACGCGAAGAATCCCGCCGGTGTGCTGAGTGCGTACAAGGACAATGCCGCCGTCATCGAGGGTCAGGTCGCGAGTCATCTCCACGCCCACCCGTCGACCGGGCTCTACACCGCCACGCTGGCCCCCGTGCATACGCTGATCAAGGTGGAAACCCACAATCACCCCACGGCGATCTCGCCCTTTCCTGGCGCTGCCACCGGGTCTGGCGGCGAGCTGCGGGACGAAGGTGCCACGGGGCGCGGTGGCCGGCCCAAGGCCGGGCTCACGGGCTTCACGGTCTCCAACCTGGCGCTGCCGGGCTGGGAGCAGCCCTGGGAATCGCCGGCGGCTGCCATCGGCCGGCCAGAGCGGATCGCAAGCGCGCTGCAGATCATGCTGGAGGGGCCGATAGGCGCTGCGTCTTTCAACAACGAGTTCGGGCGGCCAAACATCACCGGCTATTTCCGCACCTTCGAGCAGGTGGACCCGCGGCATGACAGCCTGGCCAGGGGTTATCACAAGCCCATCATGCTTGCCGGTGGGCTCGGCAATATCGCGGCAACTGACGTGGAAAAAGCAGATCCGCCTGTTGGGTCTCTGGTTATCGTCATCGGCGGGCCTGCCATGCTCATCGGGCTCGGTGGTGGCGCCGC
>CAMBYH010000095.1 GCA_945872065.1 Arsukibacterium tuosuense
ACCAGACCTGGGGCGCCCCGGCCGCCGACAAGCCCACGGCGCTTCTACTGCATGGTTTTGGCAATTCGCTCCAGAGCTTCCGCCTGCTGGCGCCGCTGCTGGCTGACCGCTATTACGTGGTGGCTATCGACATGCCGGGCTTTGGCCTGTCGGACAAGCCAGCGCCCTTCGACTACAAGAACGCGCATCAGGCTGAAATGGTCTCTGCTCTCATCAAGACCCTCGACCTGAAGAATGTCGTTGTGGGGGGCCACTCCCTCGGCGGGGCCATCGCGGCGCGGGTCGCGCTGAAGTCTCCGCAGGTGATCGGCCTCGTCGTCATGAACCCGGGCATCATCAACAGCGGCGTGCCGGCGATCGCCAAGTACCTGGTGTTCCCGTTCCCCCGCATCCAGGCCAAGCTTTTCGGGGACCGGGAATTCCGCAGCAGATTCCTGCGCAACTCCTTCATCAATCCGGCCATCGTCACGGACGACGTGGTCCGGGATCTCGGCCGCACCGCGCAGACCGAGGGCTACATGAGCGGCATGACCAGCATGATGGGCCAGTACAGCGAGCCGGATGAGTTGGCCATGCTGCCCCGGCTCACCGTCCCGTCCCTGATCGTCTGGGGCCAGCTCGATCGCAACAAGACCATGGCCGAGTTCGAGGAGCTGAAGGCCAATCTGCCCGGGAGCACCGCCATGCTCGTCCCGACCTCCGGGCACTATGTGCAGGAGGAAGCGCCGGCTGAAACCGCCGTGGCCATGCATGGGTTTGCGGACCGCGTGATGCCGTTGTAGGAGCGCCTTGAGGCGCGATACCTGAAAATATGACCACCATCGGCACTCCCCTCACCCCCGGCGCCACCCGTCTTCTCCTGCTGGGCTCCGGCGAACTGGGCAAGGAAGTGGCCATCGAGGCCCAGCGCCTGGGCGTCGAGGTGATTGCCGTCGACCGCTACGCCAACGCGCCGGCCATGCAGGTGGCCCACCGCTCCCACGTCATCAGCATGCTTGACGCGGCAGCCCTGCGCGGCGTGATCGCGCAGGAGCGACCCCACTTCATCGTGCCGGAGATCGAGGCCATCGCCACGGCTGAGCTGCTCGCTCTCGAGGGCGGGGGTTACACGGTGATCCCCACGGCCCGGGCGGCGCAGCTGACCATGGACCGGGAGGGTATCCGCCGGCTGGCGGCTGAGAAACTGGGCCTCGCGACCTCCCCCTTCCGCTTTGCCGGCACGCTGGACGAATACCGGGCCGCCGTTGCCGCCATCGGCATGCCCTGCATCGTGAAGCCGGTGATGTCGAGCTCGGGCAAGGGCCAGAGCACGGTACGCACCGCGGCCGATATCCAGAAGGCCTGGGACTACGCGCAGGGCGGCGGGCGCGCTGGCGCCGGCCGAGTGATCGTGGAGGGCTTCATCGACTTCCACTACGAGATCACCCAGCTCACCATCCGCCATGCCGGTGGCACGGCGTTCTGCGAACCCATCGGGCACCTGCAGATCGACGGCGACTACCGGGAGTCCTGGCAACCCCACCCCATGAGTCCGAAGGCCCTGGCCGAAAGCCGGCGCATCGCCGCCGTGGTGACGGGCGAACTGGGTGGGCGGGGAATCTTCGGCGTGGAGCTCTTCGTCAAGGGCAACCAGGTCTGGTTCAGCGAGGTGTCACCCCGCCCCCACGACACGGGCCTGGTCACGCTGATCTCCCAGGATCTCTCCCAGTTCGCCCTGCACATCCGGGCCATACTCGGCTTGCCGATCCCCAACATCGCCCAGCACGGTCCCTCCGCCTCCTGCGCCCTGCTGATCCAGGGCGACTCGGCCAACCTGCAGTTCAACACTGTGGAAGCGGCCCTGACGGAACCCGACACCGCACTCCGCCTCTTCGGCAAGCCCGAGGTGCGGGGCAAACGGCGCATGGGCGTGACCCTGGCCCGAGCCGCGACCCTGGACGAAGCCCGGGCGAAGGCCAGGCGAGCAGCCGCAGCGATCACCACGACCCCGTAGGAGCGCGTTCACGCGCGACCCCCGGCCACCGTCGTAGCGGCAGCGTGGCCGGGTATCCCTTCTGGCGCTCACCGTGTACTCGCGGTAGCCAGAAGGGATACCCGGCCGGGATGCCGCGGGCTACGGGGTGGGGTTCGGGGGTCGCGCGTGAACGCGCTCCTACGCGGGGAGTGGGCCACCCGTATCCAGCAGCGCGTCGACCTCGTCCTGCTGGAGTTCGAAGATGCGGGCGTAGACACCGCCCTTCGCCAGCAGCTGGGCGTGCCGGCCCTGCTCCACGACGCGCCCCTGCTCCAGCACAAGGATCCGGTCTGCGTTCTGCACCGTCGAGAGGCGATGGGCAATGGTCAGTGTCGTGCGGCCAGACTGCAGTTCGCGAATCGCCGCGTTCACCTCTCTCTCGGTCTCCACATCGAGATTGGACGTGGCTTCGTCGAGAATGAGGATGGGTGAGTCCTTGAGCAGTGCCCGGGCGATGGCCAGGCGCTGGCGCTGGCCGCCGGAGATCTTCGAGCCCATCTCGCCGACGGGCGTCTCGTAGCCGTCCGGCAGGCTGTCGATCCAGGTCTGCAGATTGGCCCGGCGCGCAGCGTGGTCCACTTCGGCCTGGGTGGCCCCGGGCTTGCCCATGCGGATGTTGTCGCCGATCGTGGTGTTGAACACGTAGTTGCGCTGGGACACTACGGCCACCAGGTTGCGCAGTTCGTCGAGGGGGAGGTCGGTGATGGCCCGGCCGCCGATCCGGATATCACCGCCCGTGGCGTCCCAGAAGCGGAGCAGCAGATTCACGATGGTGGACTTGCCGGCGCCACTGGTCCCGACCAGCGCCACGTGCTCCCCGGCGGCCAGGTCGAAGCTGATGCCCTTCAGGATCGCATTGCCGGCCTGGTAGCCGAACTGGACGTTGTCAAAGACCAGCGCCGGCTTCAGGTTGCCCACCGGGCCCCGGGAACGGTCTTTCACCGCCGGCTCCTGATCCATGAGTTCAAACAGCCGGTCGGCGCAGACGATGGACACCCGATAGTCGTTGATCACATTGTTCAGCCCGATCACCGCCTCGAAGCTCGTGACGGCGATGGCGAATACCACGGGCAGGTCCCGCAGGACGTCCACAGCACCGGACTGGACCAGATCCTGGCCCACCCAGAGCATGGCCACGGCGGCGGCGGCCACCACGAGTTCTGTCACACCGCGCTGAAAAGCATCTGCCCGGGTGAGTTTCTCCTGACCCGCACCAAGCTCCTCGCCCAGGCGTCGGGCCTCCTGCCGGCGGCGCTGGCCGGCGCCAAAGGCCAGCGTGTCCCGGAGGCCCTGGAAACTGTCCGTCAGGAAGGCATTCACCTCGCCCTGGACGCGGCGCCAGTCGGCGTCGCCGGAACCGCCGATCAGGGCAATCATCGTGGGCAGCACGACGAGCATGAAGAGCATGAACGGCAGCAGCGTCCAGGCAAACGCCGGGTTAATTGCGTAGAGCCAGCCCAGCAGCGACGCCGGCACAATCACGGCGCAGATCGCCGGCGCAATGGTGTGGGCATAAAAGGGCTCCACCCGCTCGCAGTCGTTGATGACCCGGGAAATGGCGTCGCCCGTCCGGAGGGTCCCCATGCCCGCCGGCGCCAGCGGTTCCAGCCGCTCGTAGAACTCGTTGCGCAACATGGCGAGGAGGCGGAACGCAACGTAGTGGCCGGTGAACTGCTCGATGTAGTGGGACAGGCCGAGGCCGAAGGCGCCCAGCACGAGCCAGCCGGCAACGGACCACAACTCCGCGCTGGTCGGGTTGGCGACGAACTTGCCCACCGCAGCCGCGGCGACGGCCACCAGGATCGTGGCGCCCCAGAGCTTGGCGGTGCGGGCCGTGACGGAGATGGCCATGACGCCGTTCAGGGGCTGCATGAACCGGAGGAGCCGGAACATCGTGGTCCAGTGGGTCTGGTCCTGCGTGCTCATGCCACACCTCCGGCGACCGCGTGGCCGCTTTCCATCGTGCGAGTGATACCCACCATCCTGGCGTAGGCGCCTTTGCAGGCCAGCAGTTCGGCATGACTGCCCTGCTCCACCACCCGGCCGTGGGCCATCACCACGATCCGGTCGGCGGTCTGCACGGTCTTCAGCCGGTGGGCGATCAGCAGCACCGTGCGGTTCGTCGTCAGCCGCGCCAGCGCCTCGTGAATCACCGACTCGGTCTCCAGGTCAATCTGGGACGTGGGCTCATCAAGGACGATGATCGGGGCGTTCTTGAGCAGCGCCCGGGCAATGGCGACGCGCTGCACCTGACCGCCGGACAGGGAGAGGCCGCGCTCGCCCACCAGCGTCTGCAGGCCAGCCGGACTGGCCTGGATGAAGTCCCAGAGGTTCGCTGCCTTCGCGGCGGCAATCAGCTCCTCCTCGGTCGCGTCCGGCTTGGCCAGGCGCAGGTTGTCGGCGATCGTGCCGTAGAAGAGGTAGGGATCCTGGGGCACCAGGGCGATCTGCTCCCGCACCCAGTCGAGGGGCACTTTCTCGACAGCCCAGCCATCGAGCTCGATCGAGCCCGCCGTCGGCGCCAGGGTGCGCAGCACCAGGTTGGCGACAGTGGTCTTGCCGGAACCGCTGTGGCCGATCAGGGCCACCGTCTCCCCGGCGCGGACGTCCAGGGAGAAGCGGTCCACTGCCGGCTTGTCCGTGCCGGGGTAGCTGAAGACCACATCGCGGAAACGGATCGCGCCAGAGCCCCTGGTGGTCGGGGCGACGGCATCCACTGCTTCGCCGACCGTGGGCTTCTCGCCGAGGAAGGCGACGATCTTCTTGGCAAATTCCCGGCCGATGGCGCCGGCAAAAAAGAACTGCCCGATGAGGCTGAGCGGCTTGGCGAACTCGGCACTGGCAAGAATCAGCGCCACGACCTGGCCAGCGCTCAGAAAGCCGGCATCCATCCGCAGCAGGGCCACGATCGTCAGGACCAGGGTGGTACCCAGCGCAAAGCCAAAATCCACGAGCAGGATCATCACCTGATTGACGAACAGCAGGCGCATGGTAATCACGCGCTGCTCTTCGGTGGCCGCGTACATCTCGGCGCCACGCCGGGCGCCCAGGTTGAACATCTTGAGCGTCGTCATGCCCTGCAGGGCATCCAGAAAGGCCGCACTCTGCTGATTGTTGACGTCTGCGTACTTCTCGCTGACCTTCCGGAACTGCTTGGACAGGGCACCGAGGAACAGCGGCGTGAGAGGAATGGCGACGATCAGGGAGAGGCCAACCACCCAGTCGACGAAGCCGATGTAGATGCAGAGGGCAATGGGCGTGACCATGCCGACCACGAACTGCACGAAGTACACGCCATAGAAGAGCTCGATCCAGTCCATGCCGTCCACGGCAATGTTTACGAGCTCGCCGGTGCGCTTCTTGTCGAGCACTGCGGGACCCAGGCGCAGCGCGTGCTCGTAGACCATGTCCCGGACCGAGAGCTTGGTCTGGGACGAGGCCCGGTACTGGGCAAAGCGGAAGAACCAGCCGGCGGCAAGCTTGGCGGCCAGCAGCCCGATGAGGACCGGCAGGTATTTTTCGACCACTGCCTCATCAGAACGCAGGCCGTCGATACCGAGGCCCAGCACCGTGAACAGGGCCAGACTCAGCAGCACACCGGCTATGCCGGCAACGATGCCGGCGATCAGCCAGCGGCTGGTGGACTTGACGATCAGACGCTTGTCGATGCCCAGCATGGTTGTCCTCCAAAAAGTTACTATAGACCTTCAAGTCACATTCAAGGTCAACGGGACCCCGGGGACGACGCATGGCCACGACCACCCAGCGGGAATACACGATCGGGGCCCTGGCCAAACGGGCCCGGGTCGCCAGTTCAGTCCTTCGCTACTACGAGAAGGAAGGATTGCTGACCCCCGGCCGGCGGACCGCCGCCGGCTACCGGGTCTACGGCCCCGAAGCGGAAAAGACCCTGCTGTTCATCAACCGGGCCAAGCGCCTCGGCTTCTCCCTCGACGATATCCGCCAGTTCCTGGCAGCCGGCCAGGCCGAGGCGGGTCTGACACCGGGTAAGCGCGCAGGTAGCCCGAAGGCCAAGAAACGGACTGGCAAGGGGGGCGATGTCGCCCGGATTGCGGGGGACCGCTTCCTGGAGATCGAACGGCGCCTGACCGAGCTGCTCGTGCTCCGGCACGAACTTGAGGTCTTCCTGCGGGAAATGTCGGAGCAGCTCCCGGCGGCCGACAGCGCCCGCCGCCTCTATCGCCGGCTGGTGGACCAGGTGTGCGGCCACAGCAGCACGCCCCAGGATGAAGCGGCTTCCCTGAGTGCCCTGATGAAGCGCATGGGCTGCAACCTGGCTTCGCTGAACCGCGGTGAGGCGCTCAACGTGCTGCGCGGCCGGCATATCCATGTCTGGCGGGACACCGACGGCTACAGCGTGCTCGTGCCCGGCGAGGATCCGGGCATCGGCGCTGCCCTGCACGAGATCGCGTCGTCCGAAGCCGGCTGCGAGGCCCACACGGAACCCCAGGTGGAAAAAACGGCCGAGGGCCATGTGTTCTCGGCCCATGGGGATAACGCTTTCCTGTTCGCCCAGTTTTTCCTGGCGCTGGAGCACCGGGCGTCCGGGTAGGCCGGCTACAGCGCGCCCTCCCTCTGCAAGAGCTCCTGCTTCCGCTTCAGGCCTTCCGCATAGCCCGTCAACGCGCCATTCCGGCCGAGCGCCCGGTGACAGGGCGCGATGATCGACACCGGGTTCCGGCCGATCGCTGCACCCGCGGCCCGGGCCGCTGCCGGCGAACCCGCCAGGCCTGCCCATCGAACCACAGGCCCGCGGGACCCTTATCAGTCACGGCAGCCGTCAACGTTCCCAGAGGCGATTCGAGGCGCGACTGGGCGACCAGTCCGTGTCTTGCCATGTTCACTTCTCCGGTTTCCGCCACGGGCGCCAGGGCGTGCGCGGACCGCGTCACCGGGTGACATGGCTGGCAGTATGCGCGGAGACTTTCCCGCTACTCCCCGTCTTCGGACCGGCAAAAGCCATGGTAGCCTCGTCGATTGCGGGGAGACAGCGCATGACCACCTTGACCACCACCTGCGAGGTTCGCTGGGCTGACCTGGATCCCAACGGCCATGCCCGGCACACGGCATTCATGGACTGGGCAACCCACAGCCGCCTGGTCGCCTTTGCCTCGGTGGGGGTGACCACGGCGCTCTTCCAGGAACTGGGCGTGGGTCCCGTTATCTTCCGCGAGGAGACGGATTATCTGCGGGAAGTCTCCGGCGCAGACCGGATCACTATCGCCGTGGAGTTCACCGGGGCATCCCCGGACTGGAAGCACTGGCGGATCCGGCACATCCTGACCCGGCAGGACGGCGTGCACTGCGCCACCGTGGTGGTCGGCGGCGCCTGGTTCAACCTGCGGGAGCGCAAGGTAACCGTTCCTCCCGAGCGCCTGGCCCAGGCCTGCCAGGCCCTGCCCAGGGCGGCAGACTT
>CAMBYH010000096.1 GCA_945872065.1 Arsukibacterium tuosuense
TTTTCTGGCCAATATGAGCCATGAAATACGTTCGCCCATGAATGCCATCATTGGTTTGTCGTATTTGTGCCTGCAAACCGAACTCACCCTGCAGCAGCGCAATTACGTGTCCCGGGTGAACCAATCGGCGCAGAGTCTGTTGGTGATCATCAACGATGTTCTCGATTTCTCGAAGATAGACGCCAACAAACTGGTGTTGGAGAAAGCGCACTTCGATCTGCGGTCGAGCTGTAGTTTGATTGAATCCGTGACGGGACATCTGGCTCGCACAAAGGACTTGCACTTCGAGATCTCTACGGCGACCAACGTGCCCGAGTTTGTCCTGGGGGATCCGTTTCGCCTAGGTCAGGTACTGCTGAACCTGACCAGCAACGCGGTGAAGTTCACGCACGCAGGACGCATCAGTTTATCGGTGGTAATCAGAGAAGTGGGGGCGCAGGGCGTGGAACTGGAGTTTCAGGTGCGCGACTCTGGCATTGGCTTGACCCCCGAACAAGTCGACGGGCTGTTTGAGGCTTTCACTCAGGTTGATACCTCCACCACGCGCAAATATGGCGGTACCGGTTTGGGACTGGCGATCAGCAAGCGCCTCGTCGAACTCATGGGTGGACGTATTTGGGTTGAGAGCGCGTTAGGGGTCGGCAGTTGTTTTCATTTTACGGCGCGCTTTGGGCATGGCGAAGCCGCGCAAGCGCGTGCGCTCATGCAAGCCAATGCCAGTGAGGTGGCCGCCGCGCGGGCGCGTCTGCAGGGCGTGCGGATTCTGGTAGCCGAGGACGACGCTTTCAATCAGCAGGTCATAGAAGAGCTGCTGCAACAGAGCGGGGCGTGCGTGCAGGTTTGCGAAAACGGGCGCAAGGCGCTGGCGCACTTGGAACAAGCGCAGTTTGATTTGGTGTTGATGGACGTCCAAATGCCGGTCATGGATGGCTATGAAGCCACGCTGAAAATTCGCGCCAACCCGGCGTTGGCGGGGCAGCGTGTCATCGGAATGACCGCTAACGCGATGGCCAGCGATCGTGAACGTTGCTTTGCCGCTGGCATGGATGATTTTGAGACCAAGCCCATCGACCCGGACCGTCTGTATCTAACCCTCGCCAAATGGCTGCCGGCACCGCAGAAACTCCCTGAGACTAGCGACTCGGCGAGCGCCGCAGCAAGCCCGGAAATACCCCAATCCGCGCCGTTCGAAGCATAGGCAATTCAAAGCACCTGCGGAAAGCACGCGCGGAGCGGGTGGTGCCCAGAAACCACCGCTACCAGGAAACCGCGCGCTCCAGTCGTCGGCAACGCGGCCCTGAAGCGCCCCCGTCCCAGGACGTTCTCGCCCTGCACACCCCCTGAGGCACAACGCGGCCCGGCCGGTCTGCACCCGCACCGCCTGCTGCGTCTCGCGGTGCCCCAGAATTTTCCCAATGACCAGCGGGTCCTCAAGGCAGGCGAGCACCCGCACCTGGCCCCCGCAGCCTGCGCAGCTCGTCAGGTCCAGCTTGAACACCCGCTTCAAGCGTTGCGCCCAGGTCATCGCGCGATGAAAGCCACCGGCGCGAACACCACGTGGGTGGTGCCATCCCGGTACGGCGTCTTTAAGGTGTAGCGCACCCGGCCCTGGGGCGTGAGGGACAACCGGCCCTCGGCCAGCGCCGGGCGGGTGATGTAGCGGCAGAGGCGTTCCAGGGACTTCTTGGAATGGCGCCGGGGCCCTGGGGCATGCCGAAGTGGCGGGCGAGGGCCAGGTGTCGTTCCTCATCCAGTTCCTGGTTGCGAAAGAACAGCACCTTGAACTCGAGAAGCGCCAGGCGCAGTTCCGCAACGGTATCGGTCGTCAGCTGTTCTGCGAGATTCACTCCCGAGACGGTGCCGCCGAGGGCGCCCGTCAGAGGCTCAATCCTGAAGTTCCTGAAGCTTGGCAGTATCCGCCTGGAGACAAATTCGTAGCTCATCGCTGCACTCCGTATGCTGAGGGCCGCCGCCCTAAAAGCGGTACTGCAATTCCACGCCCAGATCGCGACCCCTCTTCGGGTTGAGCGAGAACAGCCGGGGATCCCGGTCGTTCAGCAGATTGCCGTACTGGTTGATTGGGTAGTTCACATCCACAGTGCCAAAGTTCACGAAATCCAGCGCAGCGACAGGCGTCTGGTCATCGAGCACATTGCGCATATACCCGGTAACGGTCCACCGGTCTGCCTGGATGCCCATGCGGAAGTTCAGGGTCACGTCGTTGCCGATCCAGGCAAGATTGCTGGCCGAGGTATAGCGCTTGCTGTTGAAAACGTAGTCCGGCCGGATGAACACTGTGAGTCCCGGCGTCAGGGCCGCGGTGACGTAGGCGCCAAGGATCACCGTGTGCTCGGGAACACTGGGCACCCTGTTGCCGCTGATGTCTCCATCGCCGGTCGTCTCGAAGGTTGTTGGGTCTTCGCCCTCGACGAATATCGAGTCCGTAAAGCCGTAATTGGCGACGAGCGAGAAGCTGTCGGTCACCTGAAAAGTCGTCTCGAGTTCGAGGCCGGTGACCTCGGACTTGCCGACGTTGCGGATGACCGTCGTGGTCAGGTAAATCCCCGACGACTGCAGGATATTGATGGTCGTGAACAGGCCCTGATTGGTCCAGTCAATGTAGTAGGCGGCGACGTTCGTAGTAAGCCGGCCATCCAGCCAGGTCGCTTTCGCGCCGATCTCGTAGGTCCATTGCTCTTCTTCCTTGACGATGGCGAGCGGTTCACTGATGCAGGGTATTACGTCGGGCGGGACCGATGGCACACAGCCGTTCAATCCAGCGAGCACCGCTTCGACGGCGAGGCCGCTGCGGAAGAACTCAATATTGAAGTCACCCGGCTTGTTGCCCTTGGCAGTCAGCAGATAGAGCATCAGGTCGTCAGTTGGCTCGTAGCGCAGCGTGACCCGGGGAGTGAAGTTGCTGAAATCCGCCGATACCTGGTCCGGCGTGCACACCGTCGGATCCAGCGTGTCGCAGGTGTTGAGGGCACCGCCGCTCAGGTCCTTGTTGTCCCAGGCGTAGCGGCCCTCGAGGACGAGCGTCCACTGGTCTGAAAGATCGACGTCAACGCCGCCGAAGACGGCAGTGTTGGTTACGTCGATAAAGGTGGACGGCGGGAAAGCCGTCGTTACGCTTCCGGCCCCGAACACGACCCCGGGGCCCACATAGGTGCGCTGCGTGTTCTTTCGATTCTGGTCATAGTAGTAGAGGCCTAGGCTGGCCCGCACCGGCAGATCGCCGGGTGAATCGAGCCTCAGTTCGCCCGAGTAGTCCTCGATATCGCGCAGAATATTGAAGTGGAACAACCCCCAGACCGCGCGGGTTTGGGTGTGATCGAGGTCGAAGAACTGCTCGAAGTCGTCGCTGTTGTAGGCGCCGCGCGCGGTCAGGGTGTAGCCGCGGATCTCCTGCACATACTCGAGGAGAACGCGGTTCTGATCGCGAAAGGTGCCCGGCTCATCGGGTCCGATGGCATAGTTCTGCGGCTCCGCAAATCTCGGCGCGAGAATGTAGGTGACCCCTTCGCGCAGGTCCGGCAGGTTGATGCGGTTCACCTTGCCTTCGGCGCTCCACTCCCCGCAGTAGTAGCCCTGGCTGGTGGCATACCAGGGCTCGCCCTCAGTCTCCGGCGTGGGCACGTAGCAGTTCAGGTCAGCCGCGATCAGACTCGGGAAGTGGGTGTCGTCGCTGTGCGTATACCCATACTTGAGACTGACCTCGGATCCTTCGGTCGGGCGCCAGACGATCTTGCCCATGAAATCGGTAGTCTCCTCGCTCCCCAGGCGGCTGTGGTCCGCTTCCTGGGGCGGGTTGAGCAGAAACTGGCGGAATGGCAACCGCGTATCCAGTTCATAGCTCGCCTGATCCTCGGCAAGGCTGTTGCGCCACTGTCCGCCGTATTTCGACCAGTCGCCAGAGACAAGAAAATACAGCTTGCCGTCGATGAGCGGCCCGCTGGCCCAGGCGCCGATGTCATAGTCATCGCTGGTTCCGGCGCGGCTGTTGATCTGTCCCTCGAGTTCTTCGCCTGGAGTCTTGGTGACGTAATTGATTGCGCCGGAAAAGGTGGCGCGCCCGAACTGGGCCGACTGGGGTCCTCGAAGCACCTCGACCCGGTCAACGGCGCTAGTTACCGCGGTCGATATGCTGCCCGAGACAAAGACGCCATCGATAAAGTAAGAAGCATTGGGCTCGCCACGCGAGGCCGGCGCGGCCATGCCCCGGATGATTGGTCTGTCTATGTCGCGGCCCGTCTGCTGGAGCGTCCGGTAGCCGATCGTAAAGTTGGCAATGTCGTAGTCGCTTCTCAGCCCCAGTGCCTGGAGTTGAGCGGCCGAGAAAGTTGCGATGGACACGGGGACCTCCTGCAGGCTCTCCTCGCGTTTGCGGGCCGTGACAACGATCTCATCGACGGGAAGAAACACAGGGTCCTCGGCCCGCGGGGCCGTTTGCGCAAGCACCGGCGATGCACTGAGGCTAGTTCCGAGAAGCAATCCAATCAGTACTGCCGGACCAAACGCAGCGAGAGGCCTCTTCACGATTGAAGACATATTCCCCGACCCCCCGGCCAGATTTCAGGCTGGACATAATCCTAACGATTTTTCGGCGCTTGTCGACACCAGTCATGAGCCCATCGCCAGCAGCCGCCCTCGCCTCTCCGGCCACCCCCATGTCCCTGGTCACCGTTCTCGGCAGGCAAACCCCCGCGGATTCCGCCCTGCACCCGGAGGCTCTTGACGTGCACAACGCCCTGCTCGAACGCGGGCTGGAAACGCCGATGGTCGAGAACGACCTGAGCGCCGAGGAGAAGCGCCAGCGGATCCAGGCGCACTTCACCGAGATCATGAAGGTGCTGGGCCTCGACCTGCGGGACGACAGCCTCATGGACACGCCGCGCCGCATCGCAAAGATGTACGTCAACGAGATCTTCGGCGGCCTCGACTACCGGACGTTCCCGAAGCTCACGGTGGTTGAGAACAAGATGCAGTGCGACGAGATGATCCGGGTGCGCAAGATCAGCATGTCGTCCACCTGCGAGCATCACTTCATCACGATCGACGGCACGGCAACGGTGGCCTACATTCCCAGGAGCAAGGTGATCGGCCTGTCCAAGATCAACCGCATCGTCTCGTTCTTCGCCCAGCGGCCCCAGATCCAGGAGCGCCTGACGGAGCAGGTCCTGCTCGCACTGCAGACCCTGCTGGAGACCGAGGATGTGGCGGTCAGCATCACCGCGACCCACTTCTGCGTGAAGGCCCGGGGCGTAAAGGATGCCAACAGCGAGACCACCACCACGGCGCTGGGTGGGGTTTTCAAGAGCCGGCCCGAGACCCGCAAGGAGTTCCTGATGGGGCTGGAGGGCTAGGCCTAGCCCAATCACTCCAGCCTGGTCTCACTGCATAGTCCGGGGCTTTTTCCGGGGCTTGATCTCGTCTATCCCCCACGCCTTCAGCGTTTTCTCGAAGGTCCACAACGGGTGAAGTTTCTCCAGATCCGCGAGATCCTCATTGCAGGCAAAGTCGTATGCGTTAGCCTTGTCGCAGTACCATTCGCTGTACTTGATTGGATAGCTGACCTCGTTGGAGAACAATCCAATCGTTCTCATCAGCCACTGGGGGAATGGCTTGTATTTAAAGGTGGTACCGTGCTTGTTGGTCTTCTCGGCGAGAGCCGCGAGCTCAGTACCCGTGTGTGCACAGGACGCCATGCAGAAACTCTCGTTTGAAAATACTTCCGGATACTCGAAGCAGGTGCCCACCCACTTGCCCACGTCGCGCACGTCAACCCAGTTCACCATGTAGTCGGGTGCCTGGATCCCGGGGACGTTGTCTTCCCGTATCATCGTCCTCGAGAGGGCGGTGGTGCCCCGAATGTCCTGTTTCAACGTGTAGTCCACCCGATGCATTGCGTAGTAGTACGCGGGTCGATTGATGCAAGTCAGGTTGATGCCCTGCTCCCGGAAGAAGGCTGGCAGCCGAAGCCGTTGCTTGACCCACCAGGGAGCCTCCGGCGCATCCGGGACCAGACCGCTGACCTTGTCGAGCGGGAAGGTCACCATCACGCTCTGCCTGACGGACGGGTTGGCCTTGATCGCCGCCAGAATCGCCAGTACCTGGCGCATTACGGCCGCGCAACCGCCTTCAGGGTCGTTGCCATGGGATTGGATTTTCCCCGCCTTGCTGTCGTTCGCCGTCACGTAGATCACCACCCCGGCGCAGTCAGCAAACGCATCAGTCATGATTTCTGGGGAAAACATGTCGGTGTGCGGGCGCAAGGTCAGCAGCCCCGGGTGCGTCTGCTCGGTCTGCTGCAGCAACGAATCAAGCCTTGCCTCAGCCTGCGTCCCTGGAGTGCGGTAGAGCGCACGCACCCGGAATTTACGGGTCTTGGTCAGCTCCTCGACAATGGCGTAGCACTCCCACCCGGTAGAGCAGGTGACAGCGATCAGCGGCAGCTCCGCAACGGGCTGTTGCCCGACCGGTGCCTGGCCGCGCCCGGCTTTGATGCTCAGCACGGCGTCAACCAGCCGCTTGTTTTGCGCCTTGATAGCCGACTGGGCCATCTTTACTGCGGTGTCTCTGTCCATTGCTGCCTTCACCCCTGAAGTGTGCATGACTCCTGAATGTCGCAGACGCGACCGCTCAGGCAGGCTGCGCTAGTATTTTCAGGGCATCCACGCAGAAGCACAAGCCGCATGTACATGAACTTCTGGTACCCGGTCTGTATAGCCGCGGACCTCACTACGGTTGCCCCCCTGCGAGCCCGGATCCTCGGACTGCCCTTCGTGGAAGCATAGGCAATTCAAAGCACCTGCGGAAAGCACGCGCGGAGCGGGTGGTGCCCAGAAACCACCGCACCAGGAAACCGCGCGCTCCAGTCGTCGGCAACGCGGCCCTGAAGCGCCCCCGTCCCAGGACGTTCTCGCCCTGCACACCCCCTGAGGCACAACGCGGCCCGGCCGGTCTGCACCCGGCACCGCGTCTGGCGTCCTGCTCTAGCCCAACGTCAGCGTGCCTGGCGGCGGACCCCGCACCTCGGGTCGCCGCCCCTCACCCACCAGCACCGCCTGCTGCGTCTCGCGGGGCGCCAGGTTGAGGCCTGCTTCGGTTTTGTGACCGTGA
>CAMBYH010000097.1 GCA_945872065.1 Arsukibacterium tuosuense
TGAGCCAGATCCGCATGGCTCGCTTCTGGGCGCCGCTCAGCCGGACCTGGGCCACGCCGTCGATAACCGACAGCCGGTCTACCAGGTTGCGTTCCGCGAAGTCCGTGAGCTCCATCAGCGAGCGGGTCTGGCTTTCGGCGCTGATGTAGAGCGTCGCGTCCATGCCCTGATCCTGCTTGGTGACCTCGGGCGTATCCGCGTCTTCCGGCAGTTGCTGCAGAATGCGCGACACCCGCTCCCGGACATCATTGGCGGCGCCATCGGGATCCCGGTCCAGGGAGAACTCGAGCGTGATGCTGGAGCGCTCATCCTGGCTCGTCGACGTCAGCTTGCGGATGCCGGCGATCCCCGAGACTTCGTCCTCGATGGGCTGGGTAATCCGTCGTTCGATGATCTCGGCGGAGGCGCCCCGGTAGACCGTGCCGATGGACACAACCGGGGGATCGATGTCGGGGAATTCCCGGACCGGCAGCCCTGTAGCTGCCAGCAATCCAAGGATCACCAGGATCAGGCTGAGCACGCCCGCAAAGACCGGGCGGCGGACGGAGATGTCGGAAAGGACCATCGTGCTGGTGCTCCTCTGGTCGTCTAAAAGCGAACTTCAGGTGCTGGGGGATACCTGCACGGCGGCGCCGGGGCGCAATCGCTGCGTCCCTTCAGTGATCACCAGCTCCCCGACCCCGAGGCCGCTGCGAATCTCGGCCAGACCGGGAGCGCGGCCGCCCAGAGTGACTTCGCGCTCCAGCGCTTTGCCGTCTGCCACGATGTAGACGTATTGCCGGCCTTCCCGGGGGACCAGTGCCTCCTCGGGGATCAGCAGGACATCATTCCGCTTTTTTTCCAGGCCGACGGTCATGAACATGCCGGGCTTGAGCCGCCCGTCGCTGTTCGGGACCGTGGCAATCACCGTGACCGCCCGGGTGATCACATCCACCCGGGAGTCGATGGATACGACCGTGCCCTTGAAGTGCTGGCCCGGATACACCGTGCTGTCTGCAACGATCGTCATCCCGGCGCGCAGATCGCCAACAAAGGTTTCGGGGATGCCGAATTCCAGCTTGATGACGCTGGTGTCATCCAGTGTGGTGATCACCGTGTCCGGGCCCACGAGGTCCCCCAGGCTGACCCTGCGCAGGCCGATCGTGCCCGCGAAGGGCGCCCGGATCGCCAGCCGGTCGAGCCTGGCGTCGGCGCCCCGGGCCTGGGCTCTGGCGACCAGGACGTTGGCCTCGAGCTGGTCAAGATCCGCCGCCGACACTGCTTGCCTGGCTGCCAGGGCCTGGCTGCGCTGGTACTGACTTTCGGCCTGCTGCAGCTGGGCCTCTGCGAGGCTCTTGTCGGCGCTTTCCTGGCGGTTATCCAGCTCCAGCAGGACATCCCCGGTGCGCACCCGTTGCCCTTCGCGGAAATTGATGCGGGTCACGATGCTGGTGGTCCGGGCGGTGACGTCGATTGCTTCATTGGCCCGGGCCGTCCCCAGGGCCGTGAACCGATCGACGTAGGACTGGGCCACGACCCGGCTGGTGATGACGGTGGCCGGCGGGCCCCCGCCCATGCCCCCAGGTGGCCCCCCAGCCATCCCGGGCGGACCTGCTCCTGCGGCTGGCCGGCCCCCGGCTGGCTGGCCGGGACCACAGCCCAGCAGCGCCAGCGTGACGAGCAGGCCGATCAGGCGAGAAAGGGGCAGGGGACTATCGCTATTCACTACGCAGGTCGTCTCAGGCAGCAGATTCGAGTTCCCGGGTCAGATTGCGATGACCGGTAGCGGTTACCAAAACATTGTCTTCGATACGAATGCCGCCGTAACGGTGCAGAGCGGCAAGCTGGCGCCAGTTCACACGCCTCGCGAGAGGGCTTCTGCGCAGCCGCGCGAGCAGGGAATCGATGAAATAGAGACCGGGCTCGATGGTGATGACCATGCCTGCTGTGAGCGGCCGGGTGAGCCGGAGGCGGGGAAAGCGTGCGGGGCGGGCGAGCTCACCGCCACGCCGGCTGGCCAGGCCGCCGCCCACGTCGTGCACCTGCAAACCAAGCAGGTGGCCGAGACCGTGCGGCAGGAAGGCGTCGGTCACCCGCCGGGCGACCATGTCTTCGGGCGTCATCCGCACCAGCTCCCACCGGGCCAGCAGTCCGGCGATTTCCTGGTGCGCGGCGAGCTGGAGTTCTAGAAATGCCACGCCGGGACGGACGAGTGCACATAAGCGCTGCTGGGCCCGGTCCATGTCCCGGACCATGCCCGCAAATTCACCGCGCCGGGCGGCATGGGTGCGGGTGATGTCCGAGGCATAGCCCCTGTGGGTGCACCCGGCATCCAGCAGCAGGCTGTGGCGGTTCTTCGCCGGGAGTCGTTGCCGGTCCCGATGCTGGTAGTGCAGGGTGGCGGCGTTCCGGTTCTGGGCGACGATGGCGGGGTAGGGTAGTTCCGCGTCGGTCTGGCCGCAGGCGGCGAGAAAGATCAGACCCATTTCGTATTCGCTGCAGCCGGCTGCAAAGGCCTGACGCACCGCTCGGTGGCCGGCCAGCCCCAGCGCCGTGGCGACCTGGATGCAGGCCACCTCCCAGGGCGTCTTGCAGGCCCGCTCGAAGTCCAGGTGGGTCAGCAGGGGTTTCGGGTTCAGCCTGCCCGGCAGGGCCATGCCCCGCCACTGCAATGGGTCACCCAGGATGGCCAGGCGGGTCTTTCCGGCAGGGAGGTGTTTGCGGATGTCGTCCCCGTGCCGGATTACCCGCACCTCCAGTGCCTTCTGCCAGGGCCCCGGGGGCACAGGCGCCGCCTGGTGCCAGAAGTCGTCGGGCTCCAGGACCAGCAGCAGGGCTTTGTGCCCCGGTCGATACAGCAGCGCCGAGCCGGGATGGGCTGCCAGGGGCGCCCACTGGAGAAAGAGCGGCTCCGGCCGGTAGGGGTAATCCTGATCGTCCCGGTGAATCAGGACCGGTACGCCGGCGCCGATCAGGACGGCATCGAAGCCGGTGCTTTCCAGGGCGGTGTCGTACCGGGCGCTGAGGGCCTCGATATGCGGGCGGTACAGTCTGGCGGCAGCTTGCATGCGGTGAGTTTAGACTACCGACCCCATGGAAACGCATCTCACCGGCATCACGACCACAGGCACGCCCCACCTGGGGAACTACGTGGGGGCCATTCGACCCGCCATTGCCGCCGGTCAGCGTAAGGACGTCCAGTCCTTCTACTTCCTGGCCGACTACCACGCGCTGATCAAGAACCAGGATCCTGCCACCATCCGCCAGTCCAGCCTGGAAATCGCAGCGACCTGGCTGGCCCTGGGACTGGACACAAGCCGCTCGGTTTTTTACCGGCAGTCAGATGTACCGGAGATTCCGGAACTCACCTGGATTCTGACGACCGTGACTGCCAAGGGGCTGATGAACCGCTCCCACGCCTACAAGGCCGCCGTCGATGCGAACGAGCACGCGGGCTACGTGGACCAGGACAAGGGCATCACAATGGGGCTGTTCTCCTACCCGATCCTGATGGCTGCGGATATCCTGATGTTCAAGGCGCACCGGGTGCCGGTGGGCAAGGACCAGAAGCAGCACGTGGAAATGGCGCGGGACATCGCCCAGCGCTTTAACCACATCTACGGCGAGCAGTTCGTCATTCCGGAAGCGGACATCGGCGCCGATACGGCAATCCTTACCGGACTCGACGGCCGGAAGATGAGCAAGAGTTATGGCAATACGATCCCTCTGTTCGCACCGGCACCCCAGCTGCGCAAGCTGATCATGAAGATCAAGACCAACTCGGTGGAGCCTGGCGTGCCCAAGGAGACTGCCGATTCGACGCTGTTCGACACCTATCGGGCGTTTGCGACACCCGCTGAGACGAAGGTCATGGCCGAGCGCTATGCCGCCGGCGCGGGCTGGGGTGATCTGAAGCAGGAGTTGTTTGCCTATCTCGATGCGCACCTCGCAGGACCCCGGGGCGAGTACGAACGGCTGATGGCGGACCCGGGGCACGTGGAGCAGGTGCTGAAGGCGGGGGCGGTGCGGGCCCGGGAGATGGCGACGCCGTTTCTGGCGGCTATCCGGTCAGCCGTCGGCATTCGCCCGCTGGCCTGAAGCCCCGGACAATCAGATCCACCCCGCCCGCACCAGCCGCCGGTAAAGCAGCACGCAGGCCGTCGCAGTGGCCCCCACCACCAGCGGGTAGGCATACCTCCCCCCCAGCTCGGGCATGACCCTGAAGTTCATGCCGTACATGCTGAAGATCACCGTGGGGATGGCAAGAATGGCGCCCCAGCCGGCGAGGCGCTTGACGACTTCGTTCTGACCTACCGTGACCAGTGCCAGGTTCACCTGGATGGCAGTCGTGAGCATCTCCCGGATGGTGTCCGTGCCCTTGATGATCCGGCTGACGTGATCTTCGATGTCGCGGAAGTAGGGCCGGAGTTCCTTGTGGACGATCTCCTCGTGGAACCGGAGCAGCTGCGCACTGATGTCATTGATGGGGCCGACGGCGTCCCGCAGCTTGATCAGTTCGCCCTTCAGCTTGTACAGCTTGCTGATCGATTCCCTGTCGAAGGATTTGTCAAAAATCTCCTGCTCCAGTTCCTGAAACCGGGCCTGCAGTCGCTCGGCAACCGGCTGGTAGTTGTCCACGATGAAGTCGATCACTGAGTAGAGCGCATAGCCGGGGCCCATACCCAGGCGCTGCGGAGCGGTCTCACACTTCTGGCGGACGGTGGCGTAGCTCACCGACGAACCGTGACGAATGGTGACGATGAAGTTCTTGCCCACGAACAGGTGCGTTTCGCCGAATTGCACTTCGTCGTTTACCAGCTGGGCCGTGTCTACCACGATGAACAGTGAATCCGCGTAGGTCTCCAGCTTCGGGCGCTGGTGGGCGTGCTGTGCGTCCTCAATAGCCAGTTCGTGGAGGGAAAACTCTTCCTGGGTCTTGCGGAGCAGCTGGGTATCAGGCTCGTGAATCCCCAGCCAGACGAAGGTCTCCGGTTCTTTCAGGACCTCGCTGATGTCGTCAACCGGAATGTTGCCGAGGCTCTTGCCTGCACGATAGGCGACACAGTTGACGATCACTGGTCTATAGCCCGGGCAGCAGTGAATGGGTCTTCTGGCGCCACGTCTGATAGGCAGTGTCGTGGCCGTAGCGCTCGCCTTGCTGGCGGTCCTGATCCTTCGCGGCGTAGTACATGAGGATGACGATGTACAGCGGTCCGGCAATGCCAGCGGCGATGGCCCAGCCACCCATTCCGCCGGCGATTGCCGCAACCACTAGACCAGCCTGAAAGATGATCTCCCCAAGGTAGTTGGGATGGCGCAGGCGGGCGTAGAGGCCGGTAGCAACGAAACTGCCCGGGTTAGCGGCCTTCCCAGCCTGTTTCTGCGCGTCGGCCAGGGCTTCAAGGAGCAAGCCCGTCAGCATCAGCGCACCACCGGCCACGACGCCCGGCGTCATCCCCGGCACGCTGCCGACCACCCAGGCCGGCATCGCCAGGAAGGCCATGAGCCAGCCGCAGGACACCCACATGAACAGGCGTAGCGGCAAGGGCACCCCCGCGTTGGCCCGGTCACCCTTCGTACGAGTCGCCGAGTAACCCTGGGTCCGGTCCCGCGTGTAGACGAACCAGGTCAGCCGCAGGCCGTAGAGCACGCCCAGCCCGCCGATCAGCAGTACGGCAGGAGCGGGCTGCCAGGCCATCACGGCCCCGTTCGCCAGCACCATGCTGAGGCCGTAACCGTAGGAGAACACCTGAACAAAGTTCACGAAGATGATGGCGCAGCCCAGGTGCGCCACGCCTAGCAGCAGCCAGTGAATCCCGGTCCATTGCCCGTTGGCGATTCCGATGCCGCAAATCACCCACATGGCAAAGACGAAGGCGGGAAAGATGAAACGAATCGGACCCACGCGGATACTCCCTAGCGCACGCTGATGAAGGACTGAAGCTGAACCTGAGGTGTGACGTAGTCATCCTGGGGCGGCTCCGCCTGGGGGAGGGCGGTGGACAGGTACTTCCGGTTGGAGTCGCAGAGCACCGTGACGACGGTAGCCTCAGGACCCAGTTCCTCGACCAGCTTCATGGCTCCGATGACGTTGGCGCCAGCGGAGATACCCACCGCCAGTCCCAGCCGGTGCCCCAGGGACTGGGCCATGAGAATCGCATCGCCATCCCAGACATCCACGATGGCGTCGAGTTCAGCGAGCTTGAGGATTTCTGGTATGAACTCGTCGCTGATGCCCTGGATGCGGTGACTGCCAACCTTCTTGCCCGTGCGGAGCGTTGGCGAGTTCGCGGGTTCCAGCGGGTGCACCTGCACGGTGCGGCCCGAGCTCCGCAGGGCCCTGCCCACGCCCATGACAGTGCCGCCGGTGCCGACGCCGGCAACGAAGGCATCGGCCTGCCGACCGAGCTGAAGCAGCTGGGACTGGATCTCCGGCCCGGTGGTGAGTTCATGGGCCTCGCTGTTGTCCGGGTTGGCGAACTGCCTGGGGAGAAACGCCAGGGCGTTCTCGGCGGCGTACTCCTGGGTCATCTGGATCGCGCCCAGAAAACCGCCCTGGGCTTTGGACACGGGTACCACGTCGGCGCCCAGGCCGTGCATCACCAGGTTCCGCTCCTGACTCATCCAGTCCGGCATGTAGATCCGTACGCGGTGGCCCAGGGCCCGCCCAATCGCGGCGAAGGAAATTCCGGTGTTGCCGCTGGACGCCTCGACGATGACCGCGCCCGGGCGCAGCTCGCCCCGCTCAGCCGCCCGGCGCAGGATGTGCAGCGCCATCCGGTCCTTGACGCTGTCCGTCATGTTCATCGACTCGTACTTGGCGTAGAGCCGGCGGGCCTGCCCATTGAAGCGGTAGTGAATCTCGACGAGGGGCGTGTTACCGACGAGGGCAGCCAGGTGGTTGACGGCGCGGCACAGGTCGGGAGCTGGTGCGGATTTCATGCCCACCGAGTGTAGCTGACCCGGAGCGTGGGGTAGGAGCGCCTTTAGGCGCGATCCCGGGAACCCTGGGATC
>CAMBYH010000098.1 GCA_945872065.1 Arsukibacterium tuosuense
GGTACGGTCCTGTAGGAGCGCGTTCACGCGCGATGCCGCAGGTACCAGGCGTAGGTCGAGGCGACACCCTGCTTCAGCGCCATGCTTGCGCACCAGCCCAGCCCCGTCAGCCGTGCCACATCCAGCAGCTTCCGCGGCGCGCCGTCCGGGTAGTCCGCATTGAACCGGATCTCACCCTTGAAGCCGACCACTTCCCGCACGAGCTCGGCCAGTTCCCCGATCGAAACGTCGGTGCCTGTCCCCACGTTGAGGTGGGACCGGGTGGGCAACGTGGCGGACGCGTAGCGTTCCCGGGGCAGCGTCATGACGAAGAGACAGGCCTCGGCGAGGTCATTCACGTGGAGGAACTCCCGGCGCGGCGTGCCGGTCCCCCACACCTCGACGCTGCCTGCGCCCGCCTGTTTGGCTTCATGAAACTTGCGCAGCATGGCCGGCAGGACGTGGCTGGTCTGGAGATCGAAGTTGTCCTCCGGACCGTAGAGGTTGGTGGGCATCACGCTGCGGAAATCCGTGCCGTGCTGGCGATTGAAGGACTCGCAGAGCTTGATGCCCGCGATCTTGGCAATGGCGTAGGGCTCGTTGGTGGGCTCCAGCGGCCCGGTCAGCAGGCACTCTTCCGGCATGGGCTGGGGCGCAAGCCGGGGGTAGATGCAGGAGCTGCCCAGGAACAGCAGCCGCGACGTGCCGGCGGCGTGGGCGCACTGGATGACGTTGGTGGCAATGGCGAGGTTCGCGTGGATGAAGTCCGCGGGGTAGTGGCTGTTGGCGTAGATCCCGCCCACCCGCGCCGCGGCCAGGAAGACGTACTCGGGCCGTTCCTTCTGGAAGAAGCCCCGCACCTGATCGTGCTCGGTGAGGTCCAGAGCCTCGCGGGCCGGCAGAATCAGATTGGTGCAGCCGACCGCCTCCAGCCGGCGAACGATGGCGGACCCCACCATGCCGCGATGGCCCGCCACATAGATGCGGGCGGCCCGCAGTCCCGCAGCCTCACTCATGGTGGCTGAAGACCCGGTAGCCCTCCCGGGCCACCAGGGCATCCCGCTCGGCAATCTTCAGGTCCGAGGCCACCATTTCCCGGACCAGGTCTTCCAGGGGCGTGGTGGCCACCCAGCCCAGCTTGTCCCGGGCCTTGGTCGGGTCGCCCAGCAGGGTTTCCACCTCCGTGGGCCGGAAGTAGCGGGGATCGATGCGCACGATGATGTCGCCTGCTTTCGGGCCGATGGCTCCGGCGGTGGTCGCGCTGACGCGCGCCACCTCGTCGACGCCGTCGCCCTCCCAGGCCAGCGTGATCCCGAGTTCGCTGGCGGCGAGGGTCACGAAGTCCCGCACCGAGCGCTGCTTGCCGGTGGCGATCACGAAGTCTTCCGGTTTCTCCTGCTGCAGCATCAGCCACTGGGCCTCCACATAGTCCCGGGCATGGCCCCAGTCCCGCAGGGCGTGCAGGTTGCCGAGATGGAGCGTGGTCTGCAGCCCCACCCGGATGCGGGCGAGACCCCGGGTGATCTTGCGCGTGACGAAGGTTTCGCCCCGGATGGGCGATTCATGATTGAAGAGGATGCCATTGCAGGCAAAGAGCCCGTAGGCCTCCCGGTAATTCACCGTGATCCAGTAGGCGTAGAGCTTGGCCACGCCGTAGGGTGACCGGGGGTAGAACGGCGTGGTTTCCCGCTGGGGGGTTTCCTGCACGAGGCCGTAGAGCTCCGAGGTGGAGGCCTGGTAGAAACGCGTCCGCTGGC
This sequence comes from Arsukibacterium tuosuense, assembly GCA_945872065.1. Taxonomy (GTDB): domain Bacteria; phylum Pseudomonadota; class Gammaproteobacteria; order Steroidobacterales; genus SHZI01. The sequence goes on from CAMBYH010000098.1 coordinate 1,737, forward strand.
TCAGGCCCAGCAGCCGGATGGCCTCCAGCAGGCGCAGGGTGCCAATGCCATCCGCGTTGGCGGTGTATTCCGGGGTTTCGAAGGACACGCCCACGTGACTCTGGGCGGCCAGATTGTAGATCTCGTCCGGCTGCACTTCCTGCACAACCCGGATGAGATTGGTGGCGTCAGTCAGATCCCCGTAGTGGAGGATGAACTGCCGGTGGTCCACGTGGGGGTCCTGATAGAGGTGATCGATGCGGTCAGTGTTGAAGGACGAGGAGCGGCGCTTGAGGCCGTGCACCTCGTAGCCCTTCTTGAGCAGCGACTCCGCCAGGTAGGCGCCGTCCTGGCCGGTGACGCCGGTAATGAGTGCGACTTTTGCCAATTGGATGTTCCTCTTGTAGGAGCGCGTTCACGCGCGATCCCTTCTTCCCTAACCGATCGCGCCTAAAGGCGCTCCTACGAGCCGCTCCTACGAGCCGCGCCGACAGCCGCCTAGAACAGGGTGTAGATAAACGGCGCCACCGCCGAGCCCTGGCTCAGCACGATCAGCGCGCCGAGCAGCAGCATCACGATGATAATGGGCGCGAGCCAGAATTTCTTCCGCTCCCGCATGAAGTCCCACAGGTCTTTAATGAGATCGAGCATCAGAAGGGCTTCTCCAGGCGTTGGGGTGGGGTGGCCTCGCTCTTGATCCGGTAGCTCTGCTCCTCGGGCTTGAGGCGCCGCGCCAGGGAGTCCTTGCCCAGCAGGCGCATGATGAGGCCCATCGGCGTGATCACGCCGTAGAACACGAGGCCCATGATGATGGGCGTCGTGATTTTGCTCATCAGCAGCCCAAAGCGCATCCACCAGTGATAGACGGGCTTCAGGGCGAGGGGCGCGGCCAGCCCCAGGCCACCCAGCACCAGCAGGATTACAAAGGGCCAGCGCGGGATTGGCCGCTCGATGAGCCAGGGAAAAAAGAGCCCGAACAGCACCGCGATGATGCCCCCGGTGACCAGGCCAAAGTCCCGCAGGCCCTTGCGGTCGAGTTCGGGAATGGTGTGTTGCGTGCTCATCATCAGTCCAGGGCGAACTCGGTGCGCCAGTCGGTCTTGTCCGCCGGCTCCGGCTGGTCGGCCTTGGCCATGAGGAAATTCTCGACCACGAGATAGTCCATTTCGGTGCGCAGGAAGCAGCGATAGGCATCGGCGGGCGTGCAGACGATGGGCTCGCCCCGGACGTTGAAGGAGGTGTTCACCAGAACCGGGCAGCCGGTCTGGGCATTGAACTCCGTGAGGAGGCGGTGAAAACGGGGATTCGTCTCCTCGTGGACGGTCTGCACCCGGGCGGAGTAGTCCACGTGGGTGATGGCCGGCAGCGTCGAGCGCTTGAGCTGGAGCTTCTCCACCCCGAAGAGTTGCTCCTGTTCTGCGGTCAGAGGGATGCGCAGGTTTTCCCGCACGGGCGCCACGATCAGCATGTAGGGGCTCTCACCCTCGTGCTCGAAGTAGTCCCCCACCCGGTCCGCCAGCACCGCCGGGGCGAAGGGCCGGAAGGACTCCCGGTACTTGATCTTGAGATTCATGATGCTCTGCATCTTCGCGCTGCGCGGGTCGCCGATGATGGAGCGGCCACCCAGGGCCCGGGGCCCGAATTCCATGCGGCCCTGGACCCAGCCGACCACCTGCTCGTCGGCCAGGATGGTCGCGAGTTGCGACAGAAGTTCGGCGTCGGGCAGTTCCTGATACACGGCGCCCGCCGCATCGAGCTGGCGCCGGACTTCATCCGCGCCGTAGTGTGGCCCCAGATAGCCGCCCCGCATGCGGTCGCTGCCCGTGGCCGCCGGCCGCTCCCTGCCCAGGTATTCGTGCCACACGATGCTGGCCGCACCCAGTGCGCCGCCCGCATCACCGGCCGCGGGCTGCACCCAGATGTTCTTGAACGGGCCCTCCCGGACCAGCCGGCCGTTGGCCACGCAGTTCAGCGCGACACCTCCCGCCAGGCAGAGGTTCTCCTCGCCCGTCTCTTTGTGGAGCGTCCGGGCTAGCCGCAGCACCACGTCCTCCGTCACTTTCTGGATGGACGCGGCGAGGTCCATTTCCCGCTGGGTCACCGGGCTCTCCGCCGCCCGGGGCGGCCCGCCGAAGAGAGCGGCGAATTTGTCGTTGGTCATCGTGAGGCCGGTGCAATAGTTGAAGTACTGCATGTCCAGCCGGAAGGTGCCGTCGTCCTTCAGGTCGATCAGCTTCTCGCGAATCAGGTTTTCGTAAACGGGCCGACCGTAGGGCGCGAGGCCCATCAGCTTGTACTCGCCGGAATTGACGCGAAAGCCGGTGAAATACGTGAAGGCCGAGTAGAGCAGGCCCAGGGAGTGGGGGAAATCGATTTCCCAGAGGGGCTTGAGCTCCCGGCCATTGCCCACCCAGGCCGTGGTTGTGGCCCATTCGCCCACGCCGTCGAGGCAGAGCACCGCGGCCCGGTCGAAGGGACTGAAGTAGAACGCGGAGGCGGCGTGGGACTGGTGGTGCCCGGCGAAGAGCAGCGGCGGCAGCTGAGCGGGCTTGCAGCCGGCCATCTTGAAACCGGGAAGGGCGGCCAGTTCCCTCTTGAGCGTGGCCTTGAGGTAGAGCTTTTCCTTGAGCCAGACCGGCATCGCCGCCACGAAGGAGCGGAAGCCGTGGGGTGCGTAGCTCAGGTAGGTTTCCAGCAGGCGCTCGAACTTGATCAGGGGCTTGTCGTAGAAGACGACGCTGTGCAGGTCCTTAAGCCCGATGCCGGCTTCCGCCAGGCAATACTCGATGGCTTCTTTGGGGAAATCCGGGTCGTGCTTCTTCCGGGTGAAGCGCTCCTGCTGGGCAGCAGCGAGGACCTCACCGTCCCGGAGCAGGGCGGCGGCACTGTCGTGGTAGTAGGCCGAGATGCCCAGGATATGGGTGGGTGTGGGCATTTGCGGAAGTCTAACGTAGGAGCGCCTTTAGGCGCGATTCCAGAGTGGAATCGCGCCTGAAGGCGCTCCTACGGGCGCGCCTGCAATACAATGCGCCCATGAGCGTCGCACCCCAGAACGTGCCTGCAACGGGCCTGCTTGAGGGCCTCACGGCCATCGTCGGTGCAGGGCATGTCCTCACCGACGACGACTCCCGCACCTTCTATTCCACGGATGTCTTTCGCCAGGCCGACGTGCTGACCACCGCGGTCGTGCAGCCGGGTACCGTGAGCGAGCTGCAGGAGGTTATGCGCCTGTGTGCCCGGTTCAAGGCGCCGACCGTCGTTCGGGGCGGCGGCGCGTCCTACACCGATGCCTACCTGCCGGTGAAGGCGGGCACCCTGACCCTCGACATGTCCCGCCTGACCCGCATCGACATCAATGCGGAAGACCTCTACGTGACCGTCGAGCCCGGCGTGACCTGGGCGAAGCTGTACGCGGCGGTCAGCGCCCAGGGCCTGCGGACGCCGATGTGGGGCCCGTTCTCGGGCCTGGCCGCGACGGTGGGTGGCGGCATGTCCCACTACGCCGTCAATTACGGGTCTGGCCTCTACGGTGTGTCGGCGGAATCGCTGCTGGGTATGGACGTGATCCTGGCCAGTGGTGAAATGCTGTCCACGGGTTCTGGCGGAGGCAGCAACAGCCTGCCGTTCTTCCGCTACTACGGCCCGGATCTCACGGGGCTGTTCGTTGGCGATGCGGGCGCTCTCGGCGTGAAGGCCCGCATGACGCTGCGCCTGATGCAGAAGCCGGTGGGCTTCGCGGCGGGCTCCTTTGGTTTTCCCACCGGCGAGAACTGCCTCAAGGCCCTCATGGAAATCGCCCGGCTCGGGGTCGTGGCCCAGAATTTTGCCCTCGATCCCCGCCAGCAGAAAACCGCGCTCACCACCATGGCCTCCGCCAGCCCGCTGGACGCTGCCCGGTCCGTGTTTCTGTCTGCCCCGAATCCCTGGGACGGTGCTGTCCAGGTCATGCGCATGGGCGTGGCCGGCCGCAACTTCCTCAAGAACGCGGTGTATTCCGCGCATTTCGGCACCGAGGGACTGACCCCCGCCGAAGCGAAGCTCAAGCTGGCCAGTGTGCGGGCCATTGCCTCGAAGTACGGCGCCGAGGTTGCTAACTCGATCCCTGCTTACTTCAATGCCAATCCCTTCATGGAGATCACGCCGATCCTCGGACCGAACGGCGAGCTCTGGAAGCCCACCCACGGCGTGCTGCCGTTTTCCGCCGTGCTCAAGCACCACGCGGAATTCGAGGCGCTGGTGGCCGAGTACCGGGACCGGATGCGCCAGCACCGGGTGCAGCTCACCCGCATGTTGATGTTCTTCAGCACGAACGCCTTCATTTACGAGCCCACCTTCCTGTGGGAGGACGCGCGCAGCATCTATCACCGGCGCGTGTACCCGGCGGCCCTGCTGCCGAACGTGCCGGAGCATGCCGCCAACCCCCAGGGCCGGGCGCTGGTGAAGGAGCTGAAGGGCCGCATTCAGGAACTCTGCAGCCGCAACGGCGCGAGTCACCTGCAGGTGGGCAAGGACTACCCCTATCTGGCGAGTCGCAAGCCGGAGACCAGGGCCCTCGTCGAAAACCTGAAGCGCCTGCTCGACCCCGACCGCCTTCTGAACCCCGGCGCCCTCGGCCTACCCCCGTAGGAGCGCCTTTAGGCGCGATCCCGTCCCCGATCCCGTCCCCCGCACCCTGTAGCCCGCGGCATCCTGGCCGGGATCCCTTCCGGCTACCGGGAGTACCCGGTGAGCGCCGGAAGGGACACCCGTCCATGCTGCCGCTCTTACGGCTGAGCGCCGAGCGGCCAGTGGCTGGTGCCTCGCCCGCGACAAGACGTGTACTCACGTCAGCGGGCGGGGTTTCCAGCCGGTGGCCGCGGGATGCACCACCGGGTATCCTTGCCGGTCTCGAATCTCTACGGCCAGAAAAGAGGACGACATGGCGACCAAAAAAGCGACTTCGACGGCCACCAAGCCCCAGTACGACCTCCTCATCAAGAACGTCCGGGTGGTGCGGCCCGGGGCCGCGATGGTCGAGCAGGGCGACATCGCCATCAAGAATGGCCGCTTCGCGAAGATCGCGCCGGTCATCCCCGCGGAGTCCGCCGCGCAGGTGTAT
>CAMBYH010000099.1 GCA_945872065.1 Arsukibacterium tuosuense
GATACTGAAATGAGGCATGTCCCCAATTCCTCCTGCAGGCGCTTCTACGGGGTCGATGGCAGCCCCCCGGGGGGCTGGGACTCCATTACGAGCTGTGGGTTAGCGATCTGGAGGGACGCCATCCGCGCAGCCAGGGCGTCGTACTCAGCTGAGCCCGAGAGTGGACCAACGCGCACGCGGTACAAGGCCGGACTAACCGCGTCATCGTAACGGATGACGACGTTCTGCACACCACTGGACTCGAGACTGCCCTTGAGTCGCGACGCGTTGGCCTCGTCGCCAAAGGCCCCCACCTGCAGGAAAATGCGTTGGGACGAGGGGGCCACGGCAGAGCTGGCGTTTTGCTCGCTCTCTGCAACCAGGGCTTCCACCTCGACCCGGCCAGTGCCTGACTTGATGATGCCCAGCTCCTGGGCCGCTGCGTAGGACAGGTCAATGATTCGGCCCTTGGCGAAAGGCCCCCGGTCGTTGACCTTGACCACCACGCTCCGGCCGTTTTCCAGGTTCGTGACCCTGACGAAGGAGGGCAGGGGCAGCGTCTTGTGGGCAGCCGTCAGCTCGTGCATGTCGTAGACGGCACCGCTAGAGGTACGCCTGCCATGGAAGGGCTCTCCGTACCAGGACGCGATGCCCTGCTCGCGGTACTCCTCGCTCCCCGGCATGACGAAGTAACGTTCACCGAACACTTCATAGAACGCCGGATTACCGGGGCCGCTGGGGAGCGTCGGGGCAGGCGTTGGGGCGGTGGCGGGCGTTGCTGGCGCAGTTTTGCCCGGCGGTTTGGGCGGGGGCGGCGCCTTGCGTGGCGTGGAGGCTGCTGGCGGGACGGTGGTCCGCGGGACATCCGCCTGATCGGGCCAGCGTGCCGGTACACAACCGACGAGCAGCACTGTCGCTGCTATCAAGGCCACCCGCTTAGGGAACAAGGGAGGTCGCCTTCTGCTCGACCGGGTTCACCGGAGGGGTGCGGGTGCCCGCGCCAATGGCCTCGCTCAGCTGGAAAACTGCGAGGGCATACATGGTGCTGCGGTTATAGCGGGTGATCGCGAAGTAGTTCTGGAAGCCCACCCAGTACTCATCGCCCTCCTCACCCTGGAGGGAGACGAGCAGCGCGGGGGCCGTGACGGGCAGGTCCGTCGTGAACTGCACGCCCTGGCGCGCCAGGGAACCCACGGTGTCCTTCATCACCAGCTCCGTCGGCCCGGTGGGCCGCGCGGCGTCCCGGGCAATCTCTGCCCGGGTGGCGATGGGCTGGCCGGGCTGCCAGTTATGTTCGACAAAGTAGTTGGCAATGCTCGCCATGATGTCGTCCCAGTTCCGCAGCAGGTCCCGGCGGCCGTCGCCGTTGCCGTCCACCGCAAAGTTGCGGTAGCTGCTGGGGATGAACTGGGGTGGCCCGAGAGCGCCGGCGTAGGAACCGACCAGCCCGCCGATATCCAGCTGCTCCTCCCGGGCCAGCAGGAACAACTGCCGCAGTTCACTGCGAAAGAAGGTGCTCCGGGGCGGGTAGTCGAAGCCGAGTGTCGCCAGGGCATCCACTGCGCGAAAACTGCCCGTGCGAGTGCCGTAGAACGTTTCCACGCCCAGGATGGCGACGATGAGTTCAGCGGGCACCCCTGTCTGCGCGGTGATCTTGCGGAGTCGTGCCTCATGCTCCCGGAAAAAGTCCACGCCGCCACTGATCCGCCGGGGCGTGATGAAGATGTTGCGATAGTCGGACCAGGGCTTCACCTTCTCCGCGGGCTTGCTCATGGCATCCAGAATGCTCTGCTTCGACTCGATCCCGTTGAAGACTGCAGTGACGTAGGCTTGCTCGAAGCCATCCTTCTGCACGAGGTCGGCCGAGAATGCCGCGATCTCGGGGCGTGCCGTGTCGAGGCTGCTGGCGGGTGAGGACAGCAACAGGCTGAAAACTGTGAGGGCAAACGTGGCGGCAAAATTGGCCACTGCTCGCCTCCGGCCGAATCGGGTCGGGGTCATCGAGCGACTAGCTTCCGGTGGGTCTGAATGGACATGAGAATACCGAATCCTGCCATCAGGGTCACCATTGACGTGCCACCGGCACTGACCAGCGGCAGGGGAACACCGACGACCGGGATCATCCCCATCACCATCGCGGTGTTCACGAAGACGTAGAAGAAGAAGGTGACGCTCAGACTGCCGGCCAGCAGTCGGGAGAAAGTGTCCGGTGCGCCCGCGGCGATGTACAGGCCCCGGCCGACAATCAGCAGATAGAGCAGGAGCAGCGCCAGGGCGCCCAGCAGGCCGAATTCCTCGCCGATGACGGCGAAGATGAAGTCCGTGTGCCGTTCTGGCAGGAATTCCAGCTGACCCTGGGTGCCGTTCAGCCAGCCCTTGCCGAATATGCCCCCGGACCCGATGGCAATCTTCGACTGGATGATGTGATAACCCGCGCCCAGGGGATCGCTCTCCGGGTCCAGCAACGTGAGGACACGCTTGCGCTGATAGTCGTGCATGACCAGCCAGAGGGCGGGCATGGCGGCGCCAGTCAGGGCGCCAACCGCTGCGATGTACTTCCAGCTCAGGCCCGCCAGAAAGATCACGACCGCCCCCGAGAGCACGATAAGGATGGCAGTCCCGAGATCCGGCTGCTCGGCGATCAGGCCGACCGGCACCACGAGAATCACGACAACGACCAGTAGCACCCCGAAAGATGGCGGCAGGGGCCGGTCATGCAGCAGCCAGCAGAGGGTCATGGGCAAGCCCAGCTTCATGATCTCGGACGGCTGGAACCGGATGCCCAGATCGAGCCAGCGCTGCGCGCCTTTACCGATGTCCCCGGTGGCCATCACCATGACCAGCAGGACGATGCCCAGCGCATAAATCAGGGGTGATCCGCGCCGCAGCCAGCTGGGGCTGATCTGGGCCATGAACAGCAGGGCGCCGAATGCCACCAGCATCCGGGCGACCTGGTCGAGCAACTCCGTCAGTAGCTGGCCTTCCGCGCTATAGAGCGCCAGCAGGCTGATCAACAGCACGCCGCCGATCCCCACCAGCAACCAGCCATCCAGGTGGAGAAAGCGCAGGGCACGGCCGAGCAGACCCTGCTCGACGCGACTGCGGGGCTCGAGGCTGATGCCGAATGCGGGGGTGTTCATTGCAGTTCTCAGCTCGGATTCTTGAGGTAGGCGTCCATTACCGCCCGGGCAATGGGCGCTGCGACCTTGCTGCCGCTCTCGCCGTTTTCAATGACTACCGCCACCGCGATGCGCGGCGCTTCCAGCGGCGCGAAGGCGATGAAGAGCGCGTGGTCGCGGCGCCGCTCGGCGACGTCCTTCGCGTTGTACTTCTCCTTCTGGCCGATGGTGAAGACCTGGGCGGTGCCGCTCTTGCCGGCCATCTGATAAGGGGCATTGAGGCCAACGGCCCGGGCCGTGCCCCGTGGGCCCTGCAGCACACCGTGCATGCCTTCGATGATCGCGTCCCACTGGGCCGGTTCCTGGTCCGGCACCGGGGGCAGTGGCCGGGGCGCCTCGTACTCGATGGTTCCCGTGGCCGCATTCCGCGTGCCTCTGAAGAGGGTCGGCTGAAAGCGCTGGCCCTTGGCCGCGATCGTGGCAGTGGCGTGGGCCAGCTGCAGCGGGGTGACCAGCATGTACCCCTGGCCGATGCCCGCGATCACCGTTTCGCCGGGAAACCAGACCTGTTCGCCGGGCCGGCGGAACGCCTTCTTCTTCCAGGCGACACTGGGCACCAGCCCGGTCTTCTCCCCGCCAATATCGATGCCGGTGACACTGCCCAGGCCAAAGCTCTCGAGGAAACTCCCCATCCGGTCAATGCCCAGTTCCCGGGCCACCGTATAGAAGTAGACATCGCAGGACTGCTCGATGGCGTTGTACAGGTCCACCGAACCATGGCCCTCTGGTTTCCAGTCCCGGAACCGGTGACTGCTGCCCGGCAGGCTGAAGGCCCCGCGACAGCCGACCCGGCGTTCGGACGTTGCTACGCCGTAGTGCAGGGCAGCCAGGGCCACCATGGGCTTGATCGTGGACCCCGGCGGGTACTGGCCCCGCAGGGCGCGATTGAACATGGGCTGGTCGAGGTCTTCCTGGAGAGCCAGGTAGGCGCGCCGGCTCAAGCCGGCGCTGATGGCGTTCGGGTCGTAGGCCGGCGTGCTGACGAAGGCCAGTACTTCGCCATTGCGCGGATCGATAGCCACGGCCGCACCGCGCTTGCCCTCCAGGCCCTGATTGGCCGCCAGCTGCGCGTCCATGTCGATGGTCAGGATGACGTCCTGGCCGGGCAGTGACTGGATGCGGTTCAGCACCTGCATCTTGCGGCCATGCACGTTGACCACGACATCCTCGTGCCCTGAGGTGCCGTGCAGCCGGGCCTCGAAGCTGCGTTCCACCGAGATCTTGCCCACGTGAGTGGTGCCGGCGTACTCGATCGGGTCCAGCGTCTTCTTGTCCTCAGCGCTGATGCCACCGACGTAGCCCAGCAGGTGGGCCGCTGCAGTCCCGTAGGGATAGCTGCGGCCGAGCCGCGCCCGGATTTCGAGTCCCGGAAACTGCGGCCGACGGACCGCGAAGGCGGCGAGTTCTTCGTCGGTGAGTCTCTCGGCCACCACGACGGTGTCGAAAGCCCGGCGGCTGGCCACCGTTTCCTTCAGTTCCGGCAGATCGTCTTCGGGCAGGATGCCGCTCGCCACCAGCCGGGTCAGCGTGTCCGCCATGTCGGGGACCTGTTCCGGGGTCATTTCCAGCTGGTAGCTCGGCGTGTTCTCGGCCAGCACCTTGCCGTTGCGATCGAGGATGAGGCCCCGGATGGGCGGAACCGGCTCGACGCGGATGCGATTGCCGCTGGACTGCACCGAGTAGTACTCGTACTTGCCCACTTGCAGCTGCACCAGTCGGACCACCACCAGGCCGGTCAGACCCAGCACGAACAGGATGGCCACCAGCAGCCGGCCCGTGAAGAGCTGCTGCTCCCGCCAGTGGTCCTTGATGCGTAATGTCCGGGCCATGGGTAAGGGCTTCAGGCGAAGCTGGAGTCCCGGCGCTCCAGCCGCTCCCGCACGCGATCCATGGCGGCCATGAGGGCGGGCCAGAGCAGGGCAGCGGCGACCACGGGTCCCCAGCGACCCGGCCCGAACTCGGCCCGGCCCGTTGCGCCGTCGATCCAGAGCAGCACGAACGCCTCAATGAACATCAGTGCGAAGACCGACAGCGTGAGTTGCCAGAGGGGAAAGACCCGCAGCTGCAGGTGCAGCCTCACCACCAGATAGGCCAGCAGTGACAGGGACAGCGCATGCTGGCCGAGCAGGGCGCCGTGCGCCACATCAACGCACAGTCCCACCAGAAACGCGCTGAACACGCCAAAGCGACCCGGCCACATCAGCGCCCAGTAGATGACCACCATGGTCGTCCACGCCGGGCGCAGCGGCTGCATCGCGGCGGGCAGCGGCAGCAACTCCGCCGCCAGCGCGAGGAGCAACAGCAACCAGACTGGCCAGCGTGGGGCTCTCATTCCTGCGCTTCCTGGGGCTCCGGGACGGTTACGGTTACGGGTGCGGGCGCGGGCGCGGGCTCAACAATGGCCTCGGCGGCAGTGTCGGCGTTCGGCGTCGGGTTCGCCACGGTTGGCGTCTCGATGCGTGGAGCGGGGGCGGCGGCCTCCACTGGTGGACTCGCCACGACCGGGGCAGGTTCCCCACCAGGTGCCGGTGCCGGAGCGGGCGTTGCTGGGGCGCTGGGCTGCACAGGGGTAACCACCGGGGCTGGGGTCACGCCCGGCTTTGCTGGGCTGCCTTGCTGCAGGAATACCAAGAGCACTTCGTGGAGCCGGTCGAGGTTGGCTGCCGGCTGCGCTGCGATCTCCAGAAAAGCGTCACCCGAGGAGCCATCGACTCCGGTCACGGTGCCCACCGGATAGCCCGGCGGGAAGGTGCCGCCGAGCCCGGAGGTAATCAGCAGATCGCCGGCCTTGATATCCGCGTTGCGCGTCAGGAAGGGCAGCGACAAGCGCTCCAGATCGCCGGTCCCCACGGCGATGGTGCGCAGGCCGTTGCGGACGATCTCGACGGGCACGGCGTGATCCGGGTCTGTGATCAGAATCGCTTCGGCACTGTCGCCCTGATCCCGGGTGATCTGGCCGACGACACCCAGGGCGTCGATGAGCGCCTGCCCCTCGCTGGCGCCCTCGCGACCGCCTTTGTTGAGGACGACCCGGTGGCGTAGCGGGTCCATGTCCACGGCCAGAATCTCGGCGACCACAACCCGATTGGGAACCCGGGCCTTGGAGTCGAGCAGGCCCCGCAAGCGCGCATTCTCCGCCTGCAGTGCGGCCAGGCGCTGGAGTTCGGCACGGTTGGTCAGCGCCTGGCTGCGCAGCGCTGCGTTTTCCCCTTGCAGAGTTTCCCGGAGCACAAGATTTTCCCGCACCCAGCCCAGTCCGGCAGACGGTGAGTTGATCGCGATCTGGAGGGGATATATGGCCGCCCCGAGGTAGGCCCGCACCTGGGCCAGGTAGATGCCCCGATGGTCGAGAAACATCAGGGCCAGGGCCAGGCCAGCGGTCAGGAAGAAGCGGAGCCCGGGGCTCGCGTTGCGGTAGGCCCGGCCTTCGCTGTCGGCTGAAGAAAGCGCCATGCCGTCAGGAGGTACCGGGTTTGCAATCTGGCAATTTGGCCGCCAAAT
>CAMBYH010000100.1 GCA_945872065.1 Arsukibacterium tuosuense
CAGTTCACGAGGCTACTCACCCGCAGCTGGACGCGCTTCAAGACGGGTCAATAGGCGGGACCGCCCATGACCGGGAAGCACACTGAAAACGGTCATCCGCGGCCCGTCGACAAGACCAACGAGTACGTCCGCATTGAGAACGTGACGAAGCGCTTCGGCGACTTCGTTGCGGTGGATAACGTTTCCCTGTCGGTCTTCAAGGGCGAGATCTTCTGTCTGCTCGGCGGCTCGGGCTGCGGCAAGACCACCCTGCTGCGGATGCTGGCCGGGTTCGAGGCGCCGACCTCCGGGCGCATCTTCATCGACGGGCAGGACATGGCAGACACCCTGCCCTACGAACGCCCCGTCAACATGATGTTCCAGTCCTACGCGCTCTTTCCCCACATGAGCGTGGAGAAGAATGTCGCCTTTGGGCTGGAACAGGAGAAACTGCCCCGCAAGGAAATCGAGCAGCGGGTTGCCGAGATGCTGGACACGGTGAAGCTCGGGGAACTGGCCCGGCGCAAGCCCCATCAGCTGTCCGGCGGCCAGCGGCAGCGGGTGGCCCTCGCCAGGGCCCTGGTCAAGCGCCCCAAGCTGCTCTTGCTGGACGAACCCCTGGGGGCCCTCGACAAGAAACTGCGGGAAGCCACCCAGTTCGAACTGATCAATCTGCAGGAGAAACTCGGGGTGACATTCATCGTGGTGACCCACGACCAGGAAGAAGCGATGACCCTGGCTTCCCGGATTGGCGTCATGGACCGGGGCGAGATCGTGCAGGTCGGCACGCCCACCGAGATCTACGAGTACCCGTCGTCCAAGTTCGTGGCCGACTTCATCGGGTCGGTGAACATGTTTGAAGGCCGACTGATAGAGGATGAGCCCAACTTCATCCGCATCCAGTCACCGGAGCTGCAGGCAACGATTTATGTGGATCATGGCATCAGCGCACCACCGGGAGCGTCGGTCTGGGCAGCCATCCGGCCCGAGAAGATCGAGATTGCCCGGGAGGAACCCGAGAGCACGGAGAACCGGGCCAGGGGCGTCGTTCGGGATATCGCCTACATGGGCGACATGTCCATCTACCTGGTGAAGATCGACAGCGGGAAGATGGTCCGGGTGACACTGCCAAATTCGGTCCGGCAGCTGAGCCAGCGCATTTCCTGGGACGAGACGGTGTGGCTGTCCTGGGATGCCTCCAGCCCGGTGGTCCTGCCCCAGTAGGCGGCGGTTGGCCAACAGCAACGCATGGCCCGCTCTCAGATCAGACAGACCCAGCAGCCGCCTATCGACGCCTGGGGTGCGGGCCGGCTGGGGCTCATATTCTCGCTGCTCTACCGCTTCGGCCCACCCCGCTGGTCCCAGTACGTGCGCAAGAACTGGGCCGGTCAGCGCCTGGTCATTGGCATCCCGTATCTCTGGCTGATCCTGTTCTTCGCCGTCCCGTTCATCATTGTCCTGAAGCTGTCCTTCTCCGAGGTGCGGCTGGCGATGCCACCCTTTGCGCCGCTGATCGAGAAGGTCAGCGACGCGGCCTATGCGCTGAACGTCAACCTCGGGAACTACCTGTTCCTGCTGTCCGACACGCTGTACGTGAATTCCTACCTCTACTCCGTCAAGGTTGCCGCCGTCTCCACCGTGTTCTGCCTGCTGATTGGCTACCCGATGTCCTACGCGATCGCCCGGTCCACGCCGACGATGCGCAACATCTGGCTGATGCTGATCATCCTGCCCTTCTGGACGTCCTTCCTGCTCCGCGTTTATGCCTGGGTAGGCCTGCTCAAGACGGACGGCCTGATCAATCAGTTCCTGGGCATGTTTGGCCTTGGGCCCTTCACGATGATGTACACCGATTTCGCGGTGTATATCGGCATCGTTTATTCCTACCTGCCCTTCATGATCCTGCCGCTGTATTCCAACCTCGAGAAGCACGACCTGACGCTGCTGGAGGCCTCGGCGGATCTGGGTGCCGGACCAGTCAAGTCCTTCCTCCGTATCACCCTCCCCCTCTCGATGCCCGGCATCATCGCGGGGTCACTCCTGGTCTTCATTCCGGCAGTGGGGGAGTACGTGATTCCCTCCCTGCTTGGCAGTTCTGATCAGCTCATGATCGGCCGGGTGCTGTCCGACGAGTTCTTTGCCAACCGGGACTGGCCCGTGGCCAGCGCCGTGTCCATTGCCATGCTCTTGCTGCTGGTAGTGCCCATCGTGCTGTTCCAGCGCTATCAGAACCAGGAACTGGCAGGGGCCAGAAAATGAAGTCAAAAACCTGGTTCCGCAACCTGGCATTGCTGGTCGGTTTCGCCTTTCTCTACATCCCGATCCTGTCCATGGTTGTGTACTCCTTCAACAATTCCCGGCTGGTCACCGTCTGGGACACGGCCGACTCCCCCACTCTCAAGTGGTACCGGGTGCTGTTCAGTAACGAGCAGATCCTGAGTGCCGCCTGGCTGTCCATCCAGGTGGCGGCAGTGACTGCTACGGGCGCCGTGATTCTCGGGACGCTGGCGGGCCTGGTGCTGGCCCGCTTCGGGCCCTTCAAGGGCCGAACCCTGCTGTCGGCCATGACGACCGCGCCGCTGGTCATGCCCGAGGTGATCACGGGCCTGTCCTTACTGCTGCTGTTCGTGTCCCTGGAGCAGCTGATCGGCTGGCCCCAGGGCCGGGGCTTCGCCACGATCGCGATCGCCCACATCACCTTTTCGATGGCCTATGTGACGGTGGTCGTGCAGTCCCGCCTGGCCACGTTTGACGACTCCCTCGAAGAGGCGGCGCTGGACCTGGGGGCGCGCCCCGCGAAGGTGTTCTTCAGGATCACGCTGCCACTGATCCTGCCGGCCATCCTGTCCGGCTGGCTGCTGGCTTTTACCCTCTCCTGGGACGATCTCGTGATCTCCCAGTTCGTGGCGGGACCCGGCTCCACCACCCTGCCCATGGTGGTGTTCTCCAAGGTGCGGCTCGGCGTGAGCCCGGACATCAACGCGCTGGCCACCATCATGGTGACGATTGTGGGCATTGGGGTGGTGTTGTCAGCCTTCTACATGCGGCGCCAGGAGCGGCGCCTGGCGCTGGAAATGCAGCTGGCCAAGGCAGAGAAGGCTTAAGCCCCGCGTAGTCCTCAGGGACTACGCGGGGGAACTGCGAGACTTTCGCTGATTATTCTTCTTTGCCCCAGGGGAACGTGGTGGCAACGCTGAAGTAGACCGTGCTCTGGGACGAGAACGCGGGCTCACCCCCGCACTCGACGGATGCCAGTGAGCAATCCGCTTCCTTCAAATCGCTGCCATCAATGTACTTGACGGCAAAGTCGAAGCGCCCGAAGGATCGGATCAGGCCCAGCGACCAGTCCAGGTACGAATCGAGACCAGTGTCGTCGCTGGTCCAGTAGTTGCCGTCGCTATAGCCAGCGTGGGCAGTCACACCCAGATCCCACCAGGGCAGAGGAATGTCTCCGTTTAGTTCGCCATACCAGGCGCTTTCACCTGAATTGCTGTAGTCCCAGGCGTACCAGACCTTGGCGGACACGTCCGCGGACAGGAGCTTGCCGTTGAGCCCACCAAAGACCTCGGCATAATCGAAGTTGTTGACCCCCTCGTCGTCGTTGCCCAGGTACTTGTAGTACGTGATACCGACGTCGTAACCAAAGTCTTCCGTGAAGGAGCCGGCATAACCGAGGATGGCGTCGATCTCGATATTGAGATCGACGTTGGCCACGGGGTCGGGGACTGGTTCCCCGGGCGGCGGAACGTAAGGGTCGGTGATTTCGTACGTACCAAAGTCGATGTTGCTGCCCCAGAGGCTGGCATACACGCCGTTTTCCCCGACCCAGTCAATGCTGGCTTGCAGGGCCGGGTCGAGGGCGGTCTGGGTGATTCCGCGGAAGTCATAGTTTGAGGCGGCAGTGAAGGTGGCCGTCACTTCGGCCTGGGCGGCGCCGGAGGCCAGCGCGAGCGCTGCTATCCCGAGTCCGGCCAGTTTGGAATCAATGGCGCGATGCATAGTGAAATCCCCTGAGTAGAAATCCTGACGGTATAGGTCAAGTCCAGGTCCAGTATAAACGCCAACCCGCCGGATGCAGCGCCTACAGGCGGTCTCGCAGGGCGAACCAGAGCATCCCGAGCACCAGGCCCGGCCAGCGGAGCAGGGTGCCACCGGGGTAGGGCGGCGGGGGCAGGCGGGCAAAGACATCAAAGCGTTCCGCCGTGCCGGCGATGGCCTCCGCCATGAGCTGGCCCGCCAGCGTGGCATTGGCAACCCCATGGCCCGAGTAGCCCTGGGCAAAGTACACGTTGGGCGCCAGGCGGCCAAAGTGCGGCAAGCGGTTCAGCGTGATGGCCAGGGTCCCCCCCCAGGCGTACTCGACCGGGACGGCGGCCAGCTGCGGAAACACCCGCAGCATGTGCCGCCGGACGAAGGCCTTCAGGTCCGCCGGAAAGCGCTTCGTGTAGGTCTCCCCGCCGCCAAAAATCAGGCGGCCATCCCGGGACAGGCGGAAATAGTTCACGACGAACAGGGTGTCGTGGACGCAGGCAGGGTCAGCGATCAGGCGGGCTGCCAGGGGCCCCAGAGGTGCCGTTGCCAGCAGGTAATTGTTGATGGGCATGATGCGGTCGGCAATGCGGGGTTCAAGGCCACCCAGGTAGCCGTTGCACCCGAGGACCAGGTAGCGGGCGCGAACCGCCCCCCGGGCCGTGCGCACGACGACCGGTGTTGTGCCCGCATAGCTGATCACGGGCGAATGCTCGTGGATTCTCACTCCGGCGGCCACACAGGCCCGGGCCAGACCGAGCGCATAGTTGAGGGGGTGCACATGGGCCGCGCCGGAATCGAGGACGCCCCCGTGGTAGAGCGGGCTGTCCACCAACTCCCGCATCTCCTGCTGGCTCAGCACGCGCTGGTGCGGATAGCCGTAGTCCCGGGCGAGGTTCTCCGCCCGCTGCGCCAGGCTGGACAGATGGGCTGGCTTCGCCGCACACACCAGTTGGCCCGGGGTCAGCTCACAGTCGATGGCATGGGTCGCAATGCGTTCCCTGACCAGATCCCGGGCTGCGATCGCCAGCTGGAAGAGCTTAAGGGCAGTATCCCGGCCAAAGCGCGCCTCCAGTTCGGCCTCGTCCCGGCGCTGTCCTGTGCCCAGCTGCCCGCCATTACGGCCGGACGCGCCCCAGCCTACCCGCCGGGCTTCAAGCAGGACGACCGAGTAGCCGCGTTCGGCCAGGTGCAGGGCGGTGGAGAGGCCCGTATAGCCGGCGCCGATGACGCAGACGTCAGCCTCAGTTGCGCCCTCGAGGGCGGCGTGCGCCGTCAGTCCCTGCGCGGTGGCGAGATACCAGGAGGGCGGGTAACCGTCGATAGGGACGCTCCTGGTTGCTCTGGAATGTATCTGGCCGTCTCAGGCGCGCGGCTGGCCCAGGGCCTGCTGGGTCCGATCGAGAGCTTTCCAGGCCTTGTCGACCAGCTCATCCAGCTGCGCGTCGGTAGTGATGAACGGCGGCGCGACGATCATGGTGTCACCGACCGCCCGCATGACCAGGCCCTCCTCGATGCTGAAATCCCGGCAGCGCTCCCCGGCCTTCAACTCCGTGGCGAAGCGTTGCCGGCTGGTCTTGCTGGACACGAGCTCCAGGCCACCAATGAGCCCGGCAGAGCGCGCCTCGCCCACGAGGGGATGGTCCGCGAGCTTCTGCCAGCGGCTGCTGAAGGCGGGGATCACCGCATCGCGGACCCGTTCCACGAGTTTCTCCTGGCGCAGGACCTGCAGCGTGGCCCGGGCGACGGCGCAGGCCACCGGATGACCCGAGTAGGTAAAGCCGTGGTAGAACTCGCCACCCTTGTCCACAAGTACGTTGCCCACCCGATCTCCCACCATGACGCCGCCCAGGGGCTGATAGCCCGAGGTCACGCCCTTGGCAAAGGTCATGAGATCCGGCCGGATTCCGTAGTGCTCCGAGCCAAACCAGTGGCCGAGGCGGCCCATGCCGGTGATGACCTCGTCGGCGATCAGCAGGATGCCGTACTCGTCACAGATTTTCTGGATCTCGGGCCAGTAGGTCGCGGGTGGCACGACAGCGCCGCCGGCGCCCTGGACGGGCTCCGCGATGAATGCAGCCACCTTGTCGACACCCACTTCCTCAATCGTGGTCGCGAGCTGCCGGGCAATCCGGCGGCCGAACTCGGCCGGGTCCAGGTCGCCGCCGAGCCCATACCAGTAAGGCTGCTCGATGTGCAGGATGTTGGGTATCGGCAGGCCCGCCTGCGCATGCATCCAGGGCATCCCGGACAGACTGGCGGCGCCGACCGTGCTGCCGTGATAGCCATTGCGACGGGCGATGATGATCTGCTTGTCAGGCTTGCCAAGCAGGGTCCAGTAATAGCGGACCAGCCGGATGTTGGTGTCGTTGGCCTCGGAACCCGAAGCCGTAAAGAAGACCCGATTGAAGCCAGGCGGCGCCAGTTCGCACAGTTCCCGGGCCAGCTCGATGGCGGGTGGCGTGGTGCACTGGAAGAAGCTGTTGTAGTAGGGCAGCTCCCGCAGCTGACGGGCCCCGGCGTCGGCCAGTTCAGTGCGGCTGTAACCCAGGGTGACGCACCAGAGCCCCGACATCCCGTCGAGAATCTTGCGGCCGTTGGCTTCCCAGATATA
>CAMBYH010000101.1 GCA_945872065.1 Arsukibacterium tuosuense
GAGGTCTCGGACAAGCCGTAACCCTCGTGAATCATGATGCCGGTGATCTCCATCCAGCGCTTCGCGGTGGCGGGCAGGACAGCCATACCGCCTGCAGACGTCAGCTTCAGTGAAGAGAAATCGACGGTGGTGATGTCCGGGTGCTGCACCAGTGCCTGATACAGGGTATTGACGCCGGTGATGGCGGTGAACTTCCAGCGCCGCAGCTCGGCAATAAGGCCCTTGAGGTCCCGGGGATCCGTGATCAGGATGTTGTGGCCGCCCGTGTCCACGTAGCACAGGCAGTTACACATCAGGGCGTACACGTGGTACAGCGGCAGCGGCGTGACCATGATCTCCTGGCCAGGGATGCACCGGGCAGCGAACCAGGTGTTGATCTGGCGGATATTGGCCACGAGATTGGCATGGGTGAGCATCGCCCCGCGGGAACGGCCGGTGGTCCCACCGGTGTACTGGAGGCAGGCCAGGTCCGCGCCGGTCGGGGGCGACGGCTGCCGGAAGTTGTCCGGACTGCAGGCCTGCACGGCAGACCAGCCCACCGAGCCGTCGACAGGAGGAGTCGGGTTGCGCTTGATATAGCGCAGGGCAAAGTTCATCAGCGGGCCGCGGGGGAACCCCAGCAGGTCACCCACCTGAGTCACCAGGACGTGCCGCACCCCGACCCGGGCCTGGATCTCCGCAAACACACCGGCCCGCTGGGCCAGAACAATGAGCACCTTGGCCCCACTGTCTGTCAGCTGGTGTTCGAGCTCCGGGGGTGTATAGAGCGGGTTGATGTTGACCACCACCATCCCGGCCCGCCAGGTACCGAACAGGGCCACGGGGTACTGCAGCAGATTGGGCAGCATAATGGCGACCCGGTCCCCGGGGCCGATCCCGGGCAGGCTCTGCAGCCAGGTGGCAAAGCGCCGGTGGAGGACGTCGAACTCCCGGTAGCTGATAGTGTGGCCAAAATTACTGAAGGCTGGCCGGCTGGCAAAACGCGCCAGAGCCCGGTCGGCCACGTCCACGACCGACTCGGTGGGATCAAGATCAAGGGTGGCGGGCACACCCGGTGGGTACTCGCCTAGCCAGGGCTTTTCCATGGCCCTAGGATGGCACATTCCGCGGCCCTGGAAACGTGGCAGCCAGTGCCCATTCCTGCTACGGTCTCGCCGCGTTATAGCTGGGGCAACCCGTGACCCGATCCCGCATTCCACACTTCTACAAGATGTCCGTCGCCGAGCGGGTGCGTGCCGTCCGGGACCGGGGCCTGCTGAGCGACACCGACTTCGACCTGCTCTCTGCCGGCCGAGCCACGCTGGATCTGCAGGCCGCGGACAAGATGATCGAGAACGTCATCGGGGTCCTCGGCATCCCCGTGGGGCTGGGCCTCAACTTCCTGATCAATGGCCGGGAGTACGTCGTGCCGATGGCGGTGGAGGAGCCGTCCATTGTGGCCGCCATCAGCGCCACCGCGAAGCTGGCCCGGGCCTCCGGCGGCTTTACCTCAAGCTCGACCGCACCCGTGCTCATCGGCCAGATCCAGGTGCTGGAACTGCCGGACTTGCCCAGGGCCCGGGCGGCAGTGCTGGAGCACAAGCAGGACATTCTCGACCTCGCGAACAGCTTTCACCCCCGCATGGTGGCGCGAGGTGGTGGCGCCGTGGATGTCGAAGTCCACTCCTACCCGCTGCGTTCCCTGCCCGGCGAAATGCTGGTGGTCCATCTGCTCGTCGACACGCGGGATGCCATGGGCGCAAATCTTGTCAATGGCATGTGCGAGGGGGTGGCTTCCCTGGTCGAGCAACTCACCGAGGGCAAGGTCTTCCTGCGCATCCTGTCAAACCTGGCAGACCGCGCCCTGGCGCGGGCGGAAGTCACTCTGCCCGTCGCTCACCTGGCTGGCCGGGGTTATGCCGGTGAGCGGGTGCGGGATGGCGTGATCATTGCCGCTGATTTCGCGCACGCCGATCCCTACCGGGCCGCCACCCACAACAAGGGCATCATGAACGGCGTGGATGCCGTGGCGCTGGCGACCGGCAACGACTGGCGGGCCATTGAGGCGGGCGCCCATGCCTACGCGGCCCGCCACGGCCGCTACGGCTCGCTCACGGAATGGTGGAAAGACGACGCCGGCAACCTCCGGGGCAGCATTGAAATGCCCATGAAGGTGGGGATCGTCGGTGGCCCGCTGGAGTCGAACCCCGGCGTCGCCATGAACCTGCGCCTGCTTGGCGTGAAGACTGCCACGGAGCTTGCCGAGGTCATGGCGGCCGTCGGTCTGGCGCAGAACTTCGCTGCGCTCCGGGCGCTCGCCACCGACGGGATCCAGGCCGGCCACATGACGCTGCACGCGCGCAGCGTGGTCAAGGCTGCGGGTGCTCCCGCCGAGCACTTCAACGAAGTGCTGGAGCGCGTGCTCCAGAGCGGCGAAATCAAGGTGTGGAAGGCCCAGCAGATTCTGGCCGATGTCCGGGAATCGGCACCGGCCGACCAGCCCCCTGGCCTCCACCGGCTGCCGGAGGCTGGCGTCGGCGTGGGCTTCGGCAAGATCATCCTGCTGGGCGAACACGCAGTCGTGCACGGCCGGCATGCCATCGGTTTTCCGGTCCCGCTGACCGTCCGGGCGGTGGTCGAAGACGGAGACCGGGGCGTAGAGCTGCTGATTCCCCGCTGGGGCGTGGAGTACCAGCTGGCGAAGCCACCGGAACAACGCCGGTCTTTCGAGCAGGCAGCGGGCATCATCCTCGACAGGCTGGGTCTCGCCAGTCGCACCATGCGGATCGAGGTTTTCCCCGACGTGCCCCGGAGCATGGGCCTGGGCGGTTCCGCCGCACTGGCCGTGGCCATCGTCCGCGCGCTCGACCTGCACTTCCGGCTGGGACTGTCGGATGCGGAGGTCAATGCCCTCGCCTACCTGTCTGAAGAAAACGCCCACGGTCAGCCGAGCGGCATCGACAACACGCTGGCCACCTACGGCAAGCCCCTGGTCTACCGCCGGGGCACTCCGCCCCTGGTGGAGCTGCTGAATGTGCCTGTGCCCCTGTCGATCGTGGTCGGCATGACGAAGAACGAGGGGCTCACGGCCCGGACCGTCGCCAACGTCGCAGAGGCCCGCCAGCGCAACCCGCGCCTCTACGAGAAAATCTTTGATGACATCGATGGATTGGTACTGCAAGCCGTATCTGCCATCCAGGACAACGACGTGATGACGCTCGGCGACCTCATGAACATCAACCAGGGCCTGCTCAATGCGCTGCAGGTCTCAACGCCGGAGCTCGAGCGCCTGATTAACTTGGCCCGGGATGCAGGGGCCGCGGGTGCCAAGCTCACGGGCGGTGGTGGCGGCGGTGCAATGCTTGCCTTGTGCAGTAGCGCGACGGTTACCGCCGACGTACAGCAGGCCATTGAACGGCAGGGCTTCCGTACGCTGGTCATTGCGGCGGGCAACGTGCCATGAACAATGCGCTTCCCGCCGCAGCCGGCAGCGAAGACCTCCTGATCCTCGTCGACGAGGCCGACCGGGAGATTGGCACTGTACCGAAAACCGCCGGCCATCTTGGCGCGGGCGTACTGCACAGGGCCTTTTCGGTGTTTCTCTTTGATGACGCGGGCGCTGTCCTCATCCAGAAAAGGGCCGCAGGGAAAATGCTGTGGCCTGGCCACTGGTCCAATGCCTGCTGCAGTCACCCGCGACCGGGCGAGAACGTAGACGTCGCAGCCCGTCGCCGGGTGCGGGAGGAACTCCACGTGGAGTGCCGACTCAGGTTTCTCTACAAATTCACTTACCAGGCCCGGTTCGGTGACGTGGGTGCGGAACACGAGCTGTGCTACGTCTACGCCGGGTACCCGGCTGGCAGCGTCAAGGCCGACCCGGCCGAGATCGCGGACCACCGCTGGCTGCAGCCCAATGACCTGACGACGGCCATCGCGTCCAACCCGGACCACTTCAGTCCCTGGATGAAACTGGAATGGGAACGCATCACCGCCGATTACCTGGACGGTATCCATCGTGAAGCGCAGGGCTAACCATGTCTAACGTCGTCATTACTGGCAGCACCCGGGGCATCGGCCGTGGCCTGGCCGTCGAGTTTCTGAAGCGGGGTCACAACGTGGTGGTCTCCAGCCGGCGCCAGGCCGACGTGGACAAGGCCGTCGCGGAACTCACCACGGTGAGCGCCGCCCGAGTCACGGGCAAAACCTGCGATGTCACCGTCAAGGACAACGTCCAGGCCCTCTGGGACCACGCCGTCGCCACCTTTGGTCACGTGAACTTCTGGATCAACAACGCAGGGCGCGCCACGTCCCGGCACGCTGTCCACGACTTGCCTGAGGATCTTGTCCATACCCTGGTGGACGGCAACCTCAAAGGCAGCATCTTTGGTTCCCAGGTGGCCGTAGCCGGGTTCCGGACACAGGGCTTCGGCGCGCTCTACAACATGCTGGGCGGCAGTTCGGACGGCAAGCGCCTGACCCCCAACATGGGGGTCTACAGCTCCACGAAGGCCGCCGACCTGCTGCTCACCAAGTATCTGGTGGCCGAGAACGAGAACCCGCAGATCACGATCGGCACCATCAGTCCTGGCATGCTGATTACGGAGAACTGGTTCGACGAGCAGAAGGAGATGAGTCCCGAGGACTGGCAGAAAATCCGCCCTCTGCTGAACATCCTGTGTGACTACGTCGAGACCTCGACGCCCTGGCTCGTCGACCAGATGCTCACCAACCGTAAGAGTGGCAAGCGCATCGCCTGGATGACCACGGGCAAGATTCTCGGGCGCTTCGTTGGCGCCAAGCTGTTCGGGCAGAAGCGCGATCTGTTCGCCCGGTTCGGTCTCTGACGATCTCCGCCGAACCCCTGGTCGTCGTCCGTGGCGCCCTGCGCCGCTTCGGTGAGCGCACCGCGCTGGCCGGGGCGGACCTCACGGCCCGCAAGGGGGAAATCCTGGTCCTGCTGGGGCCCAACGGCGCTGGCAAGACCACCCTCCTCCGCGCGCTGGCTGGTCGCACGCGGCTCGACGCCGGGACTATCCGCATTGGTGGCGGGGCCCCGGACGAGCGGGCGGTGCGCCGGCGCGTGGGCTTCGTGCCCCAGGCCATTGCGCTCTGGGGCAACCTGCCGGTGCGGACGAATCTGGAGATCCTCGGCCGGCTGGCGGGGCTGGACAGAGACAGGATTGCCGCCGCGGTTACCGACTCACTGGCCTGGTCGGGGCTTGCCGACCGGGCGGCGGAGCCCGTGGCGACGCTTTCCGGCGGCATGCAACGGCGCATCAACATCGCGGCGGGCACCCTGCACGGGCCCGACCTCCTGCTGCTGGACGAGCCGGCCGTCGGGCTGGATCCGGTGTCGCGCCAGGCCATCCATCGGGTCCTCGAGGGCCTTCGGGACCGGGGCATGGGCCTCATCCTCACCACCCACGATCTCGTCGAAGCCGAGGCCCTGGCAGACCGGGTGGCCGTGCTGGCCGGCGGGGTAGTCCGGGCCGCAGATACGATCCCGATCCTCGTGGGCCGCCTCTTCGGGGCCGATCAGGAAGTGCTGCTGATCCTGGCCGCCGAGCCGGCGCCCGCGCTGCGGGACTACCTGCGCACCACCCTCTTCTCCCCGACCAACGCGGACCGCATCTGGGTCGGCAGGTTGCGGGGCGGACTGGAGCAGCTGGCCGGGCTGCGCAGCCAGCTGATCGCCGCCGGCGCAGATATCGACGAGCTGCGGGTCCGGCAACCCGGCCTGCACGGCGTGTTCGTTGAACTGACCGGCCAGGTGCCCAACGAATGACGTTGGCCATCCTCCGCGCCGCTTTCCTGCTGCTGCTCCGGGACCGGGGCGCGCTGCTCATGGCACTGGTGGTCCCGGTCGTGTTCTTCATGATCTTTGCCGAGATCTTTGCCACCGCCGCCGGCGACCAGCTCCAGCTGCGCATCGCCATCGTGGATGAAGTAAAGAGTGACGAGTCGACCCGGCTGCTGGCCGCCCTGACTGCCGAGCCGGCGATCCGCCCCGTACCGGGGGAACTGACCCGGGAGTCCGCCCGTGACCTCGTGCGCCGGGGCACAGCGGATGTGGGCCTGATCATTCGCGCCGACGGTGAGGATCTGACCACCGCTGCGGGCCTCGCAGCGCCCCCGCTCCTGCTGCTGGTGGACCCGTCCCGCAGCGTGACCGCCACCGTGCTCACGGGACAGCTCCAGCGAGCCTACTTCACGGCCCTGCCGGACCTGGCGGTGGGCCGGGTGGCGGAAGTCATCGGCACGGAATTCACCACGTTCACGCCGGAGCAGCAGGCGGAGATCGACGCCGGCCTTAAGGACCTGCGCAACCGAGCGGGGACGGAGCAGCCAGCGGGCTGGACGTTTGACGAACTGGTGGAGCGGGACAACGTGGCCGGGCAGAACGCAGCGCTGAACAACGTCGCCTATTACGCGGGCGCCGTGGCGTTCATGTTCCTGCTGTTCGCCGCGGCCCAGAGCGCGCTGGGCATACTGGACGATCAGGAGGCAGGAATCCTCGACCGGATCGCGGCGGGACCCGGGGGCATCGACGTGGTGATCAATGGCCGCTTCCTGTTCATCGTCCTGCAGGGGCTCGTCCAGACCTGCCTGATCTTCGGGGT
>CAMBYH010000102.1 GCA_945872065.1 Arsukibacterium tuosuense
CAAACAACTAAACAACTTAAATAACTAAGGTCCGGTACCTTTTTAGCCTAGTACACAGTGACGTCGCCGGCGCCGCGGGGGTCTGACGCCGCTTCTACGCGACCGGTGGCCCGATCCCAGGTGACGACCTGCATGTTGCCGTAGCTCCGGGGGCTCAGTTCCAGCTTGTGGCCCTTCGCTTCGAGACCCGCCTGCTCCTCGGGCGTGAAGGCCCCGTCCTCGTAGACAACGACATCCGGGAAGTACTGATGGTGGTAGCGCTTCAGGGCCACCATTTGCCGGGCATCCGCCCCGTCCGCCCAGGCCTGGGCGGCGATGAGCACCATGCTGATGATGCGGCTGCCACCTGGAGTGCCCAGGATCGCGACCCCCCGCCCGCTCTCCAGAAAAGTTGGCGACATGCTGGAGAGCATGCGCTTGCCGGGCGCGATCGAGTTTGCTTCGGCCCCGATCAGATTGAAGCCGTTGGCTACGCCCGTCTTGATGGCGAAATCATCCATCTCGTTGTTCAGGATGACGCCAGTACCGGGCGCGATGAACGCCGAACCAAACCACGTATTGATGCTCATCGTCCCCGCAACGCGGTTGCCACGCCGGTCGAGCACCGAGAAATGCGTGGTATTGGTCCCCTCGCCTGCTTCAGGCAGGAGCCCGGACAGCTGGATGCTCGGCGTAGCGCGGTCGAGCAGGATCGAGGTGCGCTGGCCTGCTGCGTAGAAGGGGCTCAGGAGGCGGTCCAGGGGCATGGTGACGAAGGCGGGGTCGCCGAGATAGATCGCGCGATCACGATAAGCCCGGCGCAGCGCCTCGATGGTCAGGTGTTTCTGGTCAACGGTTGCGAGCCCCGCCAAGTTGTAGCCACCGAGAATGTTGAAGACGTTGGCAAAGGCGACCCCACCGGAGGAAGGCGGCGGCGCTGACACGATAGTCATGCCCCGATACCCGGTCCGGAGCGGCTGCCGTTCGATTACGGCGTAGCGCGCCAGATCCTCCAGAGTCCAGATGCCGCCCGCCGCCCGGACGCCATCCACCAGCTGCTGCGCCACCGGACCTTCGTAAAAGCCGGCACGACCAGCCCCCGCCAGTCGCCGCAGGGTGCGTGCGAGATCGGGAAAGCGCAGAACATCGCCAGCAACCACTGGCTTGCCCCCGGGCAGATAGAGCGTGGCAAAGGCTGGCGAACCGCGCGCATCCGCGGCGCGAAACCTGAGGCCGAGCTCCATGGCGCGCGTCACTTCGACGCCCTCTTCCGCGTAACGGATCGCGGGTGCCAGGGTCTTCGCCAGCGGCAGGCGGCCGTAACGGCGCGCGAGATGCACGAGGCCGGCCGGTGCGCCGGGAATACCAGCCGCGAGGGGCCCGTTGAGCGTGACTCCGGCCCGGGGCTGGCCCTGCGCATCCAGGTACATATCGTGGCTGGCCGCACCGGGCGCGACCTCCCGCGCATCCACCAGGATCTGCCTGCCACTCTTGGCCTCGTGCAGCAACCAGAAGGCGCCGCCCCCGAGACCGGAAGCCGTCGGCTCCACCACGGCCAGTGCCGCACTGATCGCCACGGCCGCGTCGAAGGCGTTGCCCCCTGCCGCGAGGATGTCCTCGCCAGCCCTGGTCGCGAGAGGGTGGGCCGTGGCAATGCCGGCCTGGGCTGCTGCCTGCGGCCCCTTCGCCAGGCCGGGCAGGGCCCAGACCAGGGCAACCAGCAGCAGGCACAGACGACGGGAAACGAGCATGGGAGGAGCGCGGGAGGCGCCGTTCAGAGGCCGAGTTCGGCGCGCTTGCGGGCCAGGGCTGTCGCGACTCCCGGCGGGACGAAGGGCGAGATGTCGCCACCCAGCACGCCGATCTCCCGGACGAAGGTGGACGAAACGAAGGTGTACTCCTCCGCCGGCGTCAGAAAAATTGTCTCCACTTCGGAGCGCAGGTGCCGGTTCATGGTCGCCAGCTGGAATTCGTACTCGAAGTCCGACACGGCGCGCAGACCACGAATGATCACCCGGAGTCCATGATGACGGACGTAGTCCACCGTAAGGCCGGCATAGCCATCGACCGTGATGTTGGGCGCGTCAGCCAGGGCGATTCGCGCCATGCCGATGCGTTCCTCCAGGGTGAACATGGGAGTCTTGTTCGGACTGGCCGCCACTGCGACGACCACCCGGTCAAACAGCTTTGCCGCCCGGCGCACCAGGTCCACGTGACCGTTGGTGACGGGGTCGAAAGTCCCCGGGTACATGGCGCCGACACTCACGGTTGTGGACTCCTGACGTTGGCCAGTGCATAGCGCACGTCACCGGCCTGGGACTCACGGTGCCATTGCCAGCCCTGAGGCAGTTCCGGCAGCGACTGACTGCGGCTCGTTTCGAGGTATACCCAGGCTTGCGCGGCGAGCCAGCCGCGGGCGAGGAGTGTACACAAGTCAGCCAGATTGTTTGCCGCGTAGGGGGGGTCGAGAAAGACCACATCGAAGGTCGCGACGGGGGGCGTCTTTAGCCAGCGCTTCGCGTCAGTGGCCAGCACCCGGCCCTTGCCCGTTGCCTGGTCCGTTGACCGGCCCGGCGTTTCCTGTGCACCCAGGCGTACCAGCATGGCCTCGAGTGCGGCAGCGGCGCGGGGATCCCGTTCCACGAACCAGCTCTCGGCAGCACCCCGGGACAGCGCCTCAAGGCCGAGCACACCGGTCCCCGCATAGAGATCGAGACACCGCGCGCCAGGCAGCAGGGGCATGAGCCAGTTGAACACGGTCTCACGCACCCGGTCGGGTGTGGGCCGCAACTCACCGCCGGTGACTATCTCAACCCGTCGGCCACGCCATTCCCCGCCGATGATCCGGACACTGCCCATCGGGCCTTGCCTGCCTGGGGAGGTTTGTCTGCGCGGCATCCGTGAAGTTTAGCTAACATGTCCTCATGCCAGCGAACACGAATTCCGGGAATACCTCCCGGCCGGGCTTTTTCGCTCGCCTGAAAGAGCGCCTGCTGGGACCAGAGACCGGGAAAGAACCGGACTCTGCTGCAGCGCCCGGGCAGACTGCAGCGGCCGAGCCTGCGAGTCCAGCGCGTTTCCGCCTTGGTGCGGCGCTGGACTGGCTGGTGGGCCGGAAGATTGACGGGCAGACGGTCGACGAGCTCGAGGCACACCTGCTGGGCGCCGACGTCAGCCAGACGACCGCGACGGACATCATCCGCCGGGTGCAGCGGCTGACCGGTGGCCGGAACGTGGCCACGATTGACGACGCCCGCCAGCTGCTCCGGGAGGCGCTGACGGAAGTCCTCCAACCCCGGGCAGAACCCCTGGTGATACCGGTGAGTCCCCGGCCCTTCGTGATCCTCATGGTCGGGGTCAACGGGTCCGGGAAGACGACCACGATTGGCAAGCTGGCCCGCCGCCTGAAGGATGACGGGTTCAAGGTCATGCTGGCTGCCGGCGATACGTTCCGGGCGGCGGCGATTGAGCAGCTGCAGATCTGGGGGGAACGCAACGAGGTGCCAGTCATCGCCCAGCAGGCCGGGGCCGATCCGGCTGCGGTGGTTTTCGACGCCTTTGAAGCGGCTCGCGCCCGGGGTTACGACGTGTTGCTGGCGGACACTGCAGGACGCCTGCAGAACAAGGCGCACCTGATGCAGGAGCTGCAGAAGGTGGTCAGGGTTCTCCGCCGGCTCGACCCCACGGCACCCCACGAGACCATGATCGTGCTCGACGCCAGCCTGGGCCAGAATGCCGTTGCCCAGGCCAAGCAGTTTCATGAGGCAATAGGCCTTACCGGCATCACCATGACCAAGCTCGACGCCGGCGGCAAGGGCGGCGTACTGCTTACTCTGGCGGGCGAACTCAAGGTTCCGGTGCGTTTTATCGGCATCGGTGAGCAGGCGGCAGACCTCGACGTGTTCGACGCTGAGGAGTTTGCGGCGGCACTGACCGGAACGCTGCCGAAGCTCGCGAGAAACAAGACATGAGCAGGACATGATTCGCTTCGATAACGTAACCAAGCGCTACGACGGCGCCCGGGAGGCCCTCAAGGGCGTCTCACTGCACGTGGAAGCCGGCGAACTCGCCTTCCTTACCGGGCGTTCCGGCGCCGGCAAGAGCACGGTACTGAAGCTCATCGCCCTCATCGAGCATCCCACCCGGGGCTCCGTGACAGTGGACGGCCGCAACCTCGGCAAGCTGAAGGACCGGGAGATCCCCGGCTACCGGCAGCAGATCGGGATGGTCTTTCAGGACAACAAGCTACTTGCTGATCGCAGCGCCTATGAGAACGTCGCGTTGCCGCTGATCATCACCGGCACGGGGCAGCGGGAGATCGGCCGGCGCGTCCGGGCAGCACTGGATCAGGTCGGCCTGCTCGACCGGGAGCGCTACCCGCCGCGGACCTTGTCTGCTGGAGAACAGCAGCGCCTGGGCATTGCCCGGGCGATCGTGAGCCGCCCCAAAGTCCTCATCGCCGACGAGCCCACCGGCAACCTGGATCCGGACCTGGCCCTGGAAGTGATGGCATTGTTCAAACGACTGAATGAAGTCGGGACGACCATGCTTATTGCCAGCCACGATCTGCATCTCGTCGAGCACTTTGGCGCCCGACGTATCACGCTGACTGGCGGTCAGGTGCTGGAGAGTTCTGTGGCGCCATTGACCGAGAGCAGCGGAGCATCAGGCCCATGAGTCTTTCCAGCTGGCTCACCCGGCACGCGCAAAACGCCGTCGGCGCCCTCGGCACTCTGTCGCGCAATCCGGTGGCGACCGCGCTGACCGTCACCGTGATCGGTATCGCACTCGCTCTGCCGGCAGCGCTGGGCGTCCTGGTGCAGTCAGGCCGCACGCTGGCCGGTGGCTGGGCGGACGTCCGGGATTTTTCCGTGTACCTGGCGCCCGGCGTCGGGCTGGACAGGGCTGAGGCTCTCGCCCGGGAGCTCCGGGTCAAGCCCGGTGTGGAGTCGGTACGGGTCATCTCCGCCGACACCGCTGTGGCGGAGCTCAGCAAGGACCCGGGCTTCGCGGGGGCCCTGGCAGCGCTGGAGGCCAACCCTTTACCCCACACGCTGGTCGTCAGGCCGCTGGTGTCGGTAGACGGCGCCGCGCTCGAGAAACTCGGGGCGGAGGTCCAGAAATCGAACGGCGTGGATCTGGTGAAACTGGATCTGGAATGGGCCAAGCGACTCAGTGCAGTGCTCGACTTCCTCCGGCGGCTTGGCTTCATCACGGGGGGGCTCCTGATCGCTGCCGTCGTGATCGTCGTGGGCAATACGATCCGCCTGGATATCCAGAATCGCTCCGCAGAGATCGAGGTCGCCAAACTTCTGGGGGCCACGGACGCTTTTGTGCGCAGGCCGTTTCTTTACCTCGGGCTTTGGTACGGGGTGCTCGGCGGAGTGGTGGCCATGCTGATCCTCCTGGTTGGCCTCTGGGCTCTGGGCGAGCCGATCACCAGGCTGGCCGGGCTCTATGGGAGCAGTTTTGAGCTGGGCGGTGCCACGGGCAGCAGCCTTCTGGCGGTCCTCGCGGGGGGGGTGCTGGCCGGCTGGGGAGGCGCCTGGACAGCCGTGGCGCGCCACCTTGCTGCGATACAGCCCAAAATCGACTAGGCGCCGCCTGGAACTGATCCGGTCGTTAGCACTCTAAGAGGTCGAGTGCTAGGATTGTCCTCAGGAGGCTTTTTATGAGTACTGCTGCTCTGGTTGCAAGGCCGTCTTCGAGCCCATTTGAGCTGGCCTTGGCTGGCCCCATGGGCAGTCTGGACGCCTACATCTCGGCCGTTCGCCAGGTACCCGTCCTGAGCCAAGCCGACGAGGCAGCGCTCGCCCGGCGGCTGAAGGACAACAACGATCTCGATGCGGCCAGGGACCTCGTGCTGTCCCAGCTCCGCTTCGTCGTGCACATCGCCCGGGGTTATCTGGGCTACGGCCTTCCGCTGGGCGATCTGGTCCAGGAAGGCAATGTCGGTCTGATGAAGGCCGTAAAGCGTTTCGACCCCGACATGGGCGTGCGGCTGGTGTCCTTCGCCGTGCACTGGATTCGCGCTGAGATTCACGACTACGTGCTGCGCAACTGGCGGCTGGTGAAGATCGCCACCACCAAGGCCCAGCGCAAACTCTTTTTCAATCTGCGCCGCTCCAAGCAGCACCTCGGCTGGCTTTCCCTTGCCGAGCGCGAAGTGATCGCCAAGGACCTGGGCGTTACGGCTCAGGAAGTGGGCGAGATGGAACAGCGGCTATCCAGTCAGGACGTGACCTTCGATCCGGCGCCCGACGCTGACGACGAATCCTCCTTCGCGCCCGCGATGTACCTGACCAGCGAAGGCAGCAATCCGGCAGACGCCCTGGAGGCCGATGACTTTCGGGATCAGGGCGCTGATCGCCTGCACCAGGCCCTCGAGGGCCTGGATGCCCGCAGCCGGGAAATTCTCGAAGCCCGCTGGCTGGCAGAGAAGAAGACCACTTTGCAGGTCCTGGCAAAGCGCCACGGCGTGTCTGCCGAGCGCATTCGCCAGATTGAGCAGACCGCGCTCAAAACCCTCCGCGCCGCGGTCTGACGCGTGTAGGAGCGCCTTGAGGCGCGATCGGTATCGATCGCGCCTCA
>CAMBYH010000103.1 GCA_945872065.1 Arsukibacterium tuosuense
TTCCTTTGAGGAGCGTCTCAGGGACGATGGGGAAGACCCGGTCGCGGACCAAGCCGCTCCTGCCGACCATATCCACGCCACTCTCCAGGACCTCTGGGAGCGACTTCTGCAGCGGGAGTCCGTGGGCCTGGACGAGGACTTCTTCCTGCTCGGCGGGCACTCCCTGCTGGCCACCCGGCTGGTGGCCCGCATCCGGGACCGTCTGGGCGTCGAAATGCCGCTGATCCGGGTCTTTGAAGCGCCCACCATCCGCGGGCTGGCCCGGTTCCTCTAAACTCCGTAACAAGATCATCCAGGAGCCGGCCCAGTGCCCCATCATCCCCTCATGAAACTTCCGGTGTCCGAGCACGACGAGAAGCGTGCCATCGACACAATGACTGACCGTTTCCGGGACATCATCACCCTGCTGGGTGAGAACGTGCAGCGGGAGGGTCTGGTGAAGACCCCCGAGCGCGCGGCCAAGGCCTTCTACTTCCTGACCCGCGGGTACCGGCAGGACATCAGCGAGCTGATCAACGAAGCCGTGTTCACCAGTGACACGGACGAGATGGTGATCGTCCGCAACATCGAGATGTACTCCATGTGCGAGCACCACATGCTGCCCTTCATCGGCAAGTGCAACGTGGCCTACCTGCCCAACGGCAAGGTGCTCGGCCTGTCGAAGATCGCCCGGATCGTGGACTTCTACGCGCGCCGCCT
Source organism: Arsukibacterium tuosuense (assembly GCA_945872065.1). Lineage (GTDB taxonomy): Bacteria > Pseudomonadota > Gammaproteobacteria > Steroidobacterales > SHZI01. Next base: position 700 of record CAMBYH010000103.1, read on the forward strand.
GCAGATCCAGGAGGTCCTGACCAAGCAGATCGCCGAGTGCGTGCAGTCAGCGATCGGTGGCAAGGGCGTCGGCGTGGTGATCGAGGCCCAGCACATGTGCATGATGATGCGGGGCGTGGAAAAGCAGAACTCGACGATGACCACGTCCTGCATGCTGGGTAACTTTCGTTCGCACCCCCAGACCAGGAATGAGTTCCTGAGGCTGCTTGGGAACTGAGCCTCGGCCGGCGGTTCGCTAGAAGCGGTTCAGTTGCGCCTTGGCGCGGATCGCGGCCAGTTTCTTGGCCATTGCCCGGGTGTCGATACGCCGGGCTTCGTCCTTGTCCATGCCGGCGGCTACAGCCTCCTTCGTGGCATCCAGCCGCTGGCGGCTGTGCTTGACCTTCAGGGTGCGGGCTGAAATCGCCCGGTCCATGAGTTCCAGGGCCGGCTCCACCGACAGATCTCCAGCGTGCAGCTTTTCCTCCAGTTCGCGCTTCCGCAATTGCAGCTGTTGCAGGGTAGCCATGCTTGAGAGAAGCGCTCCGGGGGGGGGCCGCTGCCGGACTGGCAGGCCTCCATGATACTGCCGGGCCGCCCGAGCAACGCGGATACTTTTCCCCGGGGCTTCGCGCCGCTCAGCGGGTCGCGGCGTAGACTAGGCCGTCCGACCACAGGAATGTGTGATTTCCCATGGAGTTCAAGGACTACTACCAGACAATGGGTGTCCCGCGGGAAGCTTCCGCAGATGACATCCGGCGGGCCTACCGCAAGCTCGCCCGCAAGTATCACCCGGATGTGAGCAAGGAACCGGACGCCGAGAGCCGCTTCAAGGAAGTCGGTGAGGCCTACGAGGTGCTCAAGGATCCGGAGAAGCGCGCCGCCTATGACCAGCTCGGCGCCAACTGGAAGGCGGGCCAGGAGTTCCGGCCGCCACCCGACGCCGGCACGGGCTTCGAGTTTTCCGGCGGCGGGCCGGAGGCGAGTGAGTTTTTCGAGACGCTGTTCGGCCGGGGTCGCGGCCAGAGTCGCAGCCCGTTCGGGGCGCAGAGCGAAAACCGCCATGCCCGGGTACTGATCGATCTTGAGGATTCCTACGCCGGTGCCACCCGGACCATTACGCTGCGCAGTCCCGCAGTGGATCCCCAGGGCCAGGTGGTGTTTCGCGAGCACACACTCAACGTAACCATCCCGCGAGGCATTCGCCCCGGGCAGCATGTTCGACTTGTCGGGCAGGGCGCCCCGGCGTCGGCTGGTGGCCAGGCGGGCGACCTCTATCTGGAGGTTCAGTTTCGTCCCCATCCCCTCTATCGGGTGGAGGAGCGGGATGTCTTCCTCGATCTCCCCGTCGCGCCCTGGGAAGCGGCACTCGGCGGCACCGTGAAGGTGCCCACGCCGTCCGGCGTTGTCGAGCTCAAGGTGCCGCCAGGCACCGCAGCCGGGCGCAAGTTGCGGCTGCGGGGCCGGGGCATTCCTGCCAGTCTGCCGGGGGATCTCTACGCCCTGGTGCAGATCGCCCTGCCACCGGCGGACACCGAGCCAGCACGGGCGTTTTACAGCACGATGAGTCAGCAGTTTTCAGCATTCGATCCCCGCGCAAGACTGGGAGTCTGAGCATGCACAACGAGAACAACTCGCCAGGTATCGTGGGCATCCTCATTGAGGAGCACACGGAACTTACACTGGCCGACGTCTGTGGCGCCTGCACCGTTGAAGTGTCGACCATCGTCGCGCTGGTCGACGAGGGCGTTCTGGAGCCCGTCGGCAGTGACCGTCAGCAGTGGCGGTTCAGCGGCACGCAGCTGCGCCGGGCAACGGCCGCCCTAAGGCTGCAGAAGGATCTCGGTGTGAATGCTGCCGGTGCCGGACTTGCCCTGGATCTCCTCGAGGAGATCGAGCGGCTGCGCGCACAGTTGCGCGGCATCGAGGGCGCCTAGTGCTCACCGGAGTCGTCGCTGCACTGTTGCTGGCGGTGAACATACTCTTCTGGGTGCCGATCCTGCTGGTCTTTGCCCTGCTGAAGCTGCTGATCCCGGTTCCCGTTGTGCGCCGGGCCCTGGATCGGATACTCCTGTTCATCGCCAGCGCCTGGATCTCCTGCAACCGCGCCTGGATGGCCCTGACCCAGCGCTGCACCTGGGACGTGGCGGGCTTTGACGGGCTTAAGCGGGACAGCTGGTACCTGGTGAGCTGCAATCATCAGTCCTGGGTGGACATCCTGGTGCTGCAGAACCTGCTGAATGGCCGGATTCCGCTGCTCAAGTTTTTCCTCAAGCAGCAGCTCATCTGGGTGCCCATCATGGGCCTGGCCTGGTGGGCGCTGGACTTTCCGTTCATGCGCCGGTACAGCGAGGAGTATCTGAAGAAGCACCCGGAGATGCGCGGCAAGGACCAGGAGACCACCCGCCGGGCCTGCGAGAAGTTCGCGCTGATGCCGACCAGCGTGATGAATTTTCTGGAAGGCACGCGCTTTACGGCCGCCAAGCACGCGGGGCAGCAGTCGCCCTATGTACACCTGCTCAAGCCGAAGGCCGGCGGCATGGCGCTGGCCCTCAACGCCATGGGCGACAAGTTCCAGGCGATTCTCGATGTCACTATCTGCTATCCCGACGGGGCGCCCACCTTCTGGCACTTCCTCCAGGGAAAGATGCAGCGGGTCATCGTCCGGGCCCGCCTGCTACCCATACCCCGCCATCTCATCAACGCCGACTACACCACCGACCCGGCGGTGCGGGCAGCCTTCCAGGCCTGGGTCCAGCAGCTGTGGCAGGAGAAGGATGCCCAGATGACCGACTTGCTCAGGCCTCCAGCAGGCTCCGGAGCATCCACGCCGTTTTCTCGTGCACGTCCAGCCGCTGGGTGAGCAGATCAGCGGTCGGCTGATCGTTCGCCGCAGACACTACCTTGAACAGGTCCCGTGCCGTCCGCGCCGTCGACTCCTGGGCAGCGACGAGGTGGCGGACCATGTCCGTCGCCGTCGGGACGCCTGCCACCTCCTTGATCGAGGCCAGTTTGACGAACTCCCGGTAGGTGCCCGGGGCGGGATGGCCCAGCGCACGAATCCGTTCGGCAATGAGGTCGAGCGCGGTCCACTGCTCGGTGTACTGGGTCATGAACATCAGGTGCAGGCTGTTGAAGTGGGGCCCGGTGACGTTCCAGTGAAAGTTGTGGGTCATCAGGTACAGCGTGTAGCTGTCGGCCAGCAGTCTCGACAGACCGGCAGCAATCCTGGCGCGTTCACTGGTGCTGATGCCGATACTGATGGTGGGTGCTTTGGTGTTCCTGGTGCTCAAGGCTGATCTCCTGAGAGGTGGTTGGACTTCAGGCACGATTCTGGCATGTCACGGCACCGGCGTGTCCACGACCCCTGCCGCTGCAATGTCCCGGTGCTGTTGCTGCTCGCGCCAGATCAGATAAAGACCGCAGGCGACGACGAGCGCGGCCCCCAGCCAGATCCGGCTCTCGGGCCAGGTATTCCAGAACACCCAGTCGATGCCCACCGCCCAGAGCATCGCGGTGTACTCGAAGGGTGCGATGACCGATGCTGGCGCCATCCTGAAGGCCTCCGTGACGAAGTGCTGCCCGAGCGCGCCCAGCACGCCAAGCAGGCCCAGCCAGGGCCAGTGTTCGTCCCTTATCGGCACCCAGTTCGGCAGCGCCAGCAGTCCCGCGAAGAGGGTCAGCAGCACGAGAAACCAGAACACCAGGGACAGGGTGCTTTCGGTGCGCGTCATCACCCGTACCGAGATTGAGGCAGCGGCATAGGCCACGGCGGAGGCCAGGGCGCCAGCCGCACCGTAGAGGCTGAAACTCGAGCCACCGGGATTGAGCATCCACAGCACGCCGGACAGGCCGACCGCGATGGCGAGCCATCGGCCCAGGTCCACGTGTTCCTTCAGCAGCGGGACAGCCAGTGCGGTGACGATCAGTGGGGCCACGAAGAAAATCGCATAGGTGTCCGCCAGGGACATGACGCTCACCGCGGCGACGAAGCCCCAGAGCATGATCAGGGCCAGCACGCCCCGGAGCACGTGGAGTTCCCAGCGCACCACCTTCAGATCCCGCCAGCGATTGGTCAGCGCCACGGTCGCCAGCACGAAAGGCAGCGACGCAGCACCCCGGAGTGCCCCGACCTGCAGGGGCGGGTAGTCAACCGAGAAGATCTTCAGGACGGCGTCCATGCCGGCGAAGCAGGCGACTGCCACCAGCATGAAAGAAATCCCGCGGAGTCTGGTGTGCTGCATGGACGGACGATGGGCGCGCCCGCCGGCTTACGGCATGGCCCGCAGGATGAGGTTGGGGAGGATGGCGTCGTCCCAGTCCTGACGCAGCGGGCCCGTGTGCACGATGACGAGCTGTTTCGACGGCACGATGTAGACCCGCTGCCCACCGAAGCCGTCGAAGTAGACCAGGTCCGGCGCTGCAAAGGGCTCGGAGTGGAAGGCGACTGCCGCCGATTTCGAGTTGTACTTGCGGACCTTTTCGAAAGTCGTGCCCAGCCAGGTGAAGTAGCCGTAGTTGGGGTTGGCGGGGGAGGGCGTGACCATGTCCCGCAACCACTGGGCCGGCACGACCTGCCGGTCGCCCACCCGACCACCGGTCAGGTGCAGCAGTCCGACGCGCAACCAGCTGCGGGGCGGGGCATCGAGACAGCAGAAGGTGATGGGGATGCCGTGCTTCTCCGAGTCGATCAGCACCTTGCCGCTGGCCTCGCTGACGTACTGCCAGAAATTTTCTTCCAGGTACTGGCTGTAGGGCCTGCCGCTGACCCGCTGGATGAGGAGGCCCAGGACCTGCGGATTGATGTTGTTGTACTCAAAGGTCTTGCCGCCCGGCTCGCTGCTACCCCGGCTGAAGGTGTAGGGCGCGACGTCGCCACCCAGAGTCATCTGCACCAGGCCCGTGAAGCCCGGAAAATCGATGCCGCTCGCCTGCTGCAGCATCTGGCGGAGGGTGATCTTGCTGCGCTCGTCCCCTGCCCACTCCGTGATGTAGGTGGCGGCGGTATCGTCCACGGACTTGATCAGCCCCTGTTCGATGGCGATACCGACGAGCATGCCCAGTACCGACTTGTGCATGGACTGGGTGGCCGTGATGGACTCAGCATCGTGGCCGGGGTAGTAGTGCTCGAGTTGCAGTGCGCCGCCCTGCCAGATCAGCAAGGCGTGGGACTCCAGCGTGCCGCCCCAGGCGACGGCCTTGTCGAGCGCCTCGGCGGGAATCCTCCGCTCGCTTTCTGCAGCCACCACCAGTGGTGGCACGTTCCCGCCCGCGATGACCTGGTGAGGCCCCTGTTCACCACCGAAGGCGAGACCCACGAGCCGCGTGGTCAGCGTGGGCTGGACGATAAAAAGCCCCAGCAGACCAAGAAGGATCAGGCCCAGCAGGCCCCCGACCAGGCCGAAAAGCAGGCGTTTCAGCAGGCGCATTGGGCAATCCCTGGCAGGCGGAACGGGCTGCCATGATAGGGGATTGTTGCGGGCGCAGGAGCGCCTTTAGGCGCGACTCCCTCCCCGCTCGAGACTCGCAGACTCGATTCTCGCGGGGAGGGAGTCGCGCCTAAAGGCGCTCCTGCGCCCGCA
>CAMBYH010000104.1 GCA_945872065.1 Arsukibacterium tuosuense
AGGGCGGCCCTGACCTGATCGAGGACGGGCTCGATCAGAACGCCCTTCTCGAGATCGGCCTGGACGAGCATGGTCCGGCGCATGTCGGTGCGCATGATGGTGCGGGTGGCCTCGGCGGGCTTGCGGGAGACAAAACTGCCCATGGGCACGTTGCCGGATTTTGTGGGAATGCGCAGGGCGGCCAGCTTGTCCAGGCTCCGGTCGTCAGAGGGAAAACGGACGCGGATATCGATTTCCTCATCGGAATCGTCGGGGCGGTAGGTGCCCAGCTTGATGCCGTTGGTGACCAGCTGAATGATGTTCCCCACCAGGGACACGTCCGCACCAAACTTGGCCGCCTGGGCGCGATCGACCTCCATGCGCCACTCGATACCGGGCAGGGGCCGGGTGTCTTCGGCGTTGATCACGCCGGGAATCGTGGCGACGAATTCCCGCAGCTTGTTGACGGCGTCCCGCAGGGCATCCAGCGACTGGGCCGAGGCTTCGATGTTCAGGGGCTTGCCCTGAATGGGGCCGTCCTGGGGCAGCCGGGGCTCGATAACGATGCCGGCGATCCCTGCGGTGCGCTCCCGGATCTCGCCAATGATCTGGGCCACCGGACGCCGTTCCCGCCAGTTGTCGAAGTTCAGGCTGATCGAGCCGATCTGGTCCGGTGCGGTGCCCTTGTTGCCGGCGCCGGAGGTCACGTAGACGTTCTTGATACCCGCGACGCCGTAGACCCGCTCCTCCACGCTGCGCACCAGTCGGTCCTTCTCCTGGGTCGACAAGTCACCCCGGGCCCGGATATCGACGCTGCCCTGCTCCGGATCCACGTTCGGGAACAGCGTAATGCCCCGGCCCAGTGACCCGTAGGTCACGAACACGGCGACCAGCAGTGCCGTAACTCCGCCCGCTGTCATGAAGGGCCAGTTGATGGCGGCGGTCACGACCCGCAGGTAGCGGCCGGTCCAGCCGCTGATCTTTCCCAGGTCGCCGCTTTCGGCGAGGCCCAGCTGCTCCCGCGCCTCCGGCGTGAGGTGCCCGCTGCGGCCAAAAATGGCGCCGAGGGCGGGGACGACGAACATCGCGATCACGAGGGAAGCGGCCAGCGTGTAGATCAGCACAATCGGCATGTAGCGGAGAAAGCTGCCGATGATGCCCGGCCAGAAGACCAGCGGCAGGAACGCGACGATGGTGGCGGCAATGGACGCGAAGATCGGCCACGCCATGCGCTTGGCCGCCTCGGCATAGGCGACCCGGCGATCCAGGCCTTCGGCCATCCGCCGGTTGGCGAGTTCGACCACCACGATAGCCCCGTCCACCACCAGGCCCACGGACATGATGAGGCCGAAGAACACCACCAGATTCATGGTCATCCCGGTGACTGACAGCAGGACAAAGGCGGCGGCGAAGGAGCCGGGAATGGAAATGCCCGCGAGGAGGGCGTTTTGCAGGCCGAGGATGCCGATCAGGCAGATCACCACCAGCAGCACCGCGATGACGACGTCGTTGACCAGCTGGTTGATGTCCTCGCGAACCCGCACCGACTTGTCCCGGCTGTAGGTGACGGAGATGCCGGCCGGCCAGCTCTCCTGGACCTCTGCCACGGCGATCTTCACGGCATCGACCGTTCGGAGGATGTTGGAGCCATTGCGCTGGACAACCCGGATGCCCACCGCCGGTTCGCCATTCAGGCGCGCGTAGCTCTCCGGGTCCTTGAAGGTGCGCCGCACTTCGGCAATATCGCGGAAGTGCACGACCCGTTCACCGTCCACCTTGATCGGCAGCGACAGCACGTCTTCCGGTGACTCGATCACGCCCGGCACCTTGACCGCGAAGCGGCCCTGGTCCGACTGCATGGACCCGGCCGCGACCAGCCGGTTGTTCCGCTGGACAAAATTCAGCACATCCGCCGGCGAGAGGCCATAGCTCTCGAGGTTGAGCGGGTTGACGACGATCTCAAGAATTTCCTTGCGGATACCCACCATGTTGACTTCAAGCACGCCGTCAATGGACTGGAGGCGGTCCTGCAGGGTGGTCGCAATGGTATTCATGGTGCGTTCCGGGACAGTCCCGCCCAGGTTGATCACCAGCATGGGATCGAACCGGGAGAACTTCACCTCGTTCACCGTGGGCTCGCGGGCGTCCTCGGGCAACTCGGCCCTGGCCTGGTCGACCCGCTCCCGCACGTCCGTCAGTGCCTGGTCCACGTCGACCTTCGGCCCGAATTCCAGAGTGACCGAGGCCCGGTTCTCGGTGGCCGAGGAGACCATCTCCTTGAGCCCCTCGATATTGCGCAGCTGCTGCTCCAGGGGGCGCACGAGCAGTCGCTCGGCGTCTTCGGCGGCCACGCCGTCCAGCAGGACCTCGACACTGATGTAGGGGAAGTCCACATCGGGCTGGGCTTCCTTCGGCAGTCCCCGATAGGCACTGGCGCCGGCGAAGAGCAGAACCGCCAGGGCCACGAGGACGGCCCGGCTCCGACTGACGCAGAGATCAATAAGGGCGTTCATTGCCCGGCGTCTGCCCGGGGCATGGTGGTCCTGGTGACCGACTGACCCGCGGCCAGTGCAGTTTCGGCCGGGGCCTCTATGGCCTGCACCGGTTGGCCCGCGGAGACGTAGCCCTGGCCTACCACGATGATGCTGGCGCTCTCCGGCAGGCCGGTGACCCAGACGCCGTTGGCCTCCGAGCGGGCAATCTGTACCCGGTGGAATTCGACCTGGCGGTTGGCGTCCACCGTCTTGACGCCCAGCTCACCGCCGGCATCCAGGGTCAGGAGTGAGGGCGCGAGGCGATAGGCCAGCACCTCACCACCCGGAATGCGCATTTCCGCGGTGACGCCGGCAGGCAGCTTGCCGCCCGGGTTGGGAATTTCGAGTTCCACGGTAAAGGTCCGGGTGGATTCCTCGGCCACGGGGGCCAGGTAGCGGATCCTGCCCTTGACGTTCTGCCCGGTGACCAGTGCCGCAGTGGCCGCACTGCCGACGCGGACGAAGCCGGCATCCTGCTCCGCGATGCTGCCCGTGACGATCAGGCGCGTGTTGTCGACGAAGGTGGCCACCGGGTCACCCGGCCGGACGAAGTCGCCCACTTCCACGGCGCGTTCCTGGACGGTCCCGTCAAAGGGGGCCCGCAGCGTCATGTAATCAAGGTCCAGCTCGGCCCGGATGAGTTCTGCCCGGGCGCCTACGAGCTTGGCGCGGGTCTCGGCGAGCTGGGTGTCGGAGATGTAGCCCTGGGGCTTCAGTGCCTGCTGGCCCTCCCAGGCGGACTGGTACTCGCTGACACTGGCCCGGGCCTGTTCGAGGCGACCCTGCCGGTCCCGGAGGTCGAGCTTGAGCAAGGTTTGCCCGGCCCGGGCCGGTTCGCCGCGGCTGATGCCTACGGACGACACCCGGCCGCTGGTCTCTGCCTTGATCTGCACGGTGCGTGCCGGGGCGGTGCGGCCATAGACGCTGATCGTCCGGGTGACGGACTCGGCCTGCTGGGCCCGGATCTGCACGCGGGCCACCGGCATGGTCGCCGGCGTGGAGCCCTTCGTGCCTGAGGTGTCCGGGCTTTCGCGCCGGAGTGCTCCGGAAGCGAGCCAGAGCAGCACGAGCAGGGTGAGGCCCACGGCGAGCGTCCAGGGGCGACGGGTCAGTGTTTCGATGGGTCGCATGCAGAGTCCCTTGATTTCAGAAGAGATACTAACCTGCCCCCGACGCCCCGACTGCTGGCCTGCGGCGTTCCCGTTGTAACTTTTTGTAACCGCGGTCCCCGGTGGGTGAGGCAGTAGGTACTTCTTCAGGTGCGATACAGGGGGGTGATTGCTAAACTTCCGTGGTCTCTTCCCCCTTAATCCGACAGTGTCACTGACATAAGGAATTGCGCGTGAACAAGCCCGAAGTAAGCCGGCGTCGCTTTCTTGCCCAGGTTGCCATGGCCGTCCCGGCGGGCGCCGTACTGCTGGATGCCGTCGTCACCAATCACGCCCAGGCCCAGGCTGCCGCCCCGGCTGCTCCTGCCAAGCTGCCCAAGCTTGAAGAGTCCGATCCCTCCGCCAAGGCTCTCGGCTACGTGGACAACATCTCCAAGGTTGATCGGAAGAGCCCCCTGGCGGCGCGCTTCGCCCCCGGCCAGGAGTGCGACAAGTGCTCCCAGCTCCAGGGCAAGGTGGGCGATGCCTACCGTCCCTGCGCCATCTTTCCCGGCAAGCTGGTCGCCGCCAAAGGCTGGTGCAGTGTCTGGGCACCGATCGCCTGACGATTGCCCTGACGATTGCCTTGGCCCAGCCGCCCGCCTTCGGCATTGCCGGGTACAAGAACTCGGGCAAGACCACGCTGATCGTGGCGCTGCTGCAGGAACTGTCGTCCCGGGGGTGGCGCGTGGGGACCGTCAAGCACGCCCACCACGATTTCGACATCGACCACCCGGGCAAGGACAGCTATTTGCACCGGACCGCCGGCGCCACGGAAGTCATCGTGGCGTCGGCGCGCCGTGTCGCCCACATCCGCGAACTCGGCGACCAGAACCCGCCCGGACTTGACGAACTCATCGCCCGCCTCGTGAGTGTGGATCTCGTGCTGGTGGAAGGCTGGAAGTCCGGCGCTCACCCCCGCCTGGAGCTCCGCCGCGCCGGGGCGCCGGCGCCGGCCATTGCCAGCGCCGGGTCAGGGGTGCGGGCGATCGTCAGTGATACCCCGTTGCCCGGCGAAACGCTCCCCGTCCTGGCGCGGGACAATGTGGCCCTCATCGCGGACTTCATCCTTGAAGCAGTGGGCCTGCCTGCCCGCCGCGCCGTGTAGGAGCGCCTTTAGGCGCGAGAGATAGTCATCGCGCCTAAAGGCGCTCCTACCTTTCCGGGTAGAGAGGCAGCGTTTCCAGGAGCCCGCCGGCCGGGATATCCCCGACGCCCTCGGGCACGATGGCCCAGCAATTCGCGCTGAGCAGCGGCGCGATCCGGAAGGACTCCTGCCCGGGCAAAATACGGACTCGTCGCTGGCCGGTAGCATCCGTCTCCAGAAAGGCTTTGGCGAAGAAGCGCAGGGCGCCCCGGCGCCGCACAGCCTCCGCGGTGACTGCGGGCAGGGGGACTTCCGCCGCCAGGCCCTGCAGCGCCCGGAGGACCGGGATAACGAAGAACCGCAGGCCCACCGCAACGGCCAGCGGATTCCCCGGCAGGCCGAACAGGAGAGCACCGCCAGGCAGCCGCGCATGGAGCAGGGGCTTGCCCGGCCGGATCGCCACCTTGTGAAACAGCACCTCGCCACCAAGTTCGCGCACCACGGCCGGGAGCAGGTCGAGCCGGCCGGCAGAGACTCCGCCCGTGGTCAGCACCAGGTCGGCACCGGCCGCCAGCGCTTCCAGCTGTGCACGGAGATGGGCGGCGCTGTCGGTCGCCGTCGCCAGGGTCGTCAGTTCAGCGCCGAGCTGTGGCAACAGGGCGCGCAGATAAGGACCGTTGGCATCCCGGATCTGGCCCGGCGCCAGGTCCGCCCCCCGGGAGCGCACTTCGTTACCGGTGGTCAGCACCGCGACCCGCGGCGCCCGGACGACCGGTACCTCATCCACACCGCAGGCCGCGAGGCCCATCACGTGGTGGGGTCCCAGCCGCGTCCCGGGATGAACCACCGTCTCGCTCCGCGCGAAGTCTTCGCCAGCCTGACGGATATTCTGGCCAGTCCGGAGTGGCTCGGTAATCAGGATCCGGGGACCGGTGCCGTCGCGCCCGTTCAGGCGCGTGACGTGTTCCAGCGGGACGACGGCATCCAGGCCGGCCGGAACCGGAGCGCCCGTCAGGATTTCCCAGACCTCCTGGGCCCCGACCCGGGGTGCAGGGGCTCCGGCGGCGATGAGCCCGGCCACCGGCAGTTCGAGCGGCGCACCCACGGTGGCCGTCCGGCTGGCATCAGCGCGCAGGGCATAGCCGTCCATGGCTGCGTTCGCAAACCCCGGCACGGACAGGCGGGCGGCGATGGCGGAGGCGGTCACCGCTCCTGACGCTCCGGCCAGGCCCTCGGTCCGGGCCGGAAGCACGGTGATCCTGGTCAGCAGGAGGTCTAGTGCTTCCGCGTAGGAGATCACCGCGGTATCTTGCCAGACTGGGAGCACCACACTGCTCCGCTCCGTACCCAGCTGAACTGGACCTTCCCATGCAAGTTTCTGCCACCATTCCGCCGGCGCCAGACCCGGCCCTGCCCGGCCGGATCGTCGTGGACCGCCAGACCGACGTAACGGCTGGTCTGCGCTGCCTCTGTTATGCCGCCTGCTCCGAGCTGGTGGCCTCCCCCCACGA
>CAMBYH010000105.1 GCA_945872065.1 Arsukibacterium tuosuense
GTCGGCGATGGCGAGCACGCCCAGCACGCCGTCGTGGTCGGCCACAAAGACGGCGGTACGGCCCTGTCGCTCCCAGTCGAGCACGCGGGCGGCCGCGTCGCCAATGGCAATGCCCTGTTCGTCGAGCAGGCGGGTGTTGCCAATGAAGACTTCCCGGCCGGCCACGACGCCACTCACGCCCCTGCCCGTGTGACTGCGGAAGTCCACGACGGGCGAGCGCGCCAGTTGGCGTTGCTCCGCTGCCTCAAGCATCGCCCGGGCCAGCGGGTGCTCGCTGCCGTGCTGGACAGAGGCTGCCACCTGTAACAGCTGGGCCTCGTCGCCCCGCAGGGGCGCGGTGCCGACCAGCGTGGCGCGGCCGGCGGTGAGCGTGCCGGTCTTGTCGAAGACGATCGTGTCGAGCCGGTGGGCCCGCTCCAGCGACTCCACGTCCTTGATCAGGATGCCGGCCCGGGCCGCGGCGCCGGTGCCGGTCATGATGGCGGTCGGCGTGGCCAGGCCAAGGGCGCAGGGACAGGCGATCACCAGCACGGCGACAGCCGCAACGAAGGCCGGCTCGAAGCTGCCGCTAACAGCAAACCAGCCGATGAAGGTGACCACAGCGAGGGCCACGACGATGGGGACGAAGATCGCGCTGATCTGGTCCACGAGTCGCTGGACGGGCGCCTTGCCGCCCTGGGCGTTCTCGACGAGCCGGATGATCCGGGCCAGGGTGGAGTCCGCGCCGACGGCCGTGGCGCGTACTTCCAGCAGGCCAGTACCGTTGATCGCGCCCCCCGTTACCTTGCTACCCGGTTGCTTGTCCACGGGCAGGCTCTCGCCGGTGATCAGGGACTCGTCCAGTTCGCTGCGGCCGGCCATGACCTCGCCATCCACCGGGATGCGCTCGCCCGGCCGTACGATCACGAGGTCCCCGGCCCGCACGTCGTTGATGGGCAGTTCCCGCTCGCTGCCATCGGCAACCCGCACCCGGGCCGTCTGGGGCCGCAGGTCCATCAGCTGGCGAATGGCGGCGGTGGTGCCGCGCTTGGCCTTCGACTCGAGAAATTTGCCGAGCAGCACCAGCGTGATGATGATTACCGAAGCCTCGAAGTAGAGTTTGCCCATGGCGCCATCGAGGCCCAGCTCGGCCATGAGGTAGAGGCTGTAACCGTAGGCGGCGGTGGTGCCGAGAACGACGAGCACATCCATGTTGGCCGAGCGGGCCTTCAGGGCTCGCCAGGCGGACCGGTAAAAGCGGGCACCGATGACGAACTGCACCGGGGTCGCCAGCAGCAGCTCTACCCAGGCCGGCAGATGCCAGTGGAGCTTGAGCGACATGGCCCCCATCTGGAACAGCAGGGGGGCCGCAAAAGCCGCTGACACCAGCAGCAGCGTGAGTTCCCGGCGCAGCTGGGCCTGATCCCGCTGGCGATGTTCCTCCTCGGCCTGGGCCTGGGAGGCAGCGGGGGATTCGATGCGGGCGACATAGCCGGCGGCGGTAACGGCATCGACGAGATCAGAGAGCCGGGTGACGCCGGGAATGGCGCGCACGTCCGCCCGCTCGATGGCCAGATTGACGTTCGCCTCAATGACGCCGGGCACCTTTCTCAGTGCCTTCTCCACGCGGGTCGAACAGGCGCTGCAGGTCATCCCCTCAATGGGAAAGGCGAAGGCCTCCGTCGGCACCTCGAAGCCGGCCTTGCCGATGGCGTCGGCGAGGGCCGGCACCGCGAGCCTGGCCGGGTCGTAGTTGATGTCGGCCCGCTCCACGGCGAAATTGACCGCTGCCGAAGCCACGCCCGGCACCAGGCCCAGGGCCTTCTCCAGCCGGGTGGCGCAGGCGCCGCAGGTCATGCCGCGGACCGGCAGAGTCACCCGGGCGAGGCCCTTGTCCACGGTCTGACTGGCCAGAGTGGCAGTGGCTTCGGCGGGGATCACACTCATCGGGCATTCCTTGGGTGTCGCGCCCGCATGGTACCGCTGGAACGCGGTTTGGGCACAGGGACCACTCCAGGGGTGAAATATCCGGTCACCCGGGACGGATTTCAAGAGCGGACGAAGAGGGGCGAGGGCTGGCGAATCTGCCCCAAGTCGGGGGATTCGGTCGTGGCCTGGGCCGGCCTTGGCTGTGACAATGCTGCAGGCAGATCGTCCTAACAATGTACTAACATGCGGCGAGGCCCTTAACGAGTGTTTGAGCAGCCAGTGAAAACGACGATTCGCAAGCTTGGGAACTCCCGCGGCGTCCTTATTCCAAAGCCAATCCTGGCCCAGGTCGGGCTTGAGGAGGGTGAGGCTGAAATGACGGTCGAGGGCGATGCCATCGTTCTCCGCAGAGCCAGGCAGGCCACCCGCGCCGACTGGGCGCAGGCCTGCAAGACGCTTGGTGCGAGTGGTGGCGACGCGCTGGTCTGGCCCGAGTTTGGCAATGCGGACGACGAGGATCTCGCGTGGTAAGGCGCGGCGAGGTCTGGCCGGCAACCCTCGATCCCACCCGGGGCAGCGAGATCCGCAAGACAAGGCCTTGCCTCGTTGTCTCCCCGCCGGAAATGAACGCCCATCTGCGCACGGCAATCGTCGCGCCGCTGACGCGGGGTAGCGAGCCGGCCCCATTCCGCATCCCGGTGCGCTTTGCAGGGAAATCCGGTCTGATCCTGCTCGACCAGATCCGGACTCTGGATCAGGTGCGGCTCGTGCGGCGGTTGGGTGCCGGGGGCAGCCGGACGCTGGCGGCGACGCCGGGCACTTTGCAGGAAATTTTTGCGCCTTGAACCTGGGGTGATCGCGCCTGAAGGCGCTCCTACAGCGCCTCCTGCGCCGGCAGCTAGCGGGAGGGGAGCACCGTCCGCCGGTGTCGGCCCTGGAACAGGCGGACAAAGTCACCGAAGACCGCATCCCCCAGGGCGCGGGAGCGGGGCATGAACTGCGGCGTCTCCTGCGCAATGCGGGCAGGCTCAATCACCCCCTGCAGACCCTCGAGTTCCCGCAGGTTCACCGGTGTGCGCAGCCAGCGGTGGATCATGGGCTCGTCCACCTCCAGGTGAAACTGCAGGCCATACACGTTGTGGCCAAAGCGAAACGCCTGGTGAGCGCAGTCCGCTGAGGCAGCCAGGTGCACGGCCCCGTGGGGTATGGCGAACGTGTCCCCGTGCCACTGGAAGATTTTCTCGTGTCCTTCGAAGTGCCGGAAGAGGGGGTCCTTTTCCCCCTCCCTTGTCGGGCCGACGTCGTACCAGCCGATTTCCTTCCGGTGGTTACCGGTGACGTGTGCGCCCAGGGCCCGGGCCAGCAACTGGGCTCCCAGGCAGATGCCCAGCACCGGCTTGCCGTCCCGGATGGCCGTCTGAATCCCTGCGATTTCCGTGGCCAGGTGCCGGTGGCGCGTGACCTGGTCGCAGTTCATCGGGCCGCCGAGCACGATCAGGCCGTGGTAGCGCTCCAGGTCAGGCACCGCATCCGGGTTGCGCCCGAAGTTGACGTAGCGGATGCGAAAGCCCGCGTCCCGCAGCAGCGGGTCGAGGGTGCCGAGGATTTCGTGGGGCACGTGCTGGAAGACGAGGAGGCGGCGCATGGGCTGATTATGGGGTCGCGGCTCAAGCCGCTCCTACAGTAAACGGAAGCCGTCCGCGTCCCGCCAGGCGGGGAACTTCTCCCGGTAGCGGTGCAGCGCCGCGAGGCTGAGGGTTGTCGTGGAGTGAGCAGGCGCGGCTTGCAGTTCCACGCGGGGTTCCCCCAGATAATCGTGGACGCCGCTGTCGCCGGCATAGGCGACTCCCTTGCCGTCCGTACCGATGCGGTTCACGCCAGCAACGTAGCACTGGTTCTCCACCGCCCGGGCGGGCAGCAGGGCCTGCCAGGCGCTGCGCCGGGCGGCCGGCCAGTTGGCTATATATATGAGCAGGTCGAAGGCGTTGGCCCCCCGGCTCCAGACCGGAAAGCGCAGGTCGTAGCAGACCAGCGGGCAAACCCGCCAGCCCTTGAGTTCCACAATGAGCCGTTCCTGTCCCGGCGCAAAGTGTTCGTGCTCATCGGCCATGCGGAAGAGGTGGCGTTTGTCGTAGTGGCGAGGCTGGCCATCCGGAGGCATCCACACGCAGCGGTTGTAATAGTGCCCGCCGTCCTCGACGATCAGGCTGCCGCAGAGCACGGCGTTGTGCTCCCGGGCCAGGGCCGCCATCCACGTCACGGAGGGTCCTCCCATGGTTTCGGCCTGCTCCCGGACGTCCATGGTGAAACCGGTCGTGAACATCTCCGGCAGAATGATCAGGTCTGTAGGTTCTTCGAGCTGACCTACCAGTTCCGTAAAGTGCGCCCGGTTCTCCCCGGCGTTCTGCCAGGCCAGCGCCGTCTGCAGCAGCGTGATGGTCAGATCCTGCACAGAATCGACCCGGCCCGTTCCAGGGTGGTCAGGTCCTTGGCGAAGCAGAAGCGCAGGCGCGGACTGGCCATAGGCTCGGCACAAAAGACCGATACCGGGATGCACGCCACCCCGGACTCCACCGTCAGCCGCCGGGCATAGTCCACATCGGGCTCGTCCGTGATGGCGCTGTAGTCCAGCAGCTGAAAGTAGGTGCCTGCGGTCGGGGTAAATCGGAAGCGCGAGCCCTGGAGCAGGGCGCAGAACTGGTCCCGCTTGGCCTGGTAGAAGGCCGGGAGATCCAGGTAGTGCCCGGGGTCGCTTTCCAGGAAATCCGCCAGGGCGTACTGCAGGGGCGTGACCACGCAGAACTGCACGAACTGATGGACCCGGCGAAACTCCCGCGTCAGCGCCGCCGGCGCCACGCAGTAGCCGATCTTCCAGCCGGTCGCGTGGTAGGTCTTGCCGAAGGAGGAAACCACCAGGCTGCGTTCGGCCAGTTCCGGGTAGCGCAGCAGGCTCTCGTGCCGCCGGCCGTCAAACAGGATGTGCTCGTAGACCTCGTCACCCAGCAGGAGCAGGCGCGTGCCCCGGACCAGCTCCGCGAGTGCCGCCAGGTCTCCGGCTGAGAGGACTGCGCCCGTTGGATTGTGCGGGCTGTTAATGATGAGCAGCCGCGTGCGGGGCGTGATGGCCGACCGGATCCGCTCCCAGTCCACGCTGAAATCCGGTTCCCGCAGGGGGATATGCACGGCGCGCCCACCCGCGAGCCGGATCGCCGGGTCGTAGGAATCGTAGGCCGGGTCCAGGCACAGCACCTCGTCACCCGGTTGCACCACGGCCTCGATGGCGCAGAACAGGGCTGAGGTGGCCCCGGAGGTGACGGTGACTTCGGCGTCCGCATCGACCTGCCGGCCATAAAGGGCCAGGGTTTTCCGGGCAATCTGCTCCCGCAGGGCCGGCAGACCGGCCATGGGGGCGTACTGGTTGTGCCCCGCACCCAGGTGATGACGGACCCGGTCGAGCAGTCCCGCCGGCGCGGGAAAGTCCGGGAAGCCCTGGGAGAGGTTGATGGCGCCATGCTCCGCCGCCAGCTGGGACATGACGGTGAAGATGGTCGTGCCGACGTCCGGCAGCTTGCTGGAAATGGCGAGGGAGGGGGGCGGCATCGATCCTGTGACGGGAAATTGGCGGTTTGTTTGACTGCGGTCGCGCGCGACGCCGATCATAGCGCCAACTCTCCCGGGGCACCTGATCCAGACGCCTGAATGCCAGTGGAGAAGCGCTTAACCCCGGGCCACCGCCCACTCCCGCCCCTGCCCCCGTCACGCCTGCCTGTTTCCCGACGGGCCTCAATCAACGAACTGAAGGCCCTGGCGGCGTACACTGCGCCCCCATGCAAGGGAGTTCAGCAGTGCCGTCCGGCTATCGCCTGCCTGCGGAGTGGAGTACCCACCAGGCCACCTGGTTTTCCTGGCCCCACAATCCGGACACCTGGACCGAGTACCTGCCCGCCGTCGAACGAATTCTGGCGGAGGCCGTCGCTGCGCTGGCCAAAGGCGAGGTGGTCCGGATCAATGTCCGGGACTCTGGCCACGGCTATCACGTCCAGAAGCTGCTGGCTGGCAAAGTGCCGCCGGACAAAGTGGTCCTGCACCAGTTTCCCACCAACGATGCCTGGTGCCGGGACCACGGCGCCATTTTTGTCACCCGCCCTCCTGCCCCGGGTTTAGACCCGCAGGCCACCCTGAAGGCCCTGGATTTCCAGTACAACGCCTGGGGCGGCAAGTACCCGCCCTACGATCTGGACAA
>CAMBYH010000106.1 GCA_945872065.1 Arsukibacterium tuosuense
ACCGGCGCGATCGACATTGATCGCGCCGGTCGGCGCTCCTACCACTGCCTACGCGGCCCTGCGTCCGGCCAGCCACTTTTCCAGGTCATCCGCACCGCCGATGTGCGTGCCATTCACGAAGATCTGCGGCACCGAGGTACAGCCAGCGACTGCCCGGAGCGTCCGGTCTGAGAACTGCTTGTTCAGGGTCAGCTCCTCAAAGCCGATCCCGGCCTCAACCAGGCGCGCCTTGGCTCGCACGCAGTGCGGGCAGCCTTTGCGGGTGAGGACAGTAACGTCCAGCGGCTTGGGTGCCCCGGGCGCGAGGTAGGCCAGCATCGTGTCCGCGTCTGACACCCGGAACGGATCGCCGGGCTCCTCGGGCTCGATGAACATCTTCTCAATGCGGCCGTCCCGCACCAGCATGGAGTAGCGCCAGGAACGGCGGCCAAAGCCCAGGTCTTCCTTGCCGACGAGCAGCCCCATGCGGTCAGAGAACTCGCCATTGCCATCCGGCAGAAAGGTGAGGTCCCAGGCGTGCTGGTTTTCCTGCCATTCGTTCATGACGAAAGCATCGTTGACTGCCATGCAGATGATCTCGTCGACGCCCTGGGCGTGGAACGCCGGGGCAAACTGGTTATACCGGGGCACGTGGGTCGACGAGCACGTGGGGGTGAAGGCGCCAGGCAGGGAGAAGACGATGACAGTTCGACCCGAGAAGATCTCCCTGCTGGTCCGGTTCACCCATTCCGGACCCTGCCGGGTGCGAAAGGCCACATCGGGGACGCGCTGGCCCTCGTGATTCTGCAGCATGGTCATAGGCTCCTGTTAACTGGGGTGGCGCCATCATGCCCCTCCGGATCATAATCAGAAACCATATTGTTTCTATCAGAACGATTTACGGAGTAGAACATGAGCCTTCCCAGCACCCGGCAGCTGCGCTACTTTTCTGCACTGGCCGAGCACCTGCATTTCGGCAAGGCGGCAGCCGCCTGCTTTGTGTCCCAGTCGGCGTTCAGCATCGCGATCCGTGAGCTGGAAACCCTGCTGGGGGTGCGCCTCGTGGATCGCACCAACCGGCGGGTCACCATTACTGCCCTCGGCCAGGAGATGGCGACCCAGGCCCGGCTCTGTCTCCGGGACATTGAGGCACTGGTGGCTCTTGCCCAGACAGAGCGGACACCGCTCGCCGGCCCTTTGCGCCTTGGGGTCATTCCGACCATAGCGCCATTCCTGCTCCCCAGAGTGCTGCCCCGCCTCCGCAAGGTACTGCCCAAACTCCGCTTGTTCCTCCACGAGGGGACCACGGCGGAAATTCACGGGAAACTGCTGAAGGGCGAGCTCGACCTGTTGCTGCTGGCCCTGCCTTTCGACCTGGACAATGTCGAAGTGCAGCCCTTGTTCAGGGATGCGTTCCGCCTGGCCTGCCGGCGGGGCACCGAGCTGGTGAACCCCACGAACTACAACTACAGCCGCCTCGACCGGGACTCGGTGCTGCTGCTCAACGAGGGGCATTGCCTGCGGGAGCACGCCATATCCGCCTGCAGGCTGAAGAGTGCCGAGAAGATCAGCCCCTTCCAGGCCTCCAGTCTCCTGACGCTGATTGAGATGGTGGATGCAGACCTGGGTATTACCTTCCTGCCAGAGATGGCCGAAGGCTCGGCGCTCCTCGCCGGGACGCGGGTGCAGACCTATCCGCTGCCCGGGCGCAACCACCGGGAAATCGGCCTCGCGTGGCGGCAGGGCTCCACGCGCGGCGTGGAGTTTCGGCAGCTGGGCAGCCACTTGCGCCAGCTCGCTAGGTCGCAGGCCCCCCGCTAGAATCAACGGCTGGACCCAAGGAATACCCGTATGCCTACCCGTCGTGACGTTCTTGGTGCCGGAGGTCTGGCCCTGGCTAGTGTTGCTCTCGGCGGCTGCGACTCGTCCGTTGATGACTACGAATCGGTCGCGGCGGGTATCTGGCGGCACGCGAGCGCAGTCCCCGATACGCTTTCCGGCTTGCTGGCGGAACTGGTTCGCTACGCGACCCTCGCGCCGTCTACGTACAACAGTCAGTGCTGGCAGTTCCGGCTGGCCCGGGATGCCATCACGATTCTCCCGGATCCGGCGCGACAATCCCCGGCGGTCGATCCCGACGGCCATCTCCTCCACGTCAGCCTGGGCTGCGCGGTCGAGAACCTCGTGCAGAGTGGGGCCTCCATCGGGCTGGGCAGCTATGTCCAGGTGGGTGCCGGGATCGAGGACGGGATCACCGTTCGCTTCGAACTGGCGCCGCCGTCCCCGTCGCCGATCTCACGAGCGATTCCAGACCGGCAGACCACCCGAAGTCTTTACGATGGCAAGCCGGTGCCGGCCGCGGAACTCACCCGGCTTGAGCGCTATGCCCGCGGCCCTGGTGTGACACCAGTGCTGGTCACTGATGGTGTGCAGAAGAGCCGCATCCTGGAACTTGTCACCGCCGCCAGCCGCGAGTGGCACGCCGACCCTGCGAAGGTCACTGAGCTGCGGCGCTGGACCCGCTTCGATACGGCCACCGCGCTGGTGACCCGGGACGGCCTGGCGCCAGGCCCCCTGGACCGGACCTCTCTGCCTCCCGCCATTGGTTCGGCGCTGTTCAGCCTCCTGGAGTCGGGCGAGCGGGCCACTGATCGCCTGGTCAGGGAGCTGCGCAGCGCGGCGGGGCTGGTCGCTTTCGTGGCAGCCATCAACGACCGCCCGCACTGGGTGGAAGTGGGCCGCTCGATGCAGCGCTTTGCGCTGCAGTCCACCTCCCTGGGCATCCGCCACGCCTGGGTAAACGCGGTCACCGAGATTCCCGGGTTTCTGCCCCAGCTCGGCATGGAGCTGGGCGAGCCGTCCGGCCGGCCTTCTGTGGTGCTCCGCTTCGGCTACGGGCCGCTCCGCCCCCGCTCGCTGCGCCTCCCCGCCCCGTCGCTGTCGCTCCCCCCAGCCCCTGCTGAGAGCCCGTTCAAGGTTCCGATCTAGACACGTGTCTTCTAATTGACAGAGTGTCAAAAGGGCCGGTAGTCTGCCGGTCATGCACCCCCTAACCCGCCGTCGCCAGGAAGAAAAAGAGCGTCGCCGGAACGACATCCTGGACGCCGCCGAGCGGGTGGCGGCAGAGGGCGGACTGGAGAGTCTCAGCATGGACCAGGTCGCTCGGGAAGCCCGGCTCTCCCGGGGCCTTCTGTACGTCTACTTCCGGGACAAACACGATCTGGAGTCCGGCATCTGCGAGCGGGCCCTGCGGGATCTGTACACCCGCTTCGAGAAACTTTCGCCAGCGAAGCAGAACGGTCTTGACCACGTGGTTGCCCTGGGACGGGCCTACGTTGCCTTCGCTGCCGAGTGCCCCCTGCAGTTCGAAGCCCTGGTGCGTTTCGAGGCGACAGACGCCACAACGATGGGCACTGAAAGCAACGACTACGCCTGCCTGGCTGCCGGCGGCCGCGTTCACGCCCTGATTACCGCTGCCCTGGAAACCGGGATGCGTGATGGCTCGATTGCGACCACGGCCGGCACCCCCAACACGATTGCGCTCGCCCTCTGGGCCATGACCCACGGCACGATTCAGGTCGCAAGGATGAAGCGCGCCGTCCTGACTCAGCACGGTGTGACACCCGAGGCCCTCGTGGAGCAGACGCTGCGCATGGCC
Source organism: Arsukibacterium tuosuense (assembly GCA_945872065.1). Taxonomy (GTDB): domain Bacteria; phylum Pseudomonadota; class Gammaproteobacteria; order Steroidobacterales; genus SHZI01. Next base: position 3,638 of record CAMBYH010000106.1, read on the forward strand.
GCTATCGCACTGAGTGAGGGGAAGTGATGCGCTACCTCCTGCTGGTCCTGACTCTGACCTCGCTTCTGCTGGCCGCCTGCCGACCTGCGGAGCAGCCGGCCGCGAAGGATATTGCTCGCGTGGGCACCGCCCTCATTACCGCCGGACCCGCCCAGCCTGCCGTCAGTACGAACGGCTTCATCACCACCCGGGAGGAACTGAAGCTGTCCTTCAAGGTGGCTGGAATCGTGCGCAACGTCGCCGTCAAGGAAGGACAGGCAGTGCGCGCCGGACAGCAACTCGCCGTCCTCGAGCTCACCGAAGTGGATTCCCAGGTGGAGCAGGCCCGGCAACTGGCGGACAAGGCCGCCCGGGATCAGGTCCGGGGCACCGCGCTGCGCGCCGACGGGCTGATCAGTGAACAGGACCTGGAAACTCTCCGGACGCAGGCTGCGGTGTCCCAGGCCACCTTGCGCTCTGCGGAGTTCAATCAGAAGTTCTCGACCATTCTTGCTCCCCGGGACGGGGTTGTCCTGCGCAAGCTGGTGGAGGACCGGGAGTTCGTCCAGCCCGGACAGTCCGTCCTGGTGATCGGCCCCAGGGAAGGCGGCTACATCCTGCGCGCCGGACTGTCCGATCGGGACATCGTCCGGTTGCGCCTCGGCGATCCGGCAACCGTCACCGCTGATGCGTTTCCCGGCCGGACCCTGCAGGGCCGGATCTCGGTATTACCGGGGGCTGCAGATCCGGCGAGTGGGCTGTTCCAGATCGAGGTGGCACTGGACCCTGCGTCGGTTCAGCTCGTCAGTGGCCTCTCAGCCCGGCTGCAGATCGAGCCTGTCCTTGCCGCCACGTCGACCTTGCCCTACGCCCCTATCGCTGCGGTCATTGAAGCTGATGGCGATCGCGGAGCCGTGTTCGTCCTTGAGGACGGGGTTGCCCGCCGGCGTGCCGTCCGCATTGCCTTCATCGCCCCGACCGCAGTTGCTATTGCCGAGGGCCTGAAGGTCGGCGAGACCGTAGTGACGGATGGCGCGCTGTATCTGGAGGACGGCGAGAAGATCCAGGCCGTTACGGCCGTGATTCCTCCCGGCCCATGACTCTGCTCGAGTACCCCATCCGCCGCTTCCAGCCCACGCTGGTCGCTTTTCTCTGCCTGGTCGCCCTGGGAATCTACGCCTTCCTCAGCGTGCCCAGGGAAGAAGATCCCTACTTCAAGATCTCCGCCTTCATCATCTCGGTAATTCTCCCGGGAGCGGACCCGGTCGACGTCGAGCGTCTGGTTGCCAAGCCCATCGAGGACAAGCTGGCCGAGCTGGACGACGTCAAGGAAATCGAAAGCACGATCCAGGACGGTCTCGCCGTTGTGGTGATCGAGTTTGAGGCCTTTACCGATCCTGACAAGAAATATGACGAAGTACAGCGGGAGATCAGCGCGCTGCGCTCCGGACTGCCGCCGGAGATCTCGCGACTCGAGATCCGAAAGTTCAGTCCTGCGCTGGTCAACACGGTGCAGTTTGCCCTGGTCTCAGCAACGGCTACCTACCGGGAGCTCGAGGATATAGCCCGGGATCTCAAGGATCGCCTGAAGACACTGGAGGGCGTGCGTACTGCCGAGAGCTGGGCGTTTCCGTCACGGGAGCTGCGGGTTGAGGTAGACCTCGGGAGGATGGCCGAGCTGAATCTGACCCCGGGCGAGCTCCTGGATGCCATCAAGAGCGGTAATAGTAACGTTCCTGCAGGCACTCTCGATCTCGGGCCCCGCAGCTTTACCCTGAAGACGTCGGGCAGTTACGCGTCCCTGGAGCAGGTGCTGGATACGGTCATCGTGCGCCGCGAAGGGGCCACGCCACGGGTGCGGGATGTTGCCCGGGTGTACTGGGCGGACCAGCCCGTGAGCTACACAGGCCGCTACAACGGCCAGCGGGCAGTGTTTGTCACGGCCAATCAGAAGGATGGGTTCAACATCCTGAAGGTTCGTGAACGAATTGCAGCAGCGGTTGAGCAGTTCGAGGCGCAGATTCCCGGCCGTATCAAGCTCGAGTGGGGCTTCGACCAGTCCCGCAACGTGTCCCACCGGCTGAACCGGCTCTCGATAGATCTGGCCATTGCCGTGGCACTGGTGAGCATTACTCTGCTGCCGCTGGGCTTGCGGGCTGCCGGGATCGTGATGATCTCCATTCCGCTCTCACTCTCTTTTGGCCTGGCGTGCATCTTCTTTCTGGGCTTCTCGCTCAACCAGCTCTCGATCGCCGGGTTTGTCCTCGCCCTGGGCCTGCTCGTGGACGACTCGATCGTCGTCGTGGAAAACATCAGCCGGCATCTGCGGATGGGCTACAGCCGCGCCGAAGCGGCCCTCAGGGGCACCCAGCAGATCTTCCACGCCATTCTGGGCTGCACCGCGACGCTCCTGTTCGCGTTCCTGCCACTGATGGTGCTGCCCGAGACCGCGGGCAAGTTCATCCGCGTTCTGCCCGTGACGGTCGTTACGACCATCGT
>CAMBYH010000107.1 GCA_945872065.1 Arsukibacterium tuosuense
GTGGCGATCGGACTGGTGAGCAGCAGTTCCATCGCGCCGGTCCAGTAGGACAGGAGGTAGCAGCTGCAGAAATAGATGCCGGCCCGCAGCCAGGCGATCTTCGGGTAATAGATATCCCAGGGATGCTGGCGGTAGCGCGCGAACCAGACACCGACGAGAACCACCAGCACTGCGGCGATCGCTAGGGCAAAGATGTCGAGCATTGAAGTATCCAGTGTATCCAGACGTTAGCGGCACCCCCGCTCCGGCACTCAGCGCATCCCGACCCGTCTGCGACGCCAGGCCCGCAACACCAGCAGCGTGGCGAGCATAACCGGATTCACCGCTCCACCTCCACCGCCGCCGCCACCCCCGAGTAGGCCTGCACGGTTGCCGCGTACCCGCCGAGCAGGAGCCCGCCCAGCCCCAAAAAAAAGGAGGGCCACCGTAGTGGCCCTCCCCTGGTCAGGCTGGCACCGATCTGCGTGACCGGCACTGCTTGTCAGCGCTTGTCGGCTCAGGCGCCCGCGATCTTCCGCCGGCGGGTCGCACCGCGACCCACCATGGCAGCGAGGAGGCCCAGCAGGCCCAGCATCATGCCGTCCACCGAACTGCTGCCGCCGTCGATCTCGATGGAGCCGGGAACATCAGTTCCCGTCGTGACGGTGTAGGTATCGGATACACCACCAACAGTCAGTACCGTGTCCGTGGCCGTCGCGAAGGACGCGGAACTGGTCTGACGTACCTGTACCGTCTGGCCGACGGTTACGGTGCCTGCCGCCTCGGTGAACACCCCGCTGTTGATTGAGTACGCACCACCGGTGACCGAAATCGGCGTGGTCGTGTTGATGCCGGCAATGGTCACGGCGTTGGACGTGTTCACGGTAGAGACCCCAGCATTCGTCACGTCGACGAAGCTGAAGGGGCTGGGCGTCGTGTCCGCCGGAACCGTCGTCGCGCTGAAGTCAGCGGCAACGCCACCAATGGTCAGCGTGGCAATCGTGGCCGTTGCCGGCGTGGCCGAACTCGTCTGGCGAACGGCTACGATCTGGCCGCTGGTGACGGTCCCTGGCGCCGCGGTGAACACCCCGCCGTTGATCGAGTACGCACCACCAGTGACCGAAATCGGCGCGGCCGTATTGATGCCCGCGACAGTCTGGTTGTTCGACGTGACGGTCGTGGCAAGGGCCACGTTGGTCTCAGCCACGAAGGCGAAGGCGTCCGGCGTCGTGTCCGGCGGAACGGTGGTAACCGTAAAGCCGCCCGAAACGCCCCCGATGGTCAGCGTGGTCGTGGTCGCCGTAGCGGGCGTCACCGAGCTGGTCTGCCGCACGCACACCGTGCCGCCCGGGGCGATCGTCCCGGCTGCCTGGGTGAAGCTGCCGTTGCAACCCACGGAATACTCACCACTGGCCACCGTGATGTCGTTGGTGGCTGACGTGCCTGCCAGCGTGATGGTGTTGGACGTGATTACCGTGGCCAGGGCGACGTTGGTCTGGTCGACAAAGGTGAACTGATCCGGCGGATCGATGAGGCTGCCCGTGATGGCCAGGGGACCGACCGTCAGGGTGCCGCAGCCGATGGCCGTACCGGTCCAGCGAATGCTCGTGATGCAGGGCCCGTTGGTGCTGCCCAGGCCAGTGCGGTACTCGCCCGTCGTGGTGGCGATAACGCCAGAGCCATTCACGGTGAGGGCTGCCAGGACGCCGCCCAGATTCAACAGCACGGTGTCACCCGCCCCGTTGCGCACCTCGACTTCGCCCATGGTGGTGTTGGTGCCCGCGCCGTCCAGATCCCAGCCGAAGCTCAGGGCCGCGCCGTTGTTCTGGAAGCCACCGGCATTGGTGGAGGGGTTGCAGAGGATGAAGCCGGGGGCTGAGCCGCCGAAACCGCCCTGCTGGCACTGGAAGCTGGGATCGACGAGCCGGGCGGTGCCGCCTGTGATGTTCCAGTCGGTGGCCGTGAAGGTACCTGTGAGGGCGACCGTGACGGTGGCGGTGCTGCTCACGCCGTACCACACGTTCCCGAAGGGCGAGCCGTCGGCGCTGCGGTAGTTGAAGCCCGTGGCGCCGGGGCCCAGAACCGGGCTCGACTCGTCACCGGTGGCGGCGATCGTGAGGGTACCCGTGATGGTCGTGTCAGTGACCGTGACGGTACCCGTGGCCGAGGCGGCCGGGCCCGTGTCCAGCACGGGGGACGCGAGGAAGAGCGGGGAGTTGTAGCCGGTGCTGTCGCTGACCCGGCAGCCGTAGCGGCGGATCTGGATGGTGTCGTACCCCAGATCCTCGGGGGGACTGACAGGGGGCGGCGGGGTCAGGCAGTCGTCCCCCGTGCCGGGAAAGTAGTCGCTGGCCGTGGCGAAATCAGCGTTGTAGTAGCTCTTGGAGTTGGACCCGGGCTGCTGGGTGAAGAAGGTGGCGTTGGTAAAGGCTCCCAGCGTGTTCACGCCGCTGGCCGTCCAGCTGATGGTATTGGCGGGGTCGGCCCCGCCCCAGGCGAAGGTGACCGCGGCCGTGGCCGAGTAAGCCTGGGCGCCTGAGCTAAAGGCGGTGCTCAGTACCGCAACGCCGGCCATCACTGTTAATTTATTCATGAATAACTCCCCTAGAAAGCCCGCCGTCAATTGACGGCCCCCGATACATGCCTGCCAGTGTACTAGCGACGGCGGTCCGGCGGAATACCCTCACCCGGACCGTCCGTCGGCCGCCACGAGCCGGTCACGAGATCCCCCGGCTCCAGCCGGTACCCGTAGAGCAGCACCATGGCGAGCAGCTGGGTAGCCACCGGGATCCAGACGAAGCCGATCACCATCGCCTGCCGGGCCCCCGCGGACTGGTCCGCGTCGGGCGCCAGGCTCTTGTCGAAGCCCATGCCGGACAGCAAGGCACCGATGGCCAGCGGCCCGATGGCGAGGGAAAACTTCTCGACAAAGCTGATGGCGGCCGCCAGGAACCCTTCCCGCCGCAGCCCCGTCACCTGATGGTCCCAGGCGTAGGTGTCCACCAGCATGGAGTAACCAAACAGAAACAGGCCCGCATTGAACGCGCCGAGCCACAGGCCGCGGGCGTAGAGCACGAGGTCAGGTTCTGCCGGTGTGGCCAGCAGCCAGGACAGCATGCCGAGGGCGTAGGCCCCCATGCACACCAGGTAAGCCCGGCGCTTCTCGAAGTGCCGCCCCACCCAGAGCTGCACGGGGGTGAACAGGACGGTGGCCAGGGAAAACACCCCGAAATACGCGCCCACCGCTGCGGAGCTCTTCTTGAGAATGCTGGAGAAAAAGAACAGCAGGACAGCCGTAAAGGCCGCGAGCCCTGCGTAGAGCAGGATCTTCGTCCCCATCAGGACGAGCAGCGGCGTGTTCCGGCGCAGCTGCCGGAAGTTGTCCAGCAGGGACAGGGGAGCCGGGTCCCGGGGCCGCTGCCGGGCGCCAGCGGTCCCGATGACCGTCAGGACCATGGCCACGAAAATCACAACGCCAACGAGGATGCCCATCTGGCCGTAGGCCGGCCGGTCCCCGCCAAGAGCCCCCACCATGACGGGCGGCACCGCGGCGCCCATCAGATTGCCAAAGGTCATGAAGACGGTGCGCCAGGACATGAGCCGCGAGCGCTCGTGGTAGTCGTCCGTCATCTCGCCCGGCATCGCCATATAGGGGATGGTAAAGACCGCGTAGGCCACCGTGTAGACGAACAGCCACGCGCCGAGAAACAGGTACACGCCGCTCTGGGTGGCTGTCGCGGGCACGTTGAACAGCAGGGCGAAGGACAGCCCGCAGAAGAACGAGGCGCCGAGCATCCAGGGACGACGGCGCCCGAGGCGGCTCTCGGTGCGGTCGCTCAGCAGGCCGATCGGCGGATCGATGAGCCCGTCGAAAACCTTTGACGCGAACAGCAGGCCGCCCGCCACCACCGGCTCCAGCTTGACGAAGGTGACGAGGAAGTAGAGCAGGACGATGGACACGCCGTTCAGCATGGTCGTCGTGGCGAAGGCCCCGAGACCCCAGAAGGCGGCGATACGCGCGGGAACTCGCATGCTAGGCTCCTTAAGTCCTGTCACTCACTGGCGACATGTCGATGACTGGCCGCATGACCGCCGTCGCCACTCTGGTCGGGAGTCTCGCATTTTTCCTGGCGACGATGGGGCTGGGCATCGGCCTGGTGCTCGCCAACGCGGCCGTCTCACCGCAAGTCGTCTGGTTCCCCGTGTCCCTGCTCGCCCTGCTCGTCGGCATCACTGCCGCAGCCGAGTGGCGGTTCCGCATCGGCCTCCGGACAGAAGCCCGGTTGAACCCGCAACCGCAGGCCCGCAGCCGGGCCAGCATCACGGCGATGACCCTGGGGATTGCGCTGCTGGGCGTTGCCGCCTGCGCGCTCCAGGGGTCGCTGGCAGGCATGACCCTCGCTGCCGAGACCGGTCCTGCGGGCACCAGCCGTCTTTTCCAGTTCAGCTATGCGGTGCTGCTATCGGTGACGCCGGCGGTGCTGGCGGAAGTCGCGTTCCGGGGACTCCTGCAGTCGCGCCTGGAGCCGCTGTGGGGACCCTGGCCCGCCATCCTCCTGATTACAGCCCTCAACACCGCGGCCCATCGCTGGGGGCCCGACCTCGCGGCCCAGTGGCTGGGCTACTTTGTCGCCCTCGCAGGCCTCGGCTGGTTGCGCTCGGTGACCGGCTCACTCTGGCCGCCGCTGCTGGCCCACACGCTGACCAATCTCGCCATCGCGCTGGCTCTCTGGCACTTCGGGCCGTTTGCTCAGGGTGGGATCGGGGACCTCGGCCGGATTGCTCTGGTGGCGTTGATGGGTGCTGGATTCCTGGTGGCGCGCATAGCCACGAAGCCCAAAACTGGTTGAACCGCCGGGATTTGTTGCTGTCCTCGGCAATTTCGCGTTGTTATCGTCCCGTGATCTGCCAGACCGGCGCACCCGATGAGGCACACCGTGGACTACCTGTACTCACTGTATGCTGCTCTGGTAAGCATCGACGTCCCTAACGACAAGGCCCGGGCTGTCGTCGATGCGATGGAGCGGGATATGGGCACCACGATCGCGACGAAAACGGACCTGCAGATTTTGCAGGTCGCGACTAAAGCAGACCTGCAGACGATGCAGAACGCCACGAAGGCGGAGCTGCAGATGCTGCGGCAGGAATTCAAAACAGGCCTGCAGATGCTGCGGCAGGAACTGAAAACTGACCTGCAGATGCTCCGGCAGGAGTTGATCTCCAGCCTGGCGTCCCGCGACGAACTGGCCGGTGTCAAGACAGATATCGCAGCCCTGCGCCAGGACAGTGTTCTGATCCGCAAGGAAATGGAGCTGCTGTCCAGCCGGCTGATCGTCCAGCTCGGTTCCATGCTGTTCGTCGGCTTCGGACTGACGATCGCAGCACTGAAGTTTTTCCTGAACTGAAGGCGAGACTCAGTCCCCAGGGGCCAGCCCGTGGTTCCGCCGGTGGCGAATCACGCGCAGCAGCCGCCAGGGCGTCATCGGAATCTGGGGCAGCATCTCGCCGACCGCATTCGCGACGGCATTCGCCACGGCAGCCATCGTCACCACAATCGGCCCCTCACCCACTTCCTTGGCCCCGAAGGGCCCGTAGGGGTCGATGGTCTCCACCAGGATGTACTCCACCTCCGGCAGCTCGTAAGTGCGGGGGAGCTTGTACTCCAGCCGGGACGGGTTGAGGATCTGACCGCCATCCATCCGGCACTCTTCATAGAGCACCTGGCTCATGCCGGAGAAGACCTGGCCATCCAGCTGGCCCTCCACGGCCAGCGGGTTCAGCGCGCGGCCGAGGTCGTGGGCAGCCGTCACCTTGATCACCCGCACCGCGCCGGACTCGGGATCCACTTCCACCTCGGCTACCTGGGCGCCGAAGGAATAGGCGAGCGACCCGGACGGACGGGGTGAGTTGAAGGACCCGCGGCCCATGATCGCCAGGCCCTGGACGCCATTGAAGGCCTTGCCGATGGCCTCGCGGAAGCTGAAGGATCTGCCGGCCGCATCGGGGGCCTCCCCTCGCACCCACACGCGCCGGTGGGCAAACTTAAGGTCCGTCGCGGCCACGCCGAGCAGGGGACCGACGATCCC
>CAMBYH010000108.1 GCA_945872065.1 Arsukibacterium tuosuense
CCGGGGCGATCCGCCGGCCCGCCAGCGCCAGCAGTTCATCACCTGCCGAAAGGCCGGCCTGCTGCCCGGGGCTGCCAGCGGCGACGTGGCTGACGCGCACCCGACCGTCTACCGACTGAACCTTGATGCCCAGCCAGGCCCTCGGTCGATCCTCCCGACGCCCTCTGGTCCCGCCACTATCGTTATCACTCTCAGGACTGCGCAAGTGCAGACGGATGCCGAACTGGGCCAGGAGTATGCCGATGGGAGGATCGATAGTGGTGCGCAGGGACTGACGGAAGAAAGGCTCGAGATCCAGACCACTCAGGCTCCCCGCCAGCCGTTCGAACTGACCTTCTGCGAGGCCGGGGCTATCGTCCGCGCCATACTCCTGCCACAGGGTGCGCATGACGGCGTCGAGGGAGCAGGTGCCTGCCGTCCGGGAGCGCAACTCAAGGTCAAGGGCCAGGGCCACCAGGGCACCCTTCAGGTAATAACTGATCGTGGCGTTGGGCGAGTTTTCGTCGGGCTGATAGAACTTGATCCAGGCATCAAAGCTGGCCTCCTCGAGGGTCTGCTGGCGCCGGCCGGCTGTCCGGTACAGCTGGGTTAAGGACCGCCCCAGAAGCTCCAGATAATGCTCAGGGGTAATCAGGCCACAGCGGCGCAAGGCAAGGTCGTCGTAGTAAGAGGTGATCCCCTCGAAAATCCACAGCTGGTGGGTATAGACCTCGGCATCGAGTTCAGCAGACACAAACTCCGCGGGCCGAATGCGCTTGACGTGCCACGCGTGGAAATACTCGTGGCTGACGAGGCCCAGAAATCGCCGGTACGCCGGTTCGTTGCCGGGCACGCCCGCCTGCGGGAGGTCATCCCGACGGCAGCCAAGCACGGCGGAGGCGCGATGCTCGAGCCCACCGTAGCCGTCGCCGGACGCGCGGACCAGGAAGACGTACCGGGTCATCGGGGCCGGGCGGCCGAAAAAGTCGATGTGCCAGGTGCACAGGCGCGTCAGGTCAGCCTGCAGTCGCTCCCGGTCCGGGTTTAGCAGGCCGGCCAGGACCAGGGCATGGGGCACCCCGGCGGCCATGAACTCCACGGTGGTCAATGGCCCCATGAGCACCGGATGATCGGTCAGGTCGCTGTAACTCGTCGCCTGAAAGGCCCCGAACTCCCCCTGCCCCCCGGTAAGCCGCTGGAGACCGGTGGAGAGTCGCCAGGCCGGGCCCATCGCGGGGCTGACGGGTATGTCCGGTGGGTCGATATGGACCACCGATGGAGCGTGCTCCTGGCCATGCACGCGGAGGAAAACACACACGCCGTTGACGAAGCCCTGCTGGGCATCCAGCCAGGCCCCGCGAACGGACGGGTCTGCGGCGTAAACCGTAATGCGGACCAGCAGCTCGCCCGGCACCGGAGCAACCCGCCAGGTGTGTTTGTTGAGTTTCCGCGCGGCAACCTGCTCGCCACCGCTCCCCGCCTGAAACTGCACCACATGCCGGGCGTAATCACGGACCAGATAGCTGCCCGGAATCCAGGCGGGCAGGGAGAGCAGCTGGCCTTCCGGAGCCGGTTGCTCTATCCGGCAGGTCACTTCATACAGATGTGCTCCCGTATGCAGGGGCCGCAGGTGATAGACGACCGGCGCGTTCGCCACGATCTGGTTCATGGGGGCCCAGTGTAGCGGAGGGCCAGGAATGCCGGGGCACTCCGGTTGCGGGCTACCTGCCCGGGGCGCAACATGCGACGGTTTCGCCTCCCCTGATCACGAGTGCCCGGCATGACGCTCAAAGTCCTCTTCATAACCAACTACGACAAGCCCGGCACCCATAACACCCGGCCGGAGGCCGAGATGATCCTCGGGCTGAAGCGCCGGGGCGTCGATGCAGAGGTGATGAGCCGCCGCGATACCTACTGGGGACGGCGCCTGGTGGAAGCCGGCATTCCGGTCCACGACTTCGTGCCCCGGAAGAAGTTCTCCCTGGAGGCCGTCCGGGTGATTCGGGGCGTCCTGAAGGTCGGCGGCTACGATGCAATCCAGCTGTTCAACAACCCCGCCATCGTCAACGGCATCATCGCGAGCATAGGCCTGCCGGTAAAGGTGGTCACCTACCGGGGACAGAGCGGCAACATCTCCCGCTGGGACCCGATCTGCTACCTCACGCACCTTAGCCCCCGCGTGTCGCGCATCGTCTGCGTGGCCGAAGCGGTCCGTGAAAGCCTCCTGGGCGTGGTCTACGACCCGCGGAAGCTGGTCACCATCTATAAGGGCCACGACCTGAAGTGGTACGACGCGACTGAACGTGTTGACCTGGCTTCTCTTGGCGTGCCCCAGGGCGCCTTCACGGTGTGTTGCGTTGCCAATAACCGTCCGCGCAAAGGCGCCGACGTGCTGGTCAAGGCTGCGGGGCTGATCCCGCCGGGGCTGCCCATCCATTTCCTGTTGATTGGTCGGGACATGGATCAGGAGCCGATCCGGGGGCTGGTCGCCGCCAGCCCGCTGCGAGACCAGATCCATCTGGTCGGTTTCCGGGAAAACGTTCTCGGGATCGTGGCCTCCTGCCAGGCGTCCGTGCTGCCTGCCACCAAGCGGGAAGGCCTGCCAAAGACCGTTATTGAGTCGATGGTCCACGGCGTTACCCCGATCGTGACCACGACCGGCGGCAGCGCAGAACTCGTCGAAGACGGAGTTAGTGGTCTGGTGGTGCCCCCGGGAGATGCCCAGGCCCTGGCCAACGCAGTTCTGAAACTCTACCGGGACCCGGCTGCCAACCAGCGCATGGGCGCCCAGTCCCGGGAGCGCATTGGGGCCCGGTTCCGTCTGGAGGATTCAGTGTCGGCCCATCTGGCCTTGTTCCAGGAGCTGGCCGGACACAGCTGAACTGCCGGTCGTGGGCCGTTCAGGGGCGTTCAGTGCCCCGGATATGGCCGAGCTGCAGTCCATCGGAAGCCGGCGGCCCACCCCGGCGTTGTTGCTCGTGCAGCTCGTTCAGCTTCTCGTACTTCATGAAGGACCGAAACATGCTGGTCATGGTCACCAGCCAGCCGTCGGTCCCGCGGAAAACACCGCCCCGCAGTATCAGTTGCCTGAAGCCGGCCGCCAGGGCGCTCACCACCGGCTTCGTCGCGGAAGCTGGCCTGCCGGCATTGAACATCCCCTGGGCATCGCGGGACGTCAGCCAGTTGATCTTGGCAATCCAGTCACTCAGCCCGTCGTAGGTGTAGTGAAGGATATGGCCAGGAATGCGGCGCACCCGCGGCGCAAGGACGCCGGCGTGGCCGGGCTTGGGCTCGTAGGCGGCGCGGGTGCGATTGTAGAGACGCGTCACAAAGTCGGGATAAAAGCCGGGCCCGCGGATCCAGCGGGGGCCCACATAGCTCTTCCGGTTGAAGGCATACGCGTCAGCCGGATCGTTGAGAGGCAGCAACCGGATGGCCTCCGCCAACTCGTCATCAAGCCGTTCGTCTGCGTCGAGGGCCAATATCCAGTCGTGAGCCGCGTGCTTCTCCGTGAGGTTCCGCTGGGGGCCCTCGCCGAGGTAGGCCTGAGGAATGACGAGGGCTCCAGCGGCAATCGCCAGCTCAACCGTCCGATCGGTGCTCAGGGAATCGACCACCACAACGTCATCACAGACCCGTTGCAGGGAGGCGATGCACGCCTCGATCTGGTCTTCCTCATTGAACGTGATGATGGTGCCGGTGATGTGCTGCATACGTCCTCCGACGAGAAAATCCTAGCACAGAGCCGCGTCGTCTCCGGCTAAAGAAACTCCGGACGATGCCGATGCGCTTTCTGCGGATGCGATCCGTGACGACCTGGTGAATGCCGCTCTGTATTGCTTTTCGGAAACTGGTGGGTATATTTACCGTCGATACATCCATGAACGCTACTTTTCTATCAAGACAGCAGTCACAAAGACAGCGCATTCTGAACCGGCCGGACGAATTCCGGACAACTCAGGATTCCGGAAGTTCCGGATCGGCAATGGAATGCCAGGCGAGCGTCTTCAGCGTTCGGTGCCATAGAAGGCAATCAGGTTTGATTCTGTCTCGACACGCAATCCACCGACCCTGCATGCCGACGAGGTAGTCACAATGCCGCGAGTTTTATCTGTCGTGGACCCTTCTGCTGTGGGTCGCATTCAGGGAACAGCAGACCCCGCCAAAGCTCCGGTGGCCCACGGCCCCGTCAATCTGACGCCGGTCCCCACCACCAGGCCCACTATCCCCCGGCTGGTTGTCAGCCCGAAAAGCGATGCGTTTCGGCGCCGCTTCTATCCCCAGGCGGGTCTGCGGGACTGGAACGACTGGCGCTGGCAGAACCGCAGTCGCATCCGCACCATTGCCGAACTGGACCGGATGCTGAGCCTGACGGACGAGGAGCGCCAGGCCGTCGAAATGCACCGGGGAGCGCTGCCGATTGGGGTAACGCCCTACTACGCCAGCCTGCTGGATCCCGAGAACGCCACCCAGAGCCTGCGGCGAACGGTAATTCCGGTCATGGGAGAGTACCTGCGCTCCCGGGGCGAGGCGGACGATCCGCTGGGGGAAGATGCCCATAGCCCGGTTCCGGGCCTCGTGCACCGCTATCCGGACCGGGTCCTGCTGCTAGTCACTAATTTCTGCTCGGTCTACTGCCGGTACTGCACACGGGCCCGGATGGTCGGTTCGGTTGGCGAGCGCAGTATCCGCAAGCACGACCTGGAGCAGGCCATTGACTACATCGCCGGCAATCCGGTGATCAGGGATGTCCTGCTTTCCGGGGGCGACCCGCTCAGCCTGGACGACGAACGGCTTGAATGGATTTTGTCCCGTCTGCGGGCCATTCCGCATGTCGAATTCATCCGGATCGGCACAAAGCAGCCTGTGGTGCAACCGCAGCGCGTCACTCCCGCACTGGTCCGCATCCTGAAGCGTTACCACCCGCTGTGGATGAGCCTGCACTTCACCCACCCGGATGAACTCACCCCCGAAGTTGCGGAAGCCTGCGCGCGGCTTGCCGATGCGGGCATCCCGCTGGGGAGCCAGACCGTGCTGCTGAAGGGTGTGAACGACGACATCGCCGTCATGAAATCCCTGGTCCAGGGGCTGCTGCGAATCCGTGTCCGGCCCTATTATCTGTACCAGTGCGACCCGATCTCGGGCTCTGCTCACTTCAGGACCACCGTCCAGAAGGGCATCGACATCATTCGTGGGCTGCGCGGGCATACAACGGGCTATGCGGTACCCACCTACGTCATCGATGCCCCGGCCGGCGGTGGCAAGATTCCCGTCTCTCCGGACTACATCGTGGGCCGGGAGGGGGACGACCTCCTGCTGACCAACTACGACAATGGGTCTTACCGCTACCCCGATCCGCAAACCGAAGCGGCAGGATGCGAGTCGGCCTGACCTATGACCTCCGCGAGGAGTATCTCGCCGCGGGCTACAGCGACGTTGATACCGCGGAGTTCGACCAGCCAGAAACCATCGATGGCATAGCGAGTGCCCTCCGCAGCCTGGCCCTCGATGTCGACCGGATAGGCAACGCCCGACAGCTGACAACCCGACTCGCCGGGGGTGATCGCTGGGACCTGGTGTTCAACTTCTGCGAGGGTCTCCATGGTTTCGGCAGGGAATCACTGGTTCCCGCACTGCTCGATGCCTGGCAGATTCCCTATGTGTTCTCCGACCCCCTGGCCTGCGCCGTAACCCTGCACAAGGGCGTGGCCAAGCACGTGGTCCGGGGGCACGGACTGGCCACTGCGGACTTTGCCGTGGTGGAGTCGGCGAGTGGCGCCCGGCGCCTGGATCTGCGCTACCCGTTGTTCGCCAAGCCGGTGGCCGAGGGCACCGGCAAGGGTATATCGACCGCGTCACGAGCCTCCTCGGCCGATGAACTGGTGGCTGTCTGCGCCGCGCTGCTGACCCGGTACCGGCAGCCGGTCCTGATCGAGGAGTTTCTCCCCGGGCGTGAGTTCACGGTGGGTCTCGTCGGGACGGGGCCGGAAGCCGAGGCCATTGGCACCATGGAGGTCCACCTGGGT
>CAMBYH010000109.1 GCA_945872065.1 Arsukibacterium tuosuense
ACAGGCCCGTCAGCAGCAGCGCCGCTCCCATGAACCTATTCATCGACGAGCACCTCCCGGAACATCCCGGTTTCCATGTGCATCATCAGATGGCAGTGGTAGGCCCAGCGCCCCAGCGCATCCGCACTAACCCGGTAGGTCACGCGCTCGCCGGGCTTGACGCTGATGGTGTGCTTGCGCACCTGGAAGTTGCCCTGCTCGTCTTCCAGGTCGCTCCAGAGCCCGTGCAGGTGGATCGGGTGGGTCATCATGCTGTCGTTGACCAGCACGAAGCGCACCCGGTCGCCGTAGCGCAGACGAATCGGTCCGGCGTCCGACGACTTCACCCCATTGAAGGACCAGATGTAGCGCTCCATGTGCCCCGTCAGGTGCAGCTCGATCGTCTGCGTGGGTTCGCGCCCGTCAGGATCCGGGAAGGTGCTACGCAGGTCAGCATAGGTGAGCACGCGCCGGCCGTTGTCCCGCAGGCCGACGCCGGGATCATTGAGGCGGGTGGTGGGATTCATCGCGAGCATGTCGACACCTGGGCCGCTCTCGGTGGCCGCGTGAGTCACGGTGACGGTCCCGCTCATGTCCATCCCCGGCATGTCGGCCATGTCGTGGCCCGCGTGGGGATCCGAGGCCGGCACCGCGCTCATGTCGTGGCCCGCGTGACTCATGTCGTGCCCCATGTCGGTCATGGTCAGTGCCACGGGCTTGTCCAGACCCGGCACCACCGCCGCCATCCCCTCCCGGGGCGCCAGCGTGCCCCGGGCAAAGCCCGTGCGATCCAGCGACTGGGCAAAGATCGTGTAGGCCTCGTCCCGCTCCGGCGTGACCAGCACGTCGAAGGTTTCGGCGACAGCGATGCGGAATTCCTCGACATCGACCGGTTTGACGGGTTGCCCGTCCGCCGCGATGACGGTCATCCGCAGGCCGGGAATGCGCACATCGAAGTAGCTCATGGCCGCCGCGTTGATGAAGCGCAGGCGCACCCGCTCCCCGGGCGCGAACAGCCCGGTCCAGTTAGCCGCCGGGGCCTGGCCATTCATCAGATAGGTGTAGGTGTAGCCACTCACGTCTGCGAGATCGGTGCGGTTCATGCGCATCTCGCCCCACATCGCCCGTTCGGCAAGCGCCGCACTCAGACCCTCGCGACGAACATCCCGAAACAGATCGCCCAGCGTGGGCTGGTTGAAGTTGTAGTAGTCGGACTGCTTCTTGAGTTTGGCGAGCACGCGGGCCGGGCTCTCGTCGGTCCAGTCCGACAGCAGCACCACGTAGTCCCGGTCGACGGTCACGGGATCCGGTTCCCGGGGATGAATCACCAGCGCGCCATACATCCCCAGCTGCTCCTGAAAACCGGAATGGCTGTGGTACCAGTAGGTGCCGGACTGGCGGACCGGGAACCGGTAGGTGAAGGTCTCGCCCGGGGCGATGCCCGGGAAGCTGAGGCCCGGAACCCCATCCATGCCGGTGGGTAACAGGATGCCGTGCCAGTGGATCGAGGTGGGCTCCGTCAGCTGATTCGTCACCCGCAGCGTGACGGTATCGCCTTCCTGCCAGTGCAGGACGGGCGCGGGCAGGGAGCCGTTCACCGCCACCGCCACGCGCTGCCGGTCCGTGATCTGCACGGGCAGCGGGCCGATGCTCAGCGCGAAATCCGAGCCCTTGAGGTGAGTCAGGACACGAGGGTTGTCCTCTGCGCCGGCAGGCTGCCACCGGCCCAGACCAGCCAGCAGGCCACCGGCAGCGGCCCCAAGCACAAAGCGACGCCGACCGGGATCAGCGGCGGCAGACCATGCTGTGGAATGACGGGCATCCTGCCCTTTGCGGATAGTCATGGAAATCTCCTGTTTCGCCGGCGACGAGCACCACCACCGTGGGGCCCGGTTCAAGAAGGCGGCGGAGAGCTCGCTAGATGCGGAGCTGACTGAGCAGGAGATAAAGCGGCGGATCGCCGCTGTGACGGGTCGCCAAAAAGCGCGACGACTGCGCAGACCACAGGGCCTCCGGCACTGAAGGCGTTAGTCCTGATGGCACATTTGCGACGTGATGCGGAAGTTCTGCCCGGCCGGAGCCAGAGGCCAGAGCTTCAACCACCGTGCTCGACGCTGGGCTCGCAACGGCGCAACTATCCGGACTGGCCATCGTCCCGCAGTGCTCGCAGTCTGCGTCGGCAGGCATCGCCACCATTGTGATCGCGCAGGGGGCGACGAACAGCTGCAGGAGCACCAATATGATCGGCCAGAATTCGCGACGGATGGACTTCACGGCCCCAACGATAGCACGCAACCACTAGCCCCAGCGGCCACCCAGCGAACCCGGCTTACTGCGCGACAGCAGGCAGCGGCGCACCTGTCCAGTGATCCCAGCTCCCGATCCCTGGTGCTGTGATGACGTACTCATGCTGCGGTGCCTGGCCGGGGGTTTGGGCCGCGGGGGCCAGGAGGAATTCCCGCGTGAGCTCCCGCTGCTCTGCGGCCAGTTCAACCCGGTTCACCCGGGCCCTGAAGTCTGCCCCACCCGGCAACTCCCGGCAGTACCACCCCAGGTGCTTGCGGGCGATCCGCACGCCCAGGTGCTCGCCATAAAAGGAGTAGAGGGCCTCCAGATGCCCGAGCAGTATCGACTGCACTTCCGCAGCTGCCGGCGCGGGCAGTCGGACACCCTTAGCCAGGTAGTGCGCCATCTCGCGAAAGATCCACGGCCGCCCGAGCGCCGAGCGCCCCAGCATGATGGCGTCGCACCCCGTGACGCGCAGCACCTCGGCAGCCTTCTCCGGCGTGTCCACATCGCCGTTGACGATCACGGGAATCCCCACGGCAGCTTTCACTGCGGCCACGCTCTCGTATTCCGCGTCGCCATTGAAGAAGTCCTCCCGGGTACGGCCGTGCACGGCGATGGCGGCGATGCCCGACGCTTCGGCGATACGGGCGATCCGGACGGCGTTGCGGTCAGACGGGGTGTAGCCGGTGCGGATCTTCAGGGTGACCGGCACGGACACGGCGGCCACCACGGCCGCGAGGATCTCGCCCACCAGTACTTCATCCCGCAACAGCGCCGAGCCGGCGGCCACACTGCACACCTTTTTCGCCGGGCAACCCATGTTGATGTCGATGATCTGGGCGCCCTGCTCCACGTTGTGCCGGGCGGCATGGGCCAGGACCTGGGGGTCGGTGCCGGCCAACTGCACGCTGATGGGGCCGGTCTCGTCGGCGTGATCCATGCGCAGGCGGGACTTGCGGGTGGCCCACAGGCGGGGCTCGGATGTGGTCATCTCGGACACGGCCAGGCCCGCCCCGAGGCGCCGGCACAGCTGCCGGAACGGCTTGTCGGTGACCCCCGCCATCGGGGCGAGGATCACGGGGGGGTCGATGGTGTGGGGGCCGATCTGCATGGGCTTGCCATGGTACCGAAATCGCTGCCCGGATCAGGTAGTGTGTCGCCGCATGAACCAGCTCGCTGACGAAACCAGCCCCTACCTCCTGCAGCACGCCGCCAATCCGGTGGACTGGCACCCCTGGAACGCCGCGGCGCTGGCGAAAGCCCGGGCGGAAAACAAGCCGATCCTGCTGTCCATCGGCTATTCGGCCTGCCACTGGTGCCACGTGATGGCCCACGAGTCCTTCGAGGACCCGGCCACCGCCGAGGTGATGAACCGCCACTTCGTCAACATCAAGGTGGACCGGGAGGAGCGTCCGGATCTCGACAAGATCTACCAGACCGCCCACCACTTCATCGCCCAGCGCGGCGGCGGCTGGCCGCTGACGATGTTCCTCACGCCGGAAGATCACGTGCCGTTTTTCGGCGGCACGTATTTTCCCAACACGGCGAAGTACGGCATGCCCTCCTTCACCCAGGTGCTGGAGCGAGTTGCCGAGTACTACCGGGACAACGGCGCGGACGTGCGGGGCCAGGCGGAGGCGCTGCGGGAGGCCTTTGCCCGGATGGAGCCGGCCGGCAGCGCTGAGGTGGCAGCGCTGAACGACGCACCCCTCGCCGATTTTCGCGAGGTGACCGGTCAGCAGGTGGACCGGGAACACGGCGGCTTCGGCGGCGCACCCAAGTTCCCCCACCCCACCACCATCGACCGCCTGCTGCGCCACTGGCGGAGCACGGCCCACGACCCGCAGCCGGACAAGGACGGCCTCTACTTCGCGGCGCTTACGCTGAAGCGGATGGCCGAGGGCGGCATCTACGATCACCTGGGTGGCGGTTTCTGCCGCTACTCCGTGGACCGCTTCTGGACGATTCCCCACTTCGAAAAGATGCTCTACGACAACGGGCCGCTGCTGGCGCTCTACGCCCAGATGTTCCAGATCAGCGGCGACGAGACCTTTCGCACTGTGGCGCGGGAAACCGCGGACTGGGTGCTGCGGGACATGCGCTCGGCCGAGGGCGCCTTTTACTCCAGCCTCGATGCGGACTCGGAGGGTGAGGAAGGCCGCTTCTATGTGTGGACGCCCGAACAGGTGCAGGCGCTCGTGGCCGCGGCTGAGTACGCGGTGCTCGCCCCCCGCTTCGGGCTCGACCAGCCATCAAACTTCGAGGAGCCCCACCACAATGTGCGGGCCTGGCACCTGCGGGTTTACCAGACTGTCGAGCAGATCGCCGGGACCACGGGCCAGCCGGAGTCCACCGTGCGCCGCCTGCTCATGTCCGGCCGCTCGAAGCTGCTCAGTGCGCGTAACGGCCGGGTGTGGCCCGGGCTGGACGACAAGCTGCTGACCAGCTGGAACGCGCTGATGATCCGGGGGCTGACCATCGCGGCCCGGGTGCTCGATCGTCCGGATCTGGCCGACGCGGCGGTGGCCGCGGTGGACTTTCTCCGCGGGTCACTGGTCGTGGACGACCGGCTGTGCGCTACCTATAAGAGTGGCAAGGCGCGCCTCAACGCGTATCTGGACGACTATGCTTTTCTCCTGGACGCGGTGGTCGAACTGCTGCAGACGCGCTGGAGCAGTGCACACCTGGAGTTTGCAGTGTTCCTGGCGGACGGCCTCCTGGAGCGCTTCGAAGACCGGGAGAACGGCGGCTTCTGGTTCACGTCCCACGATCACGAAGCACTGCTCCACCGGTCGAAGCCGCTGGCGGACGAAGCCGTGCCCTCGGGCAATGGCGTGGCCGCGTTCGCCCTCGCCCGGCTCGGCTACCTGCTGGTGGAACCCCGGTATCTGGACGCGGCGGAACGCACGCTGCGGGCCGGGTGGCGCGGGCTGCAGGAATTCCCCCACGGCCACTGCTCGCTGCTGAACGCGCTGGACGAGTACCTGCAACCCCCCGAGCTGATCATCCTGCGCGGTGAGCCCGGCGAGGCCAGCGTGTGGGCCGCCACGCTCGGTGCTGCCTACAACCCCAGGCGGATGGTCTTTGCCATTCCTGATGACGGCGCTAATCTGCCCGCGG
This sequence comes from Arsukibacterium tuosuense, assembly GCA_945872065.1. Classification (GTDB taxonomy): domain Bacteria; phylum Pseudomonadota; class Gammaproteobacteria; order Steroidobacterales; genus SHZI01. Next base: position 5,389 of record CAMBYH010000109.1, read on the forward strand.
CCCTGGTGGCGAAGACGGCGCCGGCGGCGGGCGTGCTGGCGTATGTCTGCCGGGGCACGGTGTGCGACAGTCCGGTGGCGACGCTTGAGGCGCTGACGCGCCTGTAACTACTCTCTACTCTCATTACGGAAGCAACCCATGCAACGCATCAATCACTCCACCGGCAGCAAGTGGGAGCCCATCATCGGCTACTCCCGCGCGGTACGGATCGGCCCCTTCATCTACGTCTCAGGCACCACCGCCAGCGGGCCGGACGGGAACATCGTGGGTATCGATGACCCCTACGCCCAGACGCGCCAGATCCTGACCAACATCACGGCAGCCCTGGCAGCCGTGGGCGCGGGCCCGGAGCACGTGGTCCGCACGCGGATCTACCTGACGGACATCAGTCGCTGGGAAGAAGTAGGCAAGGCCCACGGTGAAGTGTTCAGCACCATCCGGCCAGCCACTGCGATGGTGGAAGTCGCGAAGCTGATCAGCCCCGAGATCCTCGTGGAGATCGAGGCCGACGCCTACGTGCCTTAGGACGGCTGGACGTTGGCGTTCAGGTGGAACAGGTTGGCCGGATCGTAGCGGTCCTTGAGCTTGAGCAGCCGCGGGTA
>CAMBYH010000110.1 GCA_945872065.1 Arsukibacterium tuosuense
GCACCGCTCTACCTCTACGGCTACGGGTCCTACGGCCTGTCCGAGGATCCGGTCTTCTCCAGCGACTGGGTAAGCCTGCTGGACCGGGGCTTCGTGGTCGCCATCGCCCACATCCGGGGCGGACAGGAACTGGGGCGCCAGTGGTACGAGGACGGCAGGCGCCTGCAGAAGAAAAATACCTTTACCGACTTCATCGACGCCACCCGCTACCTGGTGAAGGGAGGCTACGGTGCGGAGGACAAAGTCTTCGCCGAGGGTGGCAGCGCCGGTGGTCTGCTCATGGGCGCGGTGGCCAACCTGGCGCCGGCTGAGTACCGGGGGATCATTGCCCAGGTGCCCTTCGTGGACGTGGTCACCACCATGCTGGACGAAAGTATCCCGCTCACCACCAACGAGTTCGACGAATGGGGGAATCCCAAGGAGAAGAAGTTCTACGACTACATGCTCTCCTACTCCCCCTACGACAACGTGGCGGCCCAGGACTACCCGGCCATGCTGGTGGTGACGGGCCTGTGGGATTCCCAGGTGCAGTACTACGAACCCGCCAAGTGGGTGGCCCGGCTCCGGGCAAAGAAGACCAACGACCGGCCACTGATCTTCAGCATCGACATGAGCGCCGGCCACCACGGTCAGGCCGGGCGTTTCGAGAGGTACCGGAACACGGCGCTGGAGTACGCCTTCATTCTGGATCAGCTGGGCCGGGCGCCCGCGTCGCGCCAGCGGTCCCCGTAGGAGCGGCTTGTAGGAGCGCCTTTAGGCGCGACCGGCCATGCCCAGCCGGATTCATGCGTATACTCGCCAATCACCCGCAGCCTCTGGAGCGACCTTGGCCAAGCCAAACTACAACCAGCAGAAGAAACAGAAGGAACTCGCCCGGCAGGCTCGCCAGAACGAGAAGCGCCAGAAGCGGCAAGCCAAGGGCGAGACGCTCGCCACGGGCGAGTCCGCGGGCCCAACGCCGCCCGGAAGCACGTCCAGTGGCGGATAAGCCCTGGTCTCCCAGTGGTCGCGCCCCGCTCCCCTTTGCGGGCGAAGCACCGGATGAATTTCGGACGCGCATCCTCCAGCAACAGGCAGAGACTGCCGAGCGCCGGCGCCAGGACCTGAAGGATCAGTCGTCGACGCTCAAGACTCCGGCCGCCCGCATCCGCGTCTGGGAGCGGCTGCATCAGGCGCGCCTGCCCCGGGATCTCGCGCACGGTCTGGTGGCTGTCATTGCAGCCAGCACCGGCCTCACGTCGGAACAGGTCCAGGACGAACAGCGGGAGCGCTTCCCGAACGCGTAGGAACGCTCCCTCGTAGGAGCACCGACCGGCGCGAACCCGCAAGTTGATCGCGCCGGTCTGCGCTCCTACCACGCCGCGATCTCAGGCGGTGATCAGCACCCAGCCCATCAGCGCATCAACACCCTTAAGCCCCCGGGTGTGCAGGGCAGTCACGTGTTGAGACTCCAGGAAGAACTTCTCCCCCTGCAACACGAGGGTGGCGTCACGTCGATAAGGAATTTGACAAAAAAAAGCCCCGCCGAAGCGGGGCTTTTTGTAGGAGCACGTTCACGTGCGAACCATCGCGCCTAAAGGCGCTCCTACAGGCGTCGTTACATATCCATCCCGCCCATGCCGCCACCAGGCATCTGCGGACCACCGGCGTCCTTCTTCGGCGCATCGGCAATCATGGCCTCGGTCGTCAGCAGCAGGCCGGACACGGAAGCGGCGTTCTGCAGGGCAAAGCGCACCACCTTGGTCGGGTCGATGATGCCCATGGCCACCATGTCGCCGTACTCGCCCGTCTGGGCGTTGTAGCCGTAGTTGCCCTTGCCTTCAGCGACCTTGTTCAGGACCACGGCGCCGTCTTCACCTGCGTTGATGACGATCTGGCGGAGCGGTTCCTCAAGGGCGCGACGCAGGATGGCGATACCGGCATTCTGGTCGTCGTTGGCGCCCTTCAGGTCCTTGAGCGCGTCGCGGGCACGGATCAGGGCAACGCCGCCGCCCGGAACCACACCCTCTTCAACGGCAGCACGAGTGGCGTGCAGCGCGTCTTCCACGCGGGCCTTCTTTTCCTTCATTTCGATCTCGGTCGCGGCACCCACCTTGATCACGGCGACACCGCCGGAGAGCTTGGCGACGCGCTCCTGCAGCTTCTCGCGATCGTAGTCGGAGGTCGTGGCCTCGATTTCCTTGTTGATCTGCTCCACGCGGGCCTTGATGTCCTTGCTCTTGCCGGCGCCATCGATGATCGTGGTGTTTTCCTTGTCGATGACCACCTTCTTGGCCTTGCCCAGATCTTCCAGGCGGGCCTTCTCCAGCGACAGGCCGACTTCCTCGGCAATGACCTGACCGCCCGTGAGGATGGCCATGTCCTGCAGCATCGCCTTGCGGCGATCACCGAAGCCAGGAGCCTTCACGGCGCAGACCTTGACGATGCCGCGGATCGTGTTGACGACCAGCGTGGCCAGAGCCTCACCCTCGACGTCTTCGGCAACCACCAGCAGGGGCTTGCCGGACTTGGCAACAGCCTCCAGCAGCGGCAGCAGTTCGCGGATGTTCGAGACCTTCTTGTCGTAGAGCAGGATGTAGGGGGCTTCCAGCTCGGCGTTCTGCTCGGCGGCGTTGTTGATGAAGTAGGGGGACAGGTAGCCACGATCGAACTGCATGCCCTCGACCACGTCCAGCTGGTTTTCCAGACCGGAACCGTCTTCAACGGTGATCACGCCCTGCTTGCCTACCTTCGCCATGGCTTCGGCCAGCGTGTTGCCGATGGACTCGTCACCGTTAGCGGAAATCGTGCCGACCTGGGCGATGGCCTTCTCGTCCTGGCAGCTCTTGGAGAGCTTGCCGAGACGCTCGACGATGGCCGCAGAGGCCTTGTCGATGCCGCGCTTCAGATCCATCGGGTTCATACCGGCGGCTACCGCCTTCAGGCCTTCCTTCAGGATGGACTGGGCCAGAACGGTGGCCGTGGTGGTGCCGTCGCCGGCGACGTCGGAAGTGTTGGAAGCAACTTCCTTCACCATCTGCGCGCCCATGTTCTGGAACTTGTCCTCGAGCTCGATCTCCTTGGCGACGGAGACGCCGTCCTTGGTGACGGTCGGGGCGCCGAAGCTCTTGTCGAGCACCACGTTGCGGCCCTTGGGACCCAGCGTCACCTTAACGGCGTCGGCCAGGATGTTGACGCCGGCGAACATGCGCGCCCGGGCGTCATCACTGAAACGTACTTCTTTGGCAGCCATTGAATGTCTTCCTTACTTGATAGGTCAGTTTTTCGGTTTGGGGGTCAATCAGCCTTCGATGACGGCCATGATGTCGTCTTCCTTCATGACAAGGAGTTCCTCGCCATCGACCTTGACCTCGGTACCGCTGTACTTGCCGAAGAGCACCTTGTCGCCAGCCTTCAGGTCGAGGGGGCGAACCTTGCCGTCCTCAAGAATCCGGCCCTTGCCCACGGCAATGACCTTGCCCTTGATGGGCTTCTCGGTGGCGGAATCGGGAATTACGATGCCACCGGGGGAGGTACGCTCTTCTTCGGTACGCTTGATGATCACGCGGTCGTGCAGCGGACGAATCTTCATGGACAAAACTCCTTAAATATCCTGGTTTTGGGCTTGATTACCGGCGCCTGTCGCGGCGCGGGGACGAATAATCGTTAGCACTCTCCCCGTGGGGCTGCCAATCATAGGGGCGACGGCTGAAAATTCAAGGCCCGGGAAGGGACATGCCTAATTTCTGGAGGCCGCATTCCCCCTGTGTCCGCCCTGACGGCACTCAAGATCCTGGCCGGGCAATGCGGCCTCCAGAAATTAGGCATGTCCCCCTTTCCCCACTGACATAATCCCGCGATGCACGCAGACACCGCTCCTGAAGCCCTGGTCGTCCTCTGCACCTGCCCGGACGAGGCGACGGCCAGCGGAATTGCGACCGCCCTCCTCGCGGAAAAACTGGCCGCGTGCGTGAATTGCGTGGCGGGAATCCGGTCTATGTACCGGTGGGACGGGCACATCAGGGACGACACCGAGGTGCTGCTGGTCATCAAGACCAGCGCGGCCCGGTATGGGGCGCTCGAGGCTCTGCTACGGGCGCAGCATCCCTATGAAATGCCTGAAATTATCGCCTTGCCGGTAGTGGCCGGGGCGGCGGACTATTTGCACTGGATCAGGCAGGCTACCAGCCCATGAAGCGAATCTTTCCGTTGCTCCCGGTGGTTGCCCTGGTGCTTGGCCTGTCCGGTCCGGCAGCCGTGCTGGCCCAGGACCAGGACATCCTGAAGCCCGAAGAGGCCTTCCGGTACACGGTTGAGGCCAGGGGGGACGCCCTCCTCGTCCGCTGGACGATCGAGCCTGAGCACTATCTGTATCAGGAGCGCATGAGCTTTGAGAGCCGCACCCCCGGAGTAACGCTGGGCCCGGCGGAGATGCCCAAGGGCAAGCTCCATAAAGACGAGTACTTCGGCGACATGCACATCTACCGGGGCAGCGCCGAGATCCGGCTGCCTCTGGCGACCCGTGCAGCGGGGATCGACAGCATGGCCCTCGCGATCAAGTCCCAGGGCTGCGCCGATGCTGGCCTGTGCTATCCGCCCCAGGTCTGGGTGACCAACGTGAACCTCCCGGCGGCCGGCAGCACGGCGACTTCGGGACAGACCGTCAGCCGTCTTGGCGCGCTGCTGGCTGGTGCCGCGACGAGCAGCGGCACGGGTCCGAAGGACGACCCGCTCCCTGTCGAGGAGGCCTTCAGCTTCCGCACGGAACTCACCGACCCCTTCACGCTGCAAGTGCTCTGGCGAATTGCGCCGGGTTACTACCTCTACCGCCACACGCTCGGCGCGGAGTCGAAGAGCGAGGCGGTTCGCTTCGGCCCGCCGGTGCTGCCGGCCGGCGAGCCCAAAGTGGATGAAGAGTTTGGTGACACCCTCGTCTTCTATGACGAAGTCTCGATGACCGTGCCGCTGACCCGCAGCAGCCCGGAGGCCCGCACCCTGCCCCTCACGATTCTCTTTCAGGGCTGCAAGGACGAGAGCATCTGCTACCCGCCCCAGGCCGTGGCGACGACGGTGGACCTGCCGGTGGCCTCGGTCGGACTCGCGCCGGTCGGCGCTCCTACAGGCGCAACCGCGACCGGCGGCATGCCCGAATCGGAGCAGGACCGGCTGTTCACGCTGATCCGGGACGGCAACCTGCTGGCAGTGATGGCCATGTTCGCCGGGCTGGGACTGCTACTGTCCTTCACGCCCTGCTGCCTGCCCATGTACCCGATCCTGTCGGGGATCATCGTGGGCCAGGGCAGCAAGGACGGCACACCCCTCGGCTCGGCGAAGGCGTTTCTGCTGTCTTTGTCCTTCGTTCTCGGCATGGCGGTGACCTACACGGTGCTGGGGGCGGTCTTCGCCGCCGCCGGCGCCCAGGTGCAGTCGGTCATGCAACAGCCGGCCGTCATCATCGGCGTGGCGCTGCTCTTCGTGGCCCTCGCGCTGTCCATGTTCGGCCTGTTCGATCTGCAGATTCCCGCCTCCTGGCAGACGCGGCTGAATGCCCTATCGGGCCAGCAGCGCTCAGGCAGTTTCATCGGCGCCGCCATCATGGGCTTCATCTCGGCGGCCGTGATTACGACCTGCGTAACGCCACCCCTCGTTGCGGCACTGACCGTCATTGCCAAGACCGGTGATGTAGGACGAGGCGCGCTGGCGCTGTT
>CAMBYH010000111.1 GCA_945872065.1 Arsukibacterium tuosuense
AATTGCCAGAGTGCAAACCCGGTACCTCTCGAGCGGCGGCGTAGCGGGCAGCGACGGTAGCGATGATCCGGCGCGCCAGGTCGCACTTGGCCATCCGGCAAAACGACTCCTGTCCATCCTGCCAGAGAATGAGCACGCTGTTCTCGTCCTCATCGAACCCGAGCTTGGCCCCAACCTGGTTGGCAACAATCATGTCCAGCCGCTTGCCCTGCAGCTTCTGGCGGGCGTATTCCTCCAGGCGCTCGGTCTCGGCGGCGAACCCCACCGTAAACGGCGCTCCGGGTCGTGCGGCAATGGTCGCCAGCAGATCCGGTGACTTGACCATGTCCAGCGTGAGGCGGTCTGCGTGCTTCTTGATTTTCTGGAGGGCCGGTTCGGGGCGATAGTCGGAAATGGCGGCAGCGCCAATGTAGATATCCGCATCGGCGATCCGCTCCAGGGTTGCCGCGCACATCTCACCGGCAGTCTCCACGTCGATACGCCGGACACCCCCCGGAGTCGGCAGGGCTACGGGACCGGCAACCAGCGTCACCCGGGCGCCCGCCTCGACAGCGGCCCGGGCCACCGCAAAGCCCATCTTGCCGGAACTCCTGTTGCTGACGAAACGCACGGGGTCGATAGGCTCCCGCGTGGGCCCCGCAGTAACCAGCACCCTCAGGCCCTTCAGCTGGTCCTTCAGCAGTCCGGCGAGATCACCCCCCGGCAGTTCGCTTAAGGCGGCAACGATATCCGCAGGTTCCACCATGCGGCCCGGGCCAACGTCGCCGCAGGCCTGGCTGCCGGAGGCGGGACCGATGCAGCGCACCCCGCGGGACTCGAGTGTCAGCCGATTGGCCTGGGTTGCGGCATGGCGCCACATGGCCTGATTCATCGCGGGCGCCAGCACCACGGGCGCCGACGTCGCGAGGCAGATCGTGGTCAGAAGGTTGCCCGCTGCCCCGCTGGCGAGCTGGTACATCAGGTGAGCAGTGGCGGGGGCTATCAGCACGAGATCAGCCCAGCGCGCGAGTTCGATGTGGCCCATGGCCGCTTCGGCAGCGTCATCCCAGAGATCGGACCGCACCGGATGGCCGGAGACGGCCTGGAAGACGGTGGCAGCCACCATGCGCGTGGCACTGGGCGTCATCACCACACGCACCTCCGCGCCCGCATCCTGCAGGCGCCGGACGAGGTCGGGGCTTTTGTAGGCGGCAATGCCGCCCGTGACGCCGAGGACAACCCGCTGTTGGCTTAGAGCGCCCAAACCCTGCACCTTTCCTGGAAGGGCAAAAGCTTAGCGCAACCCGCACCGGACAACCGTGCTTTGTCCCCGAAGCAGGCAGTTTCCCCGCTTGGTCAGTCCGGCGGGCATGCCCAGAATGGCGCCCGTGCCAGTCAATACCCTGAACACGCCGCCCCGGAAGTCCAGTCTCATCAAGGACTGGCCTGCGGCAGAACGGCCCAGGGAACGGCTTGTCCAGTCCGGACCCGGTCACCTGACCGACGCCGAAGTGCTCTCCATTCTGCTGGGCCGGGGTGTGGCCGGAGTGTCGGCCCTCGATCTGGCGCGGCAACTGCTCGCGCGCTTCGGCGGCATGCGCGGCGTGCTCAACGCGGGCCATGCGGAACTCGAGACCCTGCATGGCCTGGGCCCTGCCAAGTCCGCCACGCTCCGGGCGGCCCGGGAATGCTGTTGCCGCTACATGGGGGAAAAGCTGTCTCCGGGGAAGACCATCAGCTCCCCGGGGGACAGCCAGGACTTCCTGCTCGCGAGGCTGCGGGACCGGCCCCACGAGGTCTTCTGCTGCCTGTTCCTGGACAATCGGCACCGGGTCCTGGCCTTCGAGGAGCTCTTCCAGGGCACCATCGACAACACGACGGTCTACCCCCGGGAGGTCGTACGGCAGGCCCTCCAGCGGAACGCGGCTGCCCTGATCCTGGCCCACAACCACCCTTCCGGGGTCCCTGAGCCCAGCGAGGCCGACCGGCTTATCACCCGCCGGATCCGGGATGCCCTGGAGCTGGTCGACGTGCGCCTGCTGGATCACTTCGTCGTCGGGGACGGCACTTGCGTGTCGCTCGCCAGCCGGGGGTTGCTGTAGCCCCTGCCTCGCTGGTATAAAGTGCGGCTGCCGGGACGCCCGGCAACCACTAATCCAATACCCAACTCATTGAGTTCGAAGAGGTTTGCTATGTCACGGGTCTGTCAGGTCACCGGCAAGAAGCCGCTTTACGGCAACACCGTGTCCCACGCCAACAACAAGAAGCGCCGGCGTTTCCTGCCCAACCTGCACACGCACCGGTTCTGGCTGGAAGGCGAGAAGCGCTTCGTCACCCTGCGGGTCTCCAGCCACGGACTCCGCACCATCGACAAGCTTGGCCTCGAGAAGGTAATGGAAAACCTGCGCGAGTCTGGCGCCGCGGTGTAGGAGCGCCTTTAGGCGCGAACTTATCTTTTGTAGGACGAGACCATGGCCAAAAGCATCCGCGACAAGATCAAGCTGGTATCGACTGCCGATACTGGCCACTACTACACCACGACCAAGAACAAGCGCACCCATCCAGACAAGCTGGAAGCCAAGAAGTACGACCCGGTCGTGCGCAAGCACGTGGCGTACAAGGAAGCAAAGATCAAGTAGGAGCGCCTTCAGGCGCGATCCTCCAAGAAAAAACCCGCCTTCCGGCGGGTTTTTTTTGCGTCTTCGCCGCGCAGTTCCCTGCGCGCCGCCTCAGGCCACCGCGTAACCCGGCGCTGGCAGGTACCCGCGCAGGCGGGCCGAAAACTCCTGGAGTGCCTCGATGCCACTGGCTTCAGCGCGGGTGCACCACTCGCGAAGCTGGCGGACGAGCAAGTCGTTGCTCACGTTGGCGTGCTCCCAGACCGCAACCAGCTGCAGACGGAACTCGTGCACCGTCCGCAGGGCGTGGTTGTTATCGAGCAGGGCAGCCAGACGGGCGCGGGCCGCGTCATCCAGCAGTTGCGGCCGGCGGATCAGCAGCCGGGGCGATAAACGGCGCGCGGCGGCGTCGACTTCTGCCTCACGGCGGAACACTGGCAGGGTGACTTTGGCCGAGTAGTCCCGCAGCACGTGCATGCGGTTTACCAGCACAGCCTTCAGCGTTTCGATGTCCACCTGGCGCGGGGCTGGGGCGAACTGGGGCTCGGGTGCCACACGCCGGACCTTGCATAGTCCCAGAGCCTTGAAGATCGTGATGTACATCCAGCCGATATCGAACTCCCAGGGGCGCACGGAGAACTTGGCGGAAGACGGGAACGCGTGGTGATTGTTGTGGAGCTCCTCGCCACCGATCAGGAAGGCGATCGGGTACAGGTTGGTGGCGGCATCGTCGGACTCGAAGTTACGGTAGCCGGTGTTGTGGCCGAGGCCGTTGATGATCCCGGCAGACAGAATGGGCATGGCGGCCATCTGAATGGCGAAGATGGTGATGCCAATGACGCCGAAGAGGAGGACGTTCAGGGTCAGCAGGGTGTAGATGCCGAGGCGGGTGTGGGGCAGGTAGAACTTGCGCTCCAGCCAGTCGTCGGGCGTCCCCCGGCTGTACTTGGCGACCACTTCCGGGTTCCGGGCGTCGACGCGGTAGAGTTCGGCGCCTTCCAGCAAGACCTTCTTGAGGCCGAAGACGACGGGGCTGTGGGGGTCGCCCACCTTCTCGCAGAGGGCGTGGTGCTTGCGATGGACGGCAACCCACTCGCGGGTCACCATGCCGGAGGTCAGCCACATCCAGAAGCGGAAAAAGTGGCGCAGGGCGGGGTGCAAGTCGATGGCCCGGTGGGCCTGGTCCCGATGCAGGTAGAGGGTAGTGGCCATCAACGAGACCTGCAGCATGACGACCGTGACCAGCACTTTGGTCCAGCCGCTCAAGCCGAGAATGCCGTTCTGCAACAGATCGAGAAAATTCATGTCCACCTCTGAGGGAATCAACAACGGGGCCGTAGCGCTAGCCGTCCACTATAGCGGTGCGTCCAAGTGATTGAAATGCGGCCTGACTTAACCCTTTTCAAGCCTCCCGGTCCAACGAGTGTCGCGTCAAAGCCGCACTTCCCGACGCTCACCCTAGGCCGCCATAGCCCGTCTGGTCGCAGGACCAGGTCGCAATGTGGGGAATTGGACCCGGACGTACGCCCCAATGCCCGAATTACCCGAGGTTGAAATCACCCGGCGGGGCCTGGCCCCGTGGCTGGAGGGGCGGCAAATCGCGCGGCTTGCCGTCCGCGTGCCAAAACTGCGGTGGCCCATTCCTGCCGAATTCGCCCAGCGCCTCCCCGGCGCCCGGGTCAGAGCCCTGGACCGCCGCGCCAAGTGGCTCCTGCTGCGCACAGACCGGGGCACCGCCCTGCTCCACCTGGGGATGACCGGCAGCTTCCGGGTCTTGCGCGAGGAGCAGCCACCTGGGCGCCACGATCACCTGGATCTCGTGACGGATGCCGGTGTGACGGTTCGCTTCAACGACCCGCGGCGCTTTGGCTCAGTCCTGTGGACGGAGGACGACCCGGCCCTCCACCCGCTGATCGCGCCGCTGGGTCCGGAGCCCCTGGGCGACGAGTTCACCGGTGACTATCTCTTCAGGCGCAGCCGGAAGCGGGGGATTGCCATCAAACCCCATGTAATGAACGCGCATATCGTCGTGGGGGTTGGCAACATTTACGCCAGCGAGGCGCTTCATCGGGCCGGCATTCATCCCGCCCGGGCCGCGGGGCGCGTCGCGCTGCCACGCATCGAGGCCTTGGTCACCGCGATCAAGGCGGTGCTCACGGAGTCCATCCGGGTGGGCGGAACTACCTTGCGGGACTTCTATGACGGAGACGGCCAGCCGGGCTATTTCGGCCAGCACCTCCGGGTCTACGACCGGGCCGGCGGCCCCTGCGGGGTCTGCGGCACCCCCGTGAAGCAGATCGTGCTGGGCCAACGCTCCAGCTACTTCTGCCCCCGCTGCCAGCGCTAAAAAAAGGTACCGGACCTTAGTTATTTAAGTTGTTTAGTTGTTGGCC
>CAMBYH010000112.1 GCA_945872065.1 Arsukibacterium tuosuense
AGGCGCCACAGCAGCGCACCAAACAGGATGAGCCCCACCAGGTAGTGCCAGCTGCGCAGCTCGTCGCGCATCAGCGAAGGCTTGACGGTGCGGGGCATGGCCACCGAAATCGCCGCCTGCACGGCGTAGAGAAGCGCAATCAGCCAACCTAGAATCTTCGCCATCGAGAAATCTCCTGTACGAGCACCTAGTAGGAGCGCCTTTAGGCATAAATGGGGACATGCCTCATTTCCCCAACCGAAATGAGGCATGTCCCCATTTATGCCCCATTTATGCCTAAAGGCGCTCCTACAGTTTCATTTTCAGTAGTTCGTTAACCTGCGCCGGGTTCGCCTTGCCGCCACTCACCTTCATGATCTGGCCGACCAGAAAACCCAGCACCTTGGTCTGGCCAGCCCGGTATTGCTCAACCTGCAGCGGATTGGCGGCCAGCACGTCCGCGACGATACCCTCCAGCGCGCCGCTGTCGCTGATCTGCTTCAGGCCCCGCTGCTCCACCAGTTGCTGCAGGTCCGGGGCTGCGGTGGTGAAGGCAAACTCCTCGATGAGTTCCTTCGCGCTGCTCCGGGCGATGCTGCCGTCCGCAGCCAGGCGCAAGATAGCAGCCGTGGCGGGTACGTTGACACCGGCTGGCGTCCGCTCCGGACCAAAGAGGCTGAAGAGCTGGCTCTGCACCGTGTTGGCCGCTACAACGGGCTGGCCGGACTCCCGGGCCAGGCTATCGAACAGCGTCGCCACCTCCGGATCGGCGGCCAGCACCTCGGCAGCATCCGCCTTGAGGCCGAAGTCCCGGGCCCAGCGTTCGCGGCGGGCGTCGGGCAGTTCGGGGAGCAGCCGCCGGACGGCGTCGATGTAAGCGTCGTCGAGCACCACCGGGAGCAGATCCGGGTCGGGGAAGTACCGGTAGTCGTTGGCCTCCTCCTTGCTGCGCATCGGCCGGGTCTCGTCCCGGTCCGGATCGTAAAGCCGGGTTTCCTGGACAACTCTGCCGCCGCTTTCGAGCACTTCGATCTGCCGCTGAACCTCGAAGAGAATCGCCCGCTCGAGGAAGCGGAAGGAATTGAGGTTCTTGGATTCCGTCCGCGTGCCCAGCGTTTCCGTGCCGGCGCGACGGACTGACACGTTGGCGTCGCACCGGAAGGAACCTTCCTGCATGTTGCCGTCGCAGATCCCCAGGTAGCGCACCAGCTGGTGCACCTTCTTCATGTACGCCACGGCTTCCTTCGCCGAGCGCAGGTCCGGCGCCGAGACGATCTCCAGCAGCGGCGTGCCGGCCCGATTCAGGTCCAGCCCGGTCAGGCCCGCAAAATTCTCGTGGAGGGACTTGCCGGCGTCCTCCTCCAGGTGCGCGCGGATCACGTGCACGGCTTTGGTGCCGCCACCGTCGAGATCGATGGTGATGTGCCCGTCGTGGACGATGGGCAGCTCGTACTGGCTGATCTGGTAGCCCTTCGGCAGGTCCGGGTAGAAGTAGTTCTTGCGGGCAAAGACGGAGCGCCGCGCGACGGTGGCGCCGATCGCCAGACCGAACATCGCGGCCATCCGCACCACCTCGCCGTTCAGCACCGGCAGTACCCCCGGGTAACCGAGATCGACGAGGCTGGCCTGGGTGTTCGGTGCGGCGCCATAGGCCGTGGCTGAGCCGGAGAAGATCTTGCTGCGGGTCGCGAGCTGGGCATGCACCTCGAGGCCGATGACGGTTTCCCAGGTCATCGCGGCGCGTCCGTAGGAGCGCCTTTAGGCGCGAATCCATTATCGATCGCGCCGGTCGGCGCTCCTACAGCCGCTCCTACGGTCAGGGCCGGCGGCAGCTGCGTGTGCCAGTCGGTTTCCTGCTGGAAAACGTGGCCAAAGTTGAACAGCGCGGCCTCGCCGAAATGGGGCCCGATGAGCTGCAGACCCACGGGCAGGCCGCCGGCAAAGCCGCAGGGCAGGGACATTCCCGGCAGCCCGGCCAGGTTCACCGGAATCGTGTAGATGTCGTTCAGGTACATCTGTACCGGATCATCCACCTTTTCGCCCAACCGGAACGCGGGAGTCGGCGCCGTGGGGCCGGCAATCACGTCCACGTCGGCAAAGCAGCGCCGGAAATCGTCGGCAATGAGGCGGCGCGCTTTCTGCGCCTTGAGGTAGTAGGCGTCGTAGTAGCCGGCGGACAGCACGTAGGTGCCGGTCAGGATGCGGCGCTTGACCTCCGCACCGAAGCCCTCGCCCCGGGACTTCTTGTACAGCTCTTCGAGCGTAGAGGCGCCCTCGTGGCGGTGGCCAAAGCGCACACCGTCGAAGCGGGACAGGTTCGACGAGCACTCGGCCGGCGCAACGATGTAGTAGGTGGGCACCGACAGGGACAGACTTGGCAGGGAGATCTCCACAAGAGTCGCGCCCAGCCGCTCATAAACCCGGAGGGCCTCGCGGAGCGCGGTGGCGGAACCGGGCTCAAGCCCCGCGTCGAAAAACTCCTTCGGCACCCCGATGCGCCTGCCCCGCAGGGCGTCACCCAGGGTCGAGGCGTAGTCCGGGACAGGCAGATCCGCGCTGGTGGAGTCCCGGGGATCGAAGCCCGCCATGGCGCCGGTCAGCAGGGCTGCATCTTCCGCAGTGAGGGTCAGAACCCCGGCCTGGTCCAGGCTGGAGGCAAAGGCAATCATTCCATAGCGGGAGATCCGCCCGTAGGTGGGCTTGAAGCCGGTGATGCCCACCAGCGCCGCAGGCTGGCGAATCGAGCCTCCCGTGTCCGTGCCCGTTGCCGCCGGCACGAGGCCAGCCGCCACCGCGGCGGCAGAGCCGCCGGAAGAGCCGCCTGGCGAGCGGTCCGTGTCCCAGGGATTGCGCACGGGGCCGAACCAGCTGGTCTCGTTGGACGACCCCATGGCGAACTCGTCCATGTTGGTTTTGCCCACGGTGACGATCCCGGCCGCGGCCAGGCGCTCGACCGCCGTGGCGTCGTAGGGGGAGACGAAGTTCGCCAGCATCTTCGAGCCGCAGGTCGTGCGGATCCCCGCGGTACAGAAGATGTCCTTGTGGGCGAAGGGAATGCCGGTGAGGGGCCCACCCTCGCCCCGGGCGAGACGGGCGTCCGCCTGGTCAGCGGCGGCCAGGGCGAGTTCCGGCACCAGGGTAATGAAGCTGTTCAGGACCCCGTCGGCGGCGCCGATGCGGGCAATGGCCGCAGCGGTGAGCTCCCGGCTGCTGACCTGCCGGGTGGCAAGGGCCTGGGAGAGCTGGGCAATGGTAGGGCGTTGCGGCAGGGGGGGCATGGTTTTGGCCGGGAATCGCGCCTAAAGGCGCTCCTACAAGGCGCTCCTACTCTATGACCCGGGGAACGGTGTACAGGCCGTCCTCGACGGCGGCGCTGTTCTGCTGGTAGAGGTCGCGACGATCGGCTTCGGTGACGGTGTCGGCCCGCAGGCGCTGGCTCATGTCCATGGGGTGCGCCATGGGGGTGACCGCGCTGGTATCGGCCAGCTGGAGCTGATCGACAAACTCCACGATACGGCCCAGTTTCTCGACCACGCCATCCAGCTCCTCAGGCCCGATTTCCAGGCGGGCAAGGTGAGCGATCTGTGCAACGTTCTGGCGGGTGAGTTTCACCGGGTCTGGCTCAGCGTGTGTCTGAATGGCGATTGGTCGAAGTGTGAGGCAGGCCGCGATTTTCCTGCGGGCAAATCATACACCGCTGTTGCTGAATCCGACCCCCGGCGTTACGCTACCTCGCTTCTAAGGGGCACTTCTCTCTGGGCGCGGGCACCATGCTGACACAGCCATGCTGAAACGGCTTCGGGGTTATTTTTCCCACGATCTTTCCATTGATCTGGGCACCGCGAACACGCTGATCTACCTGGCGGGGCACGGCATCGTGCTGGACGAACCGTCCGTGGTCGCCATTCGCGAAGAGCCCGGTCGTGGCGGCAAGATCGTGGAGGCCGTGGGCCAGCAGGCCAAGAACATGCTGGGCCGCACGCCCGGCAACATCACGGCGATCCGGCCCCTGAAGGATGGCGTGATCGCCGACTTCACGGTGACAGAGAAGATGCTCCAGCACTTCATCCGCAAGGCCCTTCCTGGCCGCTATTTCCGCCCCAGCCCCCGGGTCATCGTCTGCGTGCCCTACGGTTCCACCCAGGTGGAACGCCGGGCCATCCGGGAGTCCGCAGAGGGCGCCGGCGCCCGCAAGGTCTGGCTGGTGGAAGAACCGATGGCGGCAGCGGTCGGCGCTGGCATGCCCGTGCACGAGGCCCGGGGCTCCATGGTTCTGGACATCGGCGGCGGCACGTCCGAAGTGGCAGTGATCTCGCTCAATGGCATCGTTTACGCGGCATCTGCCCGGATCGGCGGCGACAAGTTCGACGAGGCCATCATCAACTACGTCCGCCGCAACTACGGCATCCTCATCGGCGAGGCCACCGCTGAGCGCATCAAGAAGGAGATCGGCTCTGCGTTCCCCGGCGACGAAGTCCGGGAGATCTCCGTCAAGGGCCGCAACCTCTCCGAGGGCGTGCCCCGGAGTTTCAGTCTGAACAGCAACGAGATTCTGGAGGCTCTGCAGGAACCACTCCAGGGCATCGTCCAGGCCGTGAAGCAGGCATTGGAGCAGACCCCGCCGGAGCTCGGCGCGGATGTGGCCGAGCGCGGCATTGTCCTGACCGGCGGTGGCGCCCTGCTGCGGCACATCGACAAGCTCCTGATGGAAGAAACTGGCCTGCCCGTCGTCGTGGCCGATGAACCGCTGACCTGCGTGGCCCGGGGCGGCGGCCGGATACTCGAACTGCTGGACGAGGTTCCGCCGTCTACGCTCGGGCTAGAGTAGAAGAGGTACCGGGTTTGCAATCTGGCAATTTGGCCGCCAAATTGCCAGATTG
>CAMBYH010000113.1 GCA_945872065.1 Arsukibacterium tuosuense
GCCGCCATGAAATCCAGCTTGCCGATGTCCACGCCCAGGTGCCGGAGAATCAGGTAGGTGGTTGTGGTGTGGAAATAGAGATTCGGCAGAATGAAATGCTGCAGGAAATTGATCCGCGTGAAAACGCGCTCCTCCTTGCCCATCGGCACCTTGATCTCCCCGTCCGGGTCCGCGTCCATCGGGGCCGAGGGGAGCCCCTTGATGTGCTCGCGGGCTTTCGCAACGCGGGCGAGCAGCTCATCGAAGGTCTTCTCCGTATCGGGAAAACTCGGCAGCGGCGCCCCCGCAAGCCGGGAAAGGCCCCGGGCCGGAATCTCGGTGGCGAACTGCACCTGCCGGGTCAGGGGCAGCATGTCCGGAGCGAGCCGCCAGTTGAGATAGACACCTTCGTCCACACCCTTGCTCCGGGCCGCTGCGGCACCTTTCCTGAGAACGCCATCGAGGCCCGCAAACATCTGGTCTGTGGCGAGACGGGCGACGGAAGAGGTCGAGACAGACATCGGTCAGATTCCTTGCCGGTTGGGTCCCGGCGGCGTCCCTGAAGCATACCCGGCTAATGGGGACTGCCCAAACTAGGGCACAATACGCGCCCCGCCCACCCAGCCTACTATCTGCATGGCCACCGACACCCCCCCGATTACCTTCACCGATCTCGCCCTTCCCGACAACCTGCTGAAGGCTCTGTCAGACTTGGGCTATGAGTCCCCGTCACCCATTCAGGCGGAGACGATCCCGAGCCTCCTGGCGGGCCGGGATCTCGTGGGTCAGGCCCAGACAGGCACCGGCAAGACGGCTGCTTTCGCCCTGCCTATCCTGGCGCGGCTGGATCTGAAGAAATTCGGGCCCCAGGCTCTGGTGCTCGCACCCACCCGGGAACTCGCGATCCAGGTGGCAGAAGCCTTTCACAAGTACGCCAAGCATGTGCCGGGCTTTCACGTCCTGCCCATCTACGGTGGCCAAGCCTATGGCCCCCAGCTTGGCGGCCTCCGGCGCGGCGCCCACGTGGTTGTGGGCACGCCGGGCCGGGTCATCGATCACCTGAACCGGGGCTCCCTGGATCTGAAGAGCCTCACCACGCTCGTCCTCGACGAAGGCGACGAGATGCTCCGCATGGGCTTTATCGACGACGTCGAGCTCGTGCTGGAGAAATCGCCGGCCGGCCGTCAGATCGTGCTGTTTTCGGCAACGATGCCACCGGAGATCCGGCGGATCGCCAAGAAGCATCTGAAAGATCCTGCCGAGATCACCATCAAGAACAAGACCACGACAGCAGCCAACACCCGGCAGCGCTACTGGATGGTCAGCGGCCTGCAGAAACTTGACGCCCTCACCCGCATTCTCGAGGTTGAGCCCTTCGACGGCATGATCGTCTTCGCCCGCACCAAGGTCGCCACCGAGGAAATTGCCCAGCGGCTCGAAGCCCGGGGCTTTGCTGCCGCGGCGCTGAACGGTGACATGGTTCAGGCCCAGCGGGAGCGCACCATCGCGCGCCTGAAAAATGGCGACCTGGACATCCTCGTGGCCACGGACGTTGCCGCCCGGGGCCTCGACGTGGACCGCGTGAGCCATGTCGTGAACTACGATATCCCCTACGACACCGAAGCTTACATCCATCGTATCGGGCGCACCGGCCGGGCCGGGCGCAAGGGCGAAGCCATTCTCTTTGTGGTCTATCGGGAGCAGGGCATGCTCCGCTCCATCGAGCGCGCCACGCGGCAGCCCATCGAACCCATGAACCTGCCCTCAGTCGCTGCCGTGAACGACCAGCGCATTGCCAGGTTCAAGGACAAGATCACCAAGGCACTGGAAGGCGCGGGCCTCGCGACTTTCCGCAGCGTCATCGAGCAGTACGAGCAGGAAAATGGCGTGCCAGCTCTGGACATCGCTGCCGCCCTGGCGCGCCTCGCCCAGGGGGACAATCCGCTGCTGGTGCCAGATGCACCCCCGGCCCCATCCCGGCCACCCAAGCCGGATCGGGCACCCTTTGATCGACCCCAGCGCGACCGGCCCCAGCGTGAACGGCCGGCTACTCCTGAGTTCGGCTCGCCCTTCCAGCGGGCCAAGCGCCCCGGCCCGTCCACGTCCAGGCCTCCCGAATCGGGCATGACGCGGTACCGCCTGGCCGTTGGGCATATGCATGGGGTCAAGCCCGGCAACATCGTGGGCGCCATCGCCAACGAGGCCGGCGTGGACAGCCGCAATATCGGCCGGGTCGAAATCCGGGACGACCACAGTCTCGTGGACCTCCCGGCTGGAATGCCTGAGGCCGTCCTGCAGCACCTGAAGAGCGTGTGGGTCGTCGGCCAGCAACTGCGGATCGTCGCAGACGGGCAGCCCTTCGAACCGCCGAGGAAACCCGGTAAACTTGCCCTCGATGGCGAAAAGCCTGGAAATGGAAAGCCGAAGTTCCCAAAACCGAGGTTCGACAAGCCCAAGTTCAGCAAGCCCAAGTTCGACAAGTCGAAACCCGGCAGCGCGCCATCCCATGCGTTCCCGCCCCGCAAGCCCCATGTGAAAACCGGGGCAGGCAAGGGCAGGCCCAAAACCCAGTAAACCCCCCAGCAGAGGATTCCCATGAACTCACGTTTCGCCCTAGCCGGTTGCACCGTGCTCCTGTTTGTACTGGCCGGTTGTGACCAACTCGGCAACAAGGCGCCCACGCCCGCCGAGACTAACGCCGGCTTCGAAGCCTTCGTCAAGGCTGCCGCCCGCAAGTCGGCCGCGGAGCTGACGCCAGAAGAGCTCAAGCAGGCTGTCGAGCAGTACATCGGCATGCAGGTGGCGGCCGATTCGGCGACCAAGACAAGCCTCGACAAGGACCCCGAGGTCAAGGCCCAGATCGCTCTCAGCCGCACGAACGTGCTGAGCGAAGCTCTTCTCCAGAAACAGCTGGATGCCAACCCGGTGACCGACGCCGACATCCAGGCTGAATACGACTCCCAGGTTGCCAAGGCCCCGGGCGAGTACAACGCGCGGCATATTCTGGTCGACGACAAGTCTCTCGCCGAAGCCATCATCAAGAAGCTGGAGGCTGGGGGCGACTTTGCGGCCCTGGCCAAGGAGTACTCGAAGGACGGTTCCGCCAAGAGCGGCGGCGACCTGGGGTGGTTTAGTGCCCAGTCGATGGTTCAGCCCTTCTCAGAGGCCGTAGCCAAGCTAGAAAAGGGCAAGTTCACCACGGCCCCGGTCCAGACCCAGTTCGGCTGGCACGTCATCAAGCTTGAGGACACCCGCGCTGCCAGCCTCCCGCCGCTCGAGCAGGTGAAAGATCGCATCCAGCAGCTCGTGCAGCGGACCAAGATCACTGACTACCTGAAAACGCTCCGCGCGGAATCCAAGATCGATGCGGAGAAGCTCACCGCTGCTCTCACTGCCTATGCCACGACCCCGAAGGAAGTGGCCAAGGATGCAGCGGCAACCGCCAGCAGCCCTGTGCCGACGGGCGCCCCGACGGAAGCCCCTTCGGCAGCCCCGAAGCCCTGATTCACGGCCCAGCTAATGATCGCCGCAGGCCCGAAAACCCGGGTCTGCGGCGACCTTCCCCAGACCTCTAGCCCCCCTTCAGCATCCGGTTAAGCACGTTGTCCTTCACGACAACGTGGTGCCAGAGCGCAGCCACCACATGCAGCCCCAGCACGACGGCACCGATTCGCCAGCAGGCCTTGTGAATGGCCGCGTAAAACTCGTAGGGCGCATGGGAACCATCAATGGCCTGGGGCACGATGCGCGGCACCTGCTCCCAGGCGAAGAAGTAGATCGGGAACTCGCCCTCGTAAGCTGACAGCGTGGCCCACCCCGACAGCGGAAAGGCCAACAGCAGCGCGTAGAGAAACACATGGGTCAGCCGGGCCAGGTGGCGCTGATAAGCAACCAGAGCCCGGGGTAATTCTGGCGTGGGATTGCCGATGCGCCAGCCCAGACGCAGCGTGGTCAGTATCAGGATCAGGAAACCATTGGTGTGATGGAGCTGAGAGACCTGCAACAGCAGCGAATAGTCGTTGCTCCTGGTGGCAATCAGTTCCTTGTAGACATCATTCATGTAGAAACCCAGGGGCACCTGGACCGCAATCATGACTGCGATCAGCCAGTGTAGATTCCGGGACACTGGCCCCCAGCTACTGGCAGTGTTACGAAGCACGGGTGCTCCGCCCCCCGGGAGACAGCCGGTCCAGCACCTCGATGAGCGCCTCCGGAGGCTGCGCCCCGGACACCGCGTACTGACCATTGAAAATGAAAAACGGCACACCGCCGACACCCGCCTTGCGCGCTTCTTCCATCAGGGCCTGCACCTGATCCTCATCGGTGCCGGCCCGGAGCGCCGCTTCGGTCCTGGCCGGGTCCATCCCGAACTCACCGGAGATCAGGGCCAGAAGCGCCGGGTCGCCCAGGTCCTCTGAGTGCGTGTGGTGGGCGGCGAAGAGCCTTTCGGCCAGGGCATTCTGATCCACACCGGCGGCCAGACCGGTCCCCTGGCTGGCCCAGTACAGGAGGACATGGGCCGACAGCGTATTGGGCGAGCGAGCCCCGGGCCCGGCCTCGAACCGGAGGCCCTCGGCGGCAGCCGTCTGCTGCATACCTACCATGATGCTGCGGGCTTTCTCCGGGCCGAAAATAGTCGCGTAGTGCGCCTGACGGTCCTTGCCCTCCCGCGGCATATCCGGGCTTAACTGGAACGGCAGCCAGTTCAATGCGACACGCAGCTCCGGGCGGGCAGCCAGGGCGCGTTCCAGCCGCCGCTTGCCGACATAGCACCACGGGCAGACCAGGTCAGAGACAATCTGGATGTTCAGCGGTTCGGCCATGTTTCCGAGTGTAGGAGCGCCTTTAGGCGCGATCAATATTGGATCGCGCC
>CAMBYH010000114.1 GCA_945872065.1 Arsukibacterium tuosuense
GCAACTTGGCCGCCAAGTTGCCAATGGCGGCGCCTCTCAAAAACGAAAAAGGCCGGCTCCGTGAGGAGCCGGCCTTCGCTCAGTCAGTCTTCGTTGTGGTGAAGTCGGCGTTAGCCGGCCTTCCACTCGCCGCCCTGGAAGCCGCAACCGATCTCCAGGCCGCCCGGATCACCTTCGTAGTAGACCCGCTTGCCGGCGTCGCCCATGTCGCACATGCCAACCTTGCCATCTGTCCCGCAGGCCCCGGCGCTATGGACGGCGTCCTTGTTGTCGTCCGTCTTGCCGAGTTCGGCGCACTTTTCCGGGGTTACCGGAGCATCGCAGACCTTGAAGGGGCCAGCGAACATGTTCTGCTGTGAGTAGTTGCAATGGCCAGCGCCGTCCTGGGCCGAAGCGGTCAACGGACCCATGACCATTAGTGGGGCCAGCAACATAAGCGCTGAGATAACTTTGGACTTCATGATTGAGGCTCTCCTGCCTGCAGATTGGCTTGCGAAAAACGAAGCGGGCTGATCATGGCACGCGGTTTGGGGAGAATCCATAGCTGCACGGCCCTACCTTGGTGTCCAAAGGCTGAACAGCCGGTGAATCCGCCTAACGCCGGGACTCCAGGTACTTCTTGGGCAGCGCGTAGGCCACAAGGTAGTCATCAATAGTCTGAGCGTTGATGAACATATGGCTGCCGGCCGCGATGACCACAAACTGCCGGCCGTCCCGTTCGTAGGTCATGGGATTCGCATGGGCAGGCGTGGGCAATGGCGTGGACCACAACTCTGCACCCCTCTCCGTGTCGAAGGCCCGCAGTCGGGCATCGCCTGTGGCGCCAATGAAGACGAGGCCGCCCGCCGTAACGATCGGGCCGCCGGTGACCGGGGCGCCCCACTTCAGGGGCGGGACAGGCACCGGGGCCAGTTTGTCGATGGTGCCCAGCGGAACGCTCCAGCGGATTTCCCCGGCAGCGAGATCAACGCCCACCAGCGCGGACCAGGGCGGCTTCGTGCAGGGCATCATGGTCGGGCCGAGGAGGATCCGCTGCTCGATGGCCCAGGGCGTGCCCTCGATGATGCCCGGCGGTCCCATCGGTGCCCCCCGGATGGGGTCAAAGGAGTCGGCTTCCGGCACCTGCTCACGAGGCACAAGCTTCAGGTACAGGCCGATCTGGGACAGATTGGTGACGAGGAGATTCCGTTCGGAGTCCCAGGCGCCGCTGCCCCAGTTCATGCCGCCCGCGGAACCCGGGAACATGATCCAGCCCTTGTCGCTGGGTGGCGTATAGATGTCGCCATGCCGGGCCCCGGCGATCAGGTCGCGACAGCGGTTCTGGTCCCAGAAAGTGAGTCCCCAGGCATCCTCCGGCGTCAGGCGCGTTCTCATCAGCGGTGGTGGCTTGACGGGAAACGGCTGGGTCTTTGACAGCAGGTCGCCGGCGACGCCATCGGTGGGTACCGGGCGTTCCTCCACCGGAAAAAGCGGCGTGCCGGTTGCCCGGTCCAGGACAAAGACCAGTGACTGCTTGGTCAGCACGACGACGGCGGGCACCTTGCGGCCGTTCTTTGGCACGTCCACCAGCAGGGGCTGCGCCGGCGTGTCCCAGTCCCACACGTCGTGGTGGACGGTCTGGAAACTCCAGACCACCTCACCCGTGTTGCCGCGGAGGGCCACGACCGAGTTGGCGTACCGGTTGTCGCCAGGCCGGGTGCCACCGAACCAGTTCGGCGCAGCACTCGAGGTGGGGACGAAAACGAGATCGCGCTGGTCGTCGACGGACAGCAGGCTCCAGGCATTGGCGCCTCCGGTCGTCGCCATGCTCTCCGGCGTCCAGTCCGCTGCCTGGGCCTGCTCCTTGCTGCGGGGTAATGGATCAAAGCTCCAGCGAAACGCACCGCTGCGCGCATCGAAGGCGCGCAACGCGCCGCTCGGCGCGCTGGCGGACTGGTTCTTCATGTTGTTGATATGGCCGATCACCAGCACGCCGTTCACGACCACGGGTGGCGCGGAGAACTGCACACCCCACGGGTCGGAGGGCGCTGGCTGGGTGCTGGCAAACAGGGGGTTCACGTCCACCTGGCCCTTCGTGCCGAAATCAGCACAGGGCTTGCCCGTCGCGGCATCAACCGCGAGCAGGCGGCGGTCGTTGGTCCCCGCGAAGATCCGGTGCGCGCACTGCTGGCCGGCCGGCGCCTTCTCGTCGTACCAGTAGGTCACGCCCAGGCATTTCAGCCGCTTCGGTGCCCTGGTCACCTGGATCTGCGGGTCAAAGCTCCAGCGTTCCTTGCCAGTTACCGGGTCCAGTGCAACCAGACGGTTGGATGGCGTGCACAGGGCGAGCCCGCCGCCCGCTGCCTCCGGCAGCAGAATCGGCGTGGCATGAAAGCCGGAGAACGGGCGGCGCTCGGGAAAGCGAACAAATTCGCCGTGGCGCCAGGTCCAGGCTTTTTCGAGGCGCCAGACATTACTCCGGTCGATCTGGGTGAGCGGTGAGTAACGGGAGCCACCCTGATCGCCACCCACCTGGGCCCAGGTTCCAGGGGCAGTCTTAGTCGCCGCCGGGTCTGCCAGCGCTGCGCAGCTGACGAGAGTCAGCGCGATGGCAAGCAGTCCCGCCGCACCCATCGTTCAGGCCGGGCGCCAGTGATCATGAAACGACACGCGGTGCATCAGCCGATGACTCTGGCCGAAATCAAAGATGCCCCGGTGGATCGTTGAATAGTTGTCCCAGAGAGCGAGGGACCCAGGCTCCCAGTGCCAGCGGCACTGGAACTCGGGCCGGGTCTGGTGCGCGAAGAGGAAGTCGAGCACGGCCCGACTCTCCCGCTCGCTCATCCCGGTGATTTCCCGGGTCATGAGTTCCGCAACGAAGAGGAAGCGCCGGCCGCTCTCCGGGTGCGTGCAGATCACCGGGTGCTCGGTGGGCTGCAGGAACTTGCGCATCTTGGCCAGTGCTTCCCCGCCCATGGAATCGAAGATCCGGTGAAAGTTCTTGGTCACGTTGTCGTGAATCGCCGTGAGCGGCTCCAGGAACTGCCGCCAGGCCGGGGACAGATCTGCGTAGGCCTCGCACATGTCGGCCCACACCGTGTCCCCCGCACCCTCCGGCACGTCCAGCGCATACAGCAGCGAGCCCCGGGTGGGGTTGGCCCGGAACGAGCTGTCGGAGTGCCAGTTGATATCGTTGACCGGCCCCTGATAAAGGGCGGGGTACTCCTGGACCCAGACGCCGGGATGTCCGGCCAGGCTGCCCACGTAACCCTGCTCCTGAATGTCGCCAAAGCGCTTGCCGAGAGCCAGATGCTGCTCGGGTGTCAGTACCTGGTCGCGGAAGAGCAGCACCTGGTAGCGCACCCAGGCAGCACGCAGTTCGGCAAACAGTGTCTCGTCCGTGAGGGCCTCGGCGATCTGGATACCGCTGATCAGGGCCCCGAAGGAGCCGGTCATGGGGCGGGCCGCGAACCGGCTGTAGCGGGCGCCGGCGATGGGGACTTTCTCTGCCAGAGGTTTGTTCATGGGAATAACTCTAGCAAATCAAGGTCCGGATACCAGTAAGATTGCGCTCGGCAGCATTTGATTCGCCCCTAGCAACCGTATCTGGAGCCCCGATGGCCACCGACGTCCCAAGAAACAGCGAAGTCGCCATTGCCGTCTTCGTCGACTTTGAGAACCTGGCACTCGGTGTCCAGGACACGAAGGGCGGACGGTTCGACATCGATCTGGTCCTGAAGCGCCTGCTGGAGAAGGGGCGGATCGTGGCCAAGCGCGCCTACTGCGACTGGACCCGCTACAAGCAGTTCATGCATGAGTTCCACATGCAGGGCTTCGAGATGATTGATATCCCCCAGACCAAGGTCAGTGGCAAGAACAGTGCGGACATCCGCATGGTCGTGGACGCACTGGATATGTGCTACTCCAAAGCCCACATCGACACCTTCGTGCTGCTCACGGGCGACAGCGACTTCTCCCCGCTGGCTTCCAAGCTCAAGGAGAACGACAAGCGCGTGATCGGTTGTGGAGTGCGCAACTCGACGTCGGACCTCCTCGCGTCCAACTGCGACGAGTTCATTTTTTACGATGATCTGATCACGGTGTCGAAGCGGACCCGCACCCGGGCCACGCCCTCGAAGAATACGGAACAGGCGGACGCCCTGGACAAGGTTGCGGCGACAGTGGAGTCCCTGTCCCAGGAATACGACCCGCTCTGGGGCTCACTGGTAAAGCAGACCGTACGCCGCGTGTATCCGGGCTTCAACGAGACGGTTTACGGTTACCGCAGCTTTTCCGAGTTGCTCGAGGACGCCGCGAAGCAGGGCATGCTCGAGCTGGAGTTCGATCAGCAGCGGGGCAACTACAAGGTGCGGTCCAAATCGCGCTGACGTCTGTTGTAGGAGCGCCTTTAGGCGCGAAAAAAATCGATCGCGCCTAAAGGCGCTCCTACCGCAAAGCCGGGGCGTTGTTTTTTGCGGGGGTTGGCGCGGGTGTGCGAACCAGCTGATACATCGGCCGCGGTCCCGGTTGCTCGTAGTAGGGCATCATCTGGGCTTCCAGGGCAGCCAGCGTGGCCTGCCGGTTGCCCGGCGCGGGGTGCGTGCTGAGAAACTGGGGCGGCCCGCTGCCACCGACTTTGCCCATCTT
>CAMBYH010000115.1 GCA_945872065.1 Arsukibacterium tuosuense
CGATACGGCAGAAGGATCGCGCCGGTCGGCGCTCCTACATCAGGGCTCTGAGTCCAGAGCTGTCTTGTCCTTGGCCGGCGGCATGAGGTCCACCGGGCTGGCCTTGAGCTGCAGAGCTAGGGCACTCGCGACAAAGATCGACGAGTACGTCCCGATCAGGATGCCGATCATCAGCGCCGTGGAGAACCCGCGGAGCGTTTCGCCGCCGAAAACCAGCATGGCGACGACAACCAGCGCGGTGGTGAAGCTGGTCATCAGCGTCCGGCTGAGGGTCTCGTTGATGGACAGGTTCATGATGTCCTGGGGAGTCCCCCGGCGAATCTTCCGGAAGTTTTCCCGGATCCGGTCAAACACCACGATGGTGTCGTTCACGGAATAACCCACGATCGCCAGCATCGCTGCCAGCACCGACAGGTCGAAGGTCAGGCCCAGGAGCGCGAAAACCCCGAGCGTAATGATGGGATCGTGCAGGGTCGCAACGATCGCCCCCACAGCGAACTTCCACTGGAAGCGCACCACAATGTAGGCAAGAATCATCAGCAGGGCAAAGAGCATGGCGAGGGCGCCCTGCTCCGTGAGTTCCTCACCCACCTGCGGCCCGACAAACTCAGTGCGCCGCAGTTCTGCCGTGGAACCCCCCGCCTTGAGCACCTGAAGGATCTGCGCGCCAATCGCGTCTCCGGCCAGTCCCTCCCGGGGCAATATCCGGATCAGGACGTCGCTGGAGGTCCCGAAATTCTGCACCTGGGCCTCGGCGAAGCCGTTGGCCACGAGCCGCTCGCGGATATCCACCAGATCAGCCGGTCCCTGGTAGCCCATCTCCAGCAAAACGCCGCCGGTGAAATCGATACCGAAGTTGAGACCACGCACCCCGGGAATCAGCAGGATCAGCGACCCCACCATCAGGACGGCAGACAGCAGGAAGGCGCCCCTGCGCATCCCAAGGAAATCGACGCTGGTCTTCTTGCTGAAAAATTCCACTGTGCTTCCTGTGTGTCTTGCCGTATCCCTGGCCGTATCTCTGGCCGTCAGACTGCCAGCCGCTCAACTTTGCGGTTGCCGTAAATCACGTTGACCAGAGCGCGAGTTACCGTCAGGGCCGTGAACATCGACGTCAGAATGCCCAGGCACAACACCACCGCAAAGCCCTTGACCGGCCCGCTGCCAACCAGGAACAGCACGATGCCGGCGATCAGCGTGGTGAGGTTGGAATCGGCGATGGTCGCAAAGGCCTTGTCGTAACCCGCATGAATGGCAGCCTGGGGCGACATGCCATTGCGCAATTCCTCCCGGATGCGCTCGTTGATCAGCACGTTGGCATCAATGGCCATACCGATGGTGAGAACGATGCCGGCAATACCCGGCAGCGTGAGGGCCGCCTGGATCATCGACATCAGGGCGACGATCAGGATGACGTTGGCGAGGAGGCCAACGTTGGCAACCAGGCCGAACATCTTGTAGTAGACCAGCATGAAGACGGCCACGAGACCGAAACCGATGAGGAACGCACCGACCCCACGGTCGATGTTCTCCTGTCCGAGACTGGGCCCAACCGTCCGCTCTTCGACCTTATAGATTGGAGCAGCCAGTGCACCCGCGCGCAGCAGCAACGCGAGATCCCGCGCCTCCAGGCTGTCGAGCCCCGAGATCTGAAAACTGCTGCTAAAGACACCGTTGATCGTGGCAATGTTGATGACTTCCCGCGTTTCCCGGGGAACCTCGATCATCTTGCCGTCCCGCTCGACGGTCTCGCGCTTCTGCTCAACAAAGACCACAGCCATGGGCTTCTTCAGATTGGCCTTGGTGGTATCCAGCATGCTTCGGGCACCCTTCGTGTCAAGGCGCACGAAGACGGCGGGCTGGCCCTCGGCGAAACCCTGGCTCGCATCGACCAGCTGGTCGCCCGTAACGATGGTCCGGCGCTTCAGCAACACCGGTGAGCCATCCCGGGCCTTGAACAGTTCGCAACCCAGCGGGGCCCGGCGCGTCTGCTCCGCCTCCAGGGCGTTCTCCTCGGCACAGACGAGCCGGAATTCGAGAGTTGCCGTAGCCCCCAGCACGCGCTCGGCCTGAGCCGGGTCCTGCACCCCGGGCAACTGAACCACGATGCGGTCCAGTCCCTGGCGCTGGACAATCGGCTCGGCCACGCCAAGCTCATTGACCCGATTGCGCAACGTGGTGGTGTTCTGCTGGATGGCAAAGTCCTGACGGTCCCGAATCTGCTGGGGCGTCATCCGTGCCACAAGCAGTACGCCATCAGTGGAACTGCGCCTGTCAAAAGACATGTCGCGATCGGTCTCCCGCAGGAGATCCTCAGCACGGTCCGCATCGGCCACGTCAGGCAGGCGGATCTGCACTTCCTGGCCGACCACCGCGACACTCCGCCGAATGCGATTGTCCCGCAGGACCTTGGTGAAATCGGTGGCATAGGTATCGAGGCGCTGCTTGACGGCAGCGGACATATCCACCTCAAAGAGGAAATGCACCCCGCCCCGCAGGTCGAGCCCGAGGGGGACTGGCCGGAGGCCGATGGCCCGCAGCCAGGCGGGCGTGCTGGGGGTGAGGGTCATGGCTACCACGTAACCCTTGCCCAACGCGGCCCGCAGCGCGTCAGCCGCCTGCAACTGGACATCCACGCTGGGAAACCGGGCCATGACGCGGCCCTTCTCGGTGTACAACGCGGTCTGGGCAACCTTGCTGGAGTCGAGCACTTCCCTGACCCGCTCCAGGCCACTGGCCTCGAGCAACTGGCCATTCACCAGGCTTACCTGGACTGCCGGCGAGTCGCCAAAAAGATTGGGCAACGAAATCATGATCGCTGCGAGCATAACGATCACAACGATGGCGTTTTTCCAGAGCGGGAAGCGATTCATGGGAGCAACCAGGGCATTGGGTCGGTGGAGATCCGGCGGGCTTTCGCTCCGGCGATCAGGCGTTCTTCAGGGTGCCCTTCGGCACGACGGCGCCGATGGTCTGGCGCTGCACCTTGATCTGGACGCCGTCGGCAATCTCAACGTGGACAAACGACTCGCCGACCTCAGTAACCTTACCCAGTACGCCGCCGGCGGTGACCACCTCGTCTCCAGTGACGAGCTTTGAGATCAGGTCCTTGTGCTCCTTCTGGCGCTTTTGCTGCGGCCGGATGAGCAGAAAATAGAAAACGACAAAGATGATGACCAGCGGCAGCATGCTGAGCCACGGGTCGGAGGCAGGGGCTGCGCCCTGGGCCCAGGCGTCCTGAATGAAGAAGCTCATTATTCGTGTGCGTCCGGGAAAAAATGGCGCGCCATTATGGCACAGAAGCCCCGGATTGCTGGCGGGCCAGGAAGGCCCGGGCGTAGGCCTGCAGCTCGCCCCGCTCGATGCTCCGGCGCAGCGCCGCCATCAGCTGCACGTAGAAGTACAGGTTATGGACGGTGTTCAGGTGGGAGCCCAGCATTTCCCTGCACTGGTCCAGGTGGCGGAGGTAGGCCCTGCTGTAGTGCTGGCAGGTATAGCAACCGCAGCCCTCCTCGATGGGCCGGGGATCGTCCCGGTAGCAGGCATTGCGGATCCGGACCACGCCGTCAGCCACGAACAGGGTTCCGTTGCGGGCATTCCGGGTGGGCATGACGCAGTCGAACATGTCGACGCCCCGCAGGACCGCCTGGACGATGTCCGAGGGCGTGCCCACCCCCATCAGGTACCGGGGCTGGCCTGCCGGCATCTGGGGCAACGTGTGCTCGAGGATCCGGAGCCGGTCAGCCTCTGGCTCGCCCACCGACAGACCACCAAGCGCGAGTCCGTCAAAGCCGATGTCGACGAGGCCGGCCAGGGACTCGCTCCGCAGGCTCTCGTGCATGCCACCCTGGACAATGCCGAAGATGGCGGAGCCCCGGCCGGGAGCAGGTCCCGCATCGAACGCCGCGCGGCTGCGGAGCGCCCACCGCAGGGAGAGTTCCATCGACTTGCAGGCCTCGGCCTCCGTCGCGGGGTAGTCCGTGCACTCGTCGAAGATCATCTGGATATCGCTACCCAGCTGCGCCTGCACCTCCATCGCCCGCTCCGGTGACAGGAACACCAGGCTGCCATCCGTGGGTGCCCGGAACTCCACACCAGCCTCGCTGACCTTGTTGCGCGTGTCGAGACTCCACACCTGGAACCCGCCGGAGTCCGTGAGGATCGGCCGCTGCCAGTGCATGAACCCGTGGAGACCACCCAGTGACTGAATGATCTCGCCACCGGGCCGGAGCATCAGGTGAAACGTATTACCCAGGATAATCTCGGCGCCCAGTGCTTCGAGGGTCTCCGGCGTCATGGCCTTCACCGTGCCGTAGGTGCCGACGGGCATGAAGACGGGGGTCTGGACCTCACCATGCGCCAGTGTCAGACGACCGCGGCGGGCCTCACCGTCCGTGCCAAGAACCTGAAACTTCATGGGCAACCCGTAGGAGCGCCGACCGGCGCGATACCAATAAGATTCGCGCCTAAAGGCGCTCCTACGGGCGCTCTTTCCAGAAACATCGCATCACCGTAGCTGAAGAAGCGGTACCGGCTCGCCACCGCATGCCGATAGGCGGCCAATACGCGGTCCGTACCACCGAAGGCGCACACCAGCATCAG
>CAMBYH010000116.1 GCA_945872065.1 Arsukibacterium tuosuense
TTCGCATGTGTAATTCAACCGGAACTTTGCAGGGCGGTTGAACCTGGACCGTTTGCGGCCTACTACGTTGAGAGATTTGCGAGTTCACTCGATATCGCATCGGTTTTGTTCGGATTTCTTTGTCTGGTCGGTCTGATCGCATTGGCCCGTCTCTACGCCTCAGAGAATCATCTTGGCTGGCGACGTATCGCGCTTGCGGTGTCACCCAGTACGGCCCTGGTCGCAGCTGGTCTTGTTGCATGGGCGAGCTATGATCTCGAAGCGGGGGAAGTGTTGCTTGCGGGCCTCGGCGGACTGGTCCTCGGATTCGCGGTACCGCTTATTGGAAGGAGGATCAATGCTTGGGTTCGCGAGGGCTTTCACGTAGGGGCGCCTTATTCGGGGGATTTCAGCCCACAGGGACACCTGTCCACTCCGGCCACTCCGACGCCTGCGTTTACGTTTCGAGGTGGCGCAGGTGAGAACATTGCGATAGGAGTGGGTATCGCGCTGGTGTGTTTAATCTCCTTCCTGATCAACCCCAGCCACGCAATCCAGGCGCTGGTATCCGCGTTGGTTCAGGGTGTGGGTCTCGTCTGTTTGGTCTACTTTGTTCGTTTAGTGGTCAACGCGATAAAGAATCGAGATAAGGTAGGTCGGTAAGCTGACCACCCTCGACACCTACGCCGCGCTCCTAGAGTGCGATCACAAGCTGGCCGCGTGCTGCCCGAAGTGTCAGCGGTGGGTGGTGCTCGACCTGGCCCAGCTCGTGGCCAGTGGCTGGGGGCAGGAAGCGTTCATCGGTCGCCGCCCCCGGTGTCAGGAGTGCGGGACCCTGGGTCACTGGCAGGTCCGTCCACCGACGATGCGAGGGACAGCACCCGTGACAGGGGCCAGCCCTCCTGCATAGCACGGGTCAGTTCAGCGGCCAACACGGGGTCAGCCTGAGCCTGCTGGAGCAGGGCTCGGAAGGCGATGTAGTCGGGGTCCATACCGAGACACTAGGGCCAGGGTGGCACCGGGGCCAGCGGCGAAACTGGGTATTTCAGGCGCTTCCACCAGTTGCATCTTGCGTGTAGGGCGTCGAACGCAGGTGCACTCAGATCCGGTCGGGTATCGACGTTCGATGGTGACTCGGCTTCACGTGCTTTGGTGCCAGCGTCTTGAAAGTGAGGGGGTTATCAATGTTCATGCAAATGATTGATGCGGATGGCTCAGAGAGGGACATCCAGACAAAGTCCGAGTTCGCCGACGCGGTTCGCCTGGGCAATATCACCGGAGCTACGTTGGTTAGGAGTGATCCGCTGGAGAAATGGACGCCCGCATCGGAACACGCAAAGTCCTGCGAACTTGTCTCCCGGACTATGGATCTGACCGCTTTTTTATTCGGCATTCAGGGCCGAATCGGGCGGGGAGACTGGTGGAGGGTGCAGTTCCTTGGCGGAGTGGCGTTGGCCGTCTTTTCGTGGGGCCTCCAGGATTTGCTTATCCGTGATGGAAACGCAATGGATCCAATAACCTTCTGGACTTGGATCGGCATTCTTTTATTGACCATCCTGATAATCTGGGTAGGTTTCGCGGTCAGCGTCAAACGGTGGCACGACCGCGATAAGTCCGGCTGGTGGGCGCTCATCATCCTTGTTCCAATCGTTGGGTATATCTGGTCACTCATTGAGAATGGCTTCCTCAAGGGGACAGAGGGTCCCAACCGATTCGGACCAGATCCCTTGCGCTTACCCCTGCCCCCGTCTGACTCTTCGGCTCCGCTCTTGGCGTGATGCGGCGGCGAGTCAGCAGCTAACGGCTACCCACAGGCTAACCTGGAGACCCGCTTCGGCGGGTTTCTTGTTTGTGGCCCGGCTAACCAAGCTCGGGATGATTACTATATGGCTATGTCGCCCGCCCGCATTACGGATTTGCTCGTTGTCTTGGCTGTCGCTGTTGTGGCCTCGGGCTGCACAGCAATGGTGGAGAAAGCAGCAGAGCTGCAGGTGTCGCAGGACATGGCCTACGCCAAGGCGTATTGCAAAGCCTCTGGCTACGGGCCGGACAACCCGGACTCACCCCAATGCATCGCTGCGGTCTTTGACTATCGAGGGCAACAGCGGGGCATACCGAGTGCCCGCCAAAGCGGCGCACAAGTGCCAGGAGCGGACGGGCTCGCGGGAACCCCGATGTATCCGGCGTCTGACTGCATCGGCGCCGTTGTCAACGGCGTCTGCCACGGCTCGATTCTTCATCCAGGGGCGGCGCCTAAGCGCTGTTATGGCAGCGTGCTTAACGGTCAGTGCATAGGCCCCGAATTTTAGTGGTTACCGCGCTCCTGCCATTCCGTCAGTCCTAAGCATTTCATCTGCCGAAGCAGACCAGAAAGCGCTTGGCGTTGAGAAATCGCCAGAGCGGTGCGGTCCCCGTGCTTGATCGCATTACGAGCCACCCGGGTCTTGCCCGTCAGCGTCTTTGGCCCGGTTGATCGCCGCCAGGGTTGCCACTGGTGGATCGATTCGGCAGCCGGTTTGCGCAGGTTCAGCGTCTGAGCCTGAAAGCCACTACACAAATCACGCTACACAGCAGGCAGAATAAGGCACGTTTTCCTACATAAATGCAGAGTAAGCCACAGCGCCTAAGCCGCTGAACTGCAAAGGGGAAAACCCTGTATCTATGCGCTGGCTTCGCAAACTCTTAATCCATTGGTTGTAAGTTCAAGTCTTACACGGCCCACCATTTCCTCTCCCTTCGCGCCAGCTCTCAGCCTGCCGGCTGCTGGCCCGTCAAATCGGCAGCCCACCACCTGACGCACGCCTGGGTCGCACGAGTTTCGGCCTCCGGGTGGTCCCGCAAGTGGCTTCAGAAATGTTTCGTAAAGTTATGTAATATATAAAGTAAGATAAACCTTTAGGCGGCGATAGCGAGGCTTGGGTGCTGCGCCGCTGGACGTGCCTGAGCGCATCTTGAGGTGTCTCATCAGGCTCCGGTGAGCAGGGGGCTGTCCGGTATAATGACCGGACATATGCCGCCTCAAGACGCCACGCGCGAAAGTGGCGGAACTGGTAGACGCGCAGGATTTAGGTTCCTGTGGGGTAACCCGTGAGAGTTCGAGTCTCTCCTTTCGCACCAACATCTTGGCGGGTGCAATCAGGCAGGGAAGGTTTTTGTTATGCAGTCGGTTCAGGAAGTCGAGAGAGTGATAGAGGAATTGCAGGTTTCTTTGGAGGCGGGTCAGGCGCTTGAGCGGCGGCTTCAGGTTCGCGTCCCGGCCCAGCGCATTGATCTTGAAGTGGAGTCCCGCCTTCGATCTGTCGGTCGCACGGCCAACATCAAGGGTTATCGCCCGGGCAAGGTGCCGGAGCGGGTGATTCGTCAGCGCTTTGGCGACCAGGTCCGCAGAGAAGTCCTTCAGGACGTCGTGCAGTCGACCTATAACGAGGCTATTAACGGGCAACAGCTGCGCCCGGTGGGTGACCCCCAGATCGATGCAGCGCCCGATGCCGGCGCTCCGGGCGTCGATTTTTCCTACACGGCCTCCTTTGAAGTCTTTCCGGAATTCACCGTGCAGGGACTTGAGGCAGCGTCCGCCAGTCTTCCTGAGCCCGCTTTTGACGATGAGGACATCGACTTTATTTCCGACAACCTGCGCAGGCAGCGCAGTCACTGGCATCCGGCGGCCCGCGAGGCGCGCGTTGGCGACCGTATCGTTGTCGATTTTCAGGGTCGCCTGAATGGCGGACCGATGGAGGGAGGCACGGGCGAGAGCGTGACGATCCAGCTTGGTGCCGGCCGGATGATTGAGGATTTTGAGCGGCAGCTTGTCGGCTTGAAGGCTGGCGACAGCCGGGAGATTGTCGTGCGGTTTCCCGCAGACTACCCGAACAAGACGCTGGCAGGCCAGGCGGCTGATTTCAGTGTTCAGGTTAGTGAAGTTGCCGAAGAGCATCTGCCTGAACTTGACGAGGAGTTTATCCGCAGCTTTGGAGTGGAGAGTGGTGCGAAGGACGACTTCGTTCTGGACCTGCGCAAGAACATGGCCGATGAGTTTGCGGCTCGCGCCAAAGCCGACGTCAAGCGTCAGTTGCTGGAGCAGTTGCTGGTTGCCAACCCCATAGACATCCCCATCGTCCTGGTTGAGCAGGAGGCCACCTCACTGCAGGCGGATGCCATGCGAAACCTTGGCATAACAGATGCTGCCGCGGCTCCAGCCCTGGAGTCATTTCGTCAGACGGCAGAGCGGCGGGTGCGTCTCGGTCTGTTGATTGGCGCCCTGATTCGCGAACAGGAACTGGTGGTCGACCGGGAAAAAGTCCGCGAGCGCATTGAGCGGCTCTCCAGCGGCTATGAAAAGCCGGAGGAGATCCGGAAGCTTTACTACCAGACCGCGCAGCTCCTGACACAGGTGGAAAACGCGGTTCTCGAAGAGCAGGTGGTCGACTGGCTGTCCGGCCGCGCTGTACTCACGCCCCGGCCAACGACGTTTCGCGCGCTGGTTACTGGCTAGGGCCCGGCATCGGACACTTAAACGTAACAGGGATGGTAAACATGGCTATGGACACCACGGCACTCGGTCTCGTACCGATGGTTATCGAGCAGAC
>CAMBYH010000117.1 GCA_945872065.1 Arsukibacterium tuosuense
TGCGCTGCCCGGTCTCGATCATGCTGAGGCAGGAAATGGAGGGGGGCACGGCGGCATCCACCTGGATACAGCGCGCCGAAAGATCCTGCAGGGTCAACCCATTGCGCTGCCGACCTGGCATGGATTGCGACCAGGATTAGTTTGTGAAATTTACAGTGTGAAATTTCTACTGTGAAATTTTGCTCGGATTTATCGTAGAGTTGAATCTCACGGAACGCAACCGGAAGCATCCCCATGGCCAACAATAATTCAGCAGAACAGATTCAGCGCGACTGGGCGACCAGTCCCCGGTGGCAGGGCATCACCCGCCCCTATTCGGCCAAGGACGTGGTCCGGCTGCGGGGTTCTGTTCCGATCGAGTACAGCATCGCGCGGCTCGGCGCGGAGAAGTTCTGGAGCCTGCTGCACTCGGAAAAGGTCGTCTCCGCGCTGGGCGCCCTGACCGGCAATCAGGCCGTCGAGGAAGTCCAGGCCGGACTGAAGGCGATCTACTGCTCCGGCTGGCAGGTCGCCGGCGACGGCAACAGCAGTGGCGACATGTATCCAGACCAGAGTCTCTACGCAGTGGACTCTGTGCCCAAGATGGTGGAGCGCATCAACAATGCCCTGCTTCGCACGGACCAGATTCACCACATGGACGGCAACAGCAAGATCGACTGGCTGGCGCCGATCATCGCCGACGCCGAGGCCGGCTTCGGCGGCAACCTTAACGCGTTTGAGTTGATGAAGGCCATGATCCGGGCCGGCGCAGCCGGCGTGCATTTCGAGGACCAGCTGTCATCCGCCAAGAAGTGCGGCCACATGGGTGGCAAGGTTCTGGTGCCGACCCAGGACGCGATCAACAAACTAGTGGCTGCCCGTCTCGCTGCCGATGTCATGGGAGTGCCGACGGTACTGATAGCCCGTACCGATGCGGATGCCGCCAATCTTCTGCAGGCAGACTTCGACAAGCGTGATCAGAAGTTCCTCACGGGCAGCCGGACCAACGACGGTTTCTACGAAGTTCGCGCGGGCCTCGACCAGGCCATCGACCGCGGCTTGTCCTATGCACCCTATGCCGACCTGCTCTGGTGCGAGACGTCCAAGCCTGACCTGGCCCAGGCAGAGCGCTTTGCCAAAGCCATCCACGCGAAGTTTCCCGGCAAGCTGCTCTCCTACAACTGCTCTCCGTCCTTCAACTGGAAGGCCAACCTCCCGGCCGAGAAGCTGAAGGAGTTCCGGGAGCGGCTGGCCGACATGGGTTATCGCTATCAGTTCATCACTCTGGCCGGCTGGCACGCGCTCAATCTTTCCATGTTCGAACTCGCACGGGCCTACAAGCAGACGGGCATGCACGCCTACTCCGAACTGCAGGAACGGGAGTTTGCCAACGAGCAGCACGGGTTCCGCGCCGCCAAGCACCAGGCGTTTGTCGGCACCGGGTACTTTGATGCCGTCCAGACCGTGATCTCCGGCGACGCGTCCACGACGGCCATGAAGGGCAGCACGGAAGCGGAGCAGTTTCATGGCGCCGATGGCCACTGATCGTCTTGCCGTGAACCAGCGCCGGCAACTGCGAGATGGACGGGTCTAGCGCGCAAGCCATGGTCCAGGAGCTGTCACGCCGGACCGCAGCCGAGATCTTTGGTGCCTTCGAGGACTATAACCACGCCTTCCGGGCGATCACCCGCCGGGCAGAGCGCCGGTTCGTGGAGCGGGAGTGGCAGCTCGGCCAGCGTGATGCGGTCGAGCGGATCGAGCTTTACGACCGTCGCGTGGAGAAGTGCCTGGCGGACCTGGTGGGGCGCCTGGGCCGGCACATCGCCGAGGAGTCCACCTGGCGCGAGATCAAGGCAGAGTTTGCCAGCCTGATAGCTACGTGCCCCGATCGCAAGTTCGATGCCACGTTCTTCAACTCGCTAACCCGCAAGGTGTTCAAGACCGTCGGGATGAACCGGGATGTGGAATTCGCCAGCGTGGCCGACGAGGAAGGGGAGAGCCACGCAGCCCCCCAGCCAGGTGATTTACCGGTGCGTGCGGCACGACACGGCAGCCCACTGCTGGCCGCCGTCGAGCACCTCCTGTCGGGCGCGCCCTGGGCCCGGCACTACGCAGATCCATCGGCAGCGGCTCACTTCGTTGCTGACGAGATTGCAGCCGTGCTCAGCGCCAGGCTCCTCAGCACGGAGGGCCTTAAGCTCGAAGTTCTCCAGCCGGTGTTCTATCGGGCAACCCGGGCGTTCCTGGTCGGCAAGGTCGCGGGGGACGGCTGGACGCTGCCACTGATCATCGCCTTTGCGCACCCGGACAGCGGCATCGTGGCCGATGCGGTGATGATGTCCGAGTACGAAGTCCGCCCTCTCTTCGGCTTCTCCCGGTCCTACTTTCACGCTGACCTGCCGGCAGTAGAGCCTGCCGTGCGCTACCTGAGCGCCATCATGCCGGGCAAGCCGGTGGACGAGATCTACACCGTGCTTGGCCGGGCCAAGCAGGGCAAGACTGAGCGGTATCGCAGCCTCTTTCGCCACCTGGCGAGGTCAACCGACTCCTTCGTCCATGCCGAAGGCATCCGCGGCATGGTGATGATCGTTTTCACGCTGTACTCCTCGGAGCTCGTGTTCAAGGTGATCCGGGATCGCTTCGCAGAGCCGAAGACGGCGTCCCGGGAAGAGGTCATGGAGAAGTACCAGTTTGTTTTCCAGCACGACCGGGTCGGCAGGCTGGTGGATGCCCAGGAGTTCCGGCAGCTGCGCTTTCCAAAGGCCCGGTTTGCCCCTGAACTGCTCGAAGAGCTGCTTACGTCGTCCTCGGCCACCTGTCGGCTCGACGGCAACGACCTGATCATCAGTCATCTCTACATGGAGCGGCGCATGAAGCCGCTGGATGTCTTTATACGGGAGGCGAGCCCGGACGCGGCGCGCCGGGCGATTCGTGACTACGGGCAGGCGATCCGCGACCTGGCGCTGAGCAATGTCTTTCCCGGGGACCTGCTCCTGAAGAACTTCGGCGTGTCCCGGCACGGGCGCGTGGTGTTCTACGACTACGACGAGCTGTGCCTGGTCACCGAGTGCACGTTCAGGGACCTGCCCACGGCCCGGGATGACGAGGATGAGATGCGGGCGGAGCCCTGGTTCTTTGTGGGCACCACCGATGTCTTCCCGGAACAGTTCCTCGAGTTCCTCGGGTTGCGGGGCGACCTGCGGGAGGAATTCCTGCGCCATCACGCTGACCTGCTGACGGCCGACTACTGGCGACAGCTGAAGGTGAGCCATCTGGCTGAAAGGCACCTGGAAGTGGTGCCCTACACCCGGCGGCGCGCGGTCGACGTTAGCCCCTGACTCGTCGGAATTCGCTTATCCTAGCGACCGGCGCGGCCCAGCCCTGGCCCGTCCGCTGGAGTCTTCGGGAGTCATCGGTGGCCAATGCATTGCCGCGGGATCGGCTGATCCTGCTCGTCGGTCTCATCACTTACGGGATGGGCCAGTCGCTACTCTTCGTGATTTTCGCGCCGCTGGCCCTGAAGCTCGATATCTCGACCGGGCAGCTTGGGTTCATCATCGCGGCGTCCAACGTCATGCTGGCGTTCTCGGCGCCCCGCTGGGGCAGGGCCAGTCAGCGGCTGGGCCGGCGGACGGTCTACCTGATTGGCCTCGCCGGCTATGCCGTGGGCTATGGGCTGCTCGCCTTTGGCGTACAGCTGGGCCTGATGGGCATCGTGAGCGCAGGTTCACTGTTTGCCCTGCTGCTCGTGTTACGCATGGCCTACGGACTGGTCGTCGGCGGGATCAACCCCGCGGCCACGGCCTACATCGCGGACACCACGGATGAGCAGTCCCGGTCCTCCGGGATGGCGCTGGTCGCGATGTCCGGGGGCCTTGGCACCATCATTGGCCCGGCCTTTGGTGGCGCGCTGGCCGTCATCAGCCCCTTGTTTCCAATGTATGCCGCCGCTGGCCTGGCTCTGGCCGCCGGCGTCTGGGCCTATGTGGCCCTGCCGGAACCGCCCCGGCGCGCTGATGCCGCCCAGGATCTGCGGCTCCGGATCACGGACCCGCGCATCTTCCCGTACCTCGTGGGCTGGGTCGTGGTGTTCGGGACCTTCACCGGCGTGCAGACGGTGACTGCGGCCTACATTGCAGACCGCTTTGGCGTCACGGACACCACTGCTGCCCAGCGGACGATGATGCTGGCGATGCTTTCCATGGCCTTCGTCACGGTGTTCGTCCAGGCGGTGGTCCTGCAGCGCTGGAAGGCTTCACCGGCCACCATGCTGAAGACTGGCTTCGGCGTGATGACGCTTGCCCTGCTGCTGCTCGCCTTCGGTCCGGGAGTGATTTCGCTGTACGCGGGCTACGGTCTGTTCGGACTCAGCTTTGGCTTCACGGCGCCGGGACTCAACGCCGCCGGCAGTCTCAGCGTGGAACGGGAAGAGCAGGGCGCTGTCGCCGGACTGCTGTCCGCGGCGCCCACCGTCGGCATGATCTTCGGCCCGATTCTCTGCGGCCTCGT
>CAMBYH010000118.1 GCA_945872065.1 Arsukibacterium tuosuense
TGAAGTACCTGAACCTTTCTCTGCTGGCGCCGGCTTACGGCATGGCTGGCAGCATCAGGGGCGTGGCCCACGACCGCCGGCCTGGTGCCCTGCTGATCTACGTTCTGGTGGTCGTGAATGCCCTGGCGTTCTTTGCGAAGCCGGTGACGGAAATTCCGGCGTGCTTCTGAGGCCGTGAGGATCGCGCCTGAAGGCGCTCCTACGGGATTGGCCGGGGCGGGAAACGTTTTTCGTTGAGGTTGATCTTGCGGTGGGCCACGTCCGCCAGGTCAACGTCGAGCTGGTCTGCCAGCATGACCAGATAGAGCAGGACATCCGCCAGTTCCAGGGCCACCTCGGCCCGTTTCGAAGGATCCAGGGCCTGGCTCTCTGCCGCGGTCAGCCACTGGAAGTGCTCGACCACCTCTCCCGCCTCCGCTACCAGCGCCATGGCCAGGTTCTTGGGAGTGTGGAACTGCTCCCAGTCCCGGGCCAAAGCGAAGTCCCGCAGTCGGTGTTTCAGGTCATCCAGTTCGGCCATGTTCGCATCCTACAGCCAGTCAATTCAGGTCGAAATACCGGCATTCGCCGGTGGTATTGCCCGTCCGTATTGTGTAGGATTCTGTGTGGAGGTGCACACATGGCGACCAATCTGGATATAGACGCTGAACTCATCGAAAGGGCTCTGGCCGTCAGCGGTGAAAAAACGAAGAAGGCTGCAGTGACCAAGGCATTGCAGGAATTCATTGCCCGTCGCGGCCAGAAGCGCCTGCGCGAACTGCTCGGGCAGCTCGAATGGGATGAGGGGTTCGATTACAAGGCAGAACGTGCCCGGTAATGGGTCTGTTCGTCGATACGAGTGTCTGGTCCCTCGCTCTGCGGCGCGATGTCCCGGGTCAGGGTGCCGAGGTCGGCGCACTGGTAATGGCCCTTGACCGCGGTGAGCAGCTGTTCACGACAGGTCTCGTCCTGCAGGAGTTGCTGCAGGGCTTCTCAGGTCCCAAGGCACGGACACAGATCATCGGGCATTTCTCCAGCCTGCCACTGGTGGTTCCCGACCGGCGCGACCATATTGCGGCTGCAGAACTCCGCAATGCCTGCCGCAAGGCAGGGGTGCAGATCGGCACGATCGACGCCTTGCTGGCGCAGCTGTGTCTGCGTCACAGGCTCATGCTGCTGACTATCGACAAGGACTTCGGGCTGATCGCCAGGCAGACAAACCTGCGCCTCTGGACTGCCGGCGGTGCGCTGAATTGACAGAAGGGGTTTCCCGATCCGGCCCCGGCATATACTTCCGTACCCATCCTGCCGCTCCGGAGATCCGCCATGCGCCTGTCCCTCGCCGCTTTCGCACTAGTCCTGGTTGGGTCGCCCGGCTATGCCCAGGAACCCGGCAATCTTTGGGAGGTTACGACCTCCATGGAGGCCGCCGGCATGAAGATGCCGGGCAGCACCCAGCAGGTCTGCGCCCCCGTGAGCGCGGAAGGTCCTGAGGCGATGGCCGCCAAGGACGACCGGTGCGAGGTTAGCGATGTAAAGCGTTCGCCCGGGAAGTTCAGCTACAAGGTGAAGTGCCCCGAAGGCTCTGGTTCGGGAGAGATGACTTACCAGGGCAAGGAAAGCTATGCCTCGGTGGTGACGATGACCATGGACGGCGACACCATGAAAATGTCGTCAAAGGGCAAGCGTATCGGCTCCTGTGATGCCAGCCAGCTGAAGAAGCAGGTAGCAGCCGTCGAGGCGCAGGGCCAGGCAGCCATGGCCCAGGCCTGTGCTGACGTACCGGCGCAGATGTTGCCGGCGCTGCTGACGACCCTGAACTGTGACGCGAAGTACAAGAAACAGCTCTGTGATCGCCTGGGGACGAAGGCAGGCTTCACCGACGTCGCAGCCCGTCAGCCGACGGGCGAGGCCATGATGGATTCCGGGACCCTGCCCGAAGCGGCGAAGTTCTGCGGGGTACAGCCGGAGTCGCTTCGGGAGCGGCTCTGCGCAGATGCCAGCAAAACTGAGGATCTGAACTTTCTCGGCGCGCAGTGTCCGGCTCTGGCCCAGCCCATCGCACAGCGGGAGTGTGCCGGCCGGAGTTTCAGCACTCCCCCGGCCGAAAAGTACCGGGACTTCTGCAACAGCTACGCACGCAGCATGATGCAGGGCAGTGGCGGCGATGCCGCTGGCGATAGCCCGATGCCGACCAAGGAGAGCGTCCTGCAGGAAGGGGCCAAGCGCCTCAAGGGACTTTTCGGGCGCTAGGGCCGGGGGCCTGCGTGTTCCCGATCCCGGTCGCGGCGCTGCTCGTCGCGGTCGGCCTTGTCCGTGCGGAGTTCCCCTCCGAAGCAGTCAATGCCCCTGACCCGTATCCGAAGGCGGCGGCCGCCTATCTCGTGGCCGTTAACGGTGCCGTGCTCTGGGCTCGCGCTGAAGATCAGTCGCTGCCGCCCGCGTCACTCACGAAAATCATGACGGCTGTGGTGCTCCTGGAGGAGTGGGCCCCCGAGGAGATCATTACCGTGAGTCCGCTTGCCGCCAGTGCTTCCGGTTCCCGGCTTGGGCTCAGGGCCGGCGACCAGCTGCGTGCCCGGGACGCGCTGACGGCCCTGCTGGTGGCGTCTGCCAACGACGTTTGTCTGGCTCTTGCCGAGCACGCGGCCGGCAGTGTGTCGGCCTTTGTCGCCCGCATGAACCGCAAGGCTGCGCAGCTCAAGCTCCTGGCCACCCGCTTTCGCAACCCCTGTGGGCTGGACGCCGAGGGCCACGTGTCATCTGCCGCCGACCTGCTGCGGCTGGCCCGGCTAGCCATGACCAATGCTGAGTTTGCGCGCATCGTCGGGCAGGCAGCAGCGGCAGTGACTACCGTGAATGGCCGCCGCTTCCAGCTGAAGTCAGGCAATCTCCTGCTTGAGCGGGTCTCGGGAACGGTCGGCATCAAGAGCGGATTCACTGGCCGCGCTGGTAAATGCCTGGCGGCTCTCGTGCGCCGCGGAGACGATGAAGTGCTGATCATTCTGCTGAACGCCCCAAACCGCTGGTGGTCCGCCGCCGTTCTCGTTGAGGATGCCTTTGCAGCGCTCGATGCCAGCCGCCATTAGTCCCGTGCAGCGCTGGTGGCCGGCGTTTCTGGTGGTCCTCGTCGTCTGCCTTGCCTACGCCAATGCGTTGCAGGCTGTTTTTCAATTTGATGACTGGGACGTGATCGTCCGGGATCCGCGGGTCCAGAGTCTCGCAGCCTGGTGGGACTCCTTGCCGGGAATGCGCCCGCTGCTGAAGCTGAGCTACGCCCTCAACCATGCCAGCGGGGCGGGTGTCGGGGGCTTCCATACCGTGAACGTAGTGATTCACGCGGGCAATGGTCTGCTGATACTGTTTCTGATACGCCGCTTTGCAACCCAGCTTGGCGAGACGCCCGCCGCCGCAGGGTGGCTGGCGCTGGCGACCGCGCTGCTGTTTGTCCTGCACCCGGTCCAGACGGAGGCGGTGACTTACGCATCCGGCCGCTCCACGGCACTCAGTTCCCTGTTTGCCCTGGGTAGCGTTGCAGCCTGGGTGAACGCCCGTGAAGGGACAGGCCACCCCATTGGGCTATTGCTGGTTTCGCCCCTGCTGATGCTCGCGGGCATCGCCACGAAGGAGCCGGCTGCCATAGTCCCGGCGGTCCTTCTCCTGTGGGAGGCCGCTGACGCGTCCCGTCCGTTCCGCTGGCGCGCTGCCGTGGGCAGGACCGGCGTGCACTGGCTCCTGCTGGGCCTGGCCCTCGTTCTCGCTTTCTCGCTGCCGGCCTACCGCGATTTCCTTGCCAGCAGTCTTGCTACCCGTTCGCTTGCGGAGAATCTGCTGGCCCAGACCGAGGGCATTCGCTACCTCGCGGGTCAGCTGCTGAACATCGACCGCATGAACGCCGACCCGGCACTGCCCGTGAGTCTCGACCTCGGTGTTCAGGGCGCCTTGACCCTGATCACCATCGTGGTCGCGGTGGGGCTGGCCATGACCAATCTGCGGCGGTTTCCCCTGCCGGCGTTTGCCGTACTGTGGTTTTTTCTCTGGCTGGCCCCGACCAACTCGCTGCTCCCCCGACTCGATCTCGTGAACGATCGCCAGCTCTATGTGGCGCTGGTCGGTCCCTCCTTGCTCCTGGCGGCCGCGATCCGCCGACTGGCTGTGTACCAGGCAGGTCTCGCGGTGGTTGCCTTCGCCCTCGTCCTGGGTCTCACCGGCCTGGCGACCCACCTGCGCAATGATGTCTATCGGGACGAGGTGACCTTCTGGCGCGATGTGGTGGGCCAGTCTCCCCACAATGCCAGGGCCTTCAATAACCTGGGCGTCGCACTCGCTGACCAGTGCGACCTCCCCCGCGCGGCGGCCGCCTGGCAGCGAGCGCTCACGCTGGACCCCGGGTACACGCGCGCCGCGGTGAACCTGCAGCTGCTGCGGGAGGGCGTCCTGCCGGAAGGTGTCGGGCCCTGCGGGAACGCGCGGTAGGAGCGCCGACCGGCGCGAT
>CAMBYH010000119.1 GCA_945872065.1 Arsukibacterium tuosuense
TCGACCGAGGGCCTGGCTGGGCATCAAGGTTCAGTCGGTAGACGGTCGGGTGCGCGTCAGCCACGTCGCCGCTGGCAGCCCCGGGCAGCAGGCCGGCCTTTCGGCAGGTGATGAACTGCTGGCGCTGGCGGGCCGGCGGATCGCCCCGGACAACTGGGAAGCGTTACTTGACCGGCTGACCCCGGGCGCCGAGCTCACCTGCCATGTGTTCCGGGACCAGCAACTCCTGCAAGTGCTTTGTCAGCCGGTGGCCGGCCCGCGGGACACCTGTTACCTCACGCTGGACGCCAATGCGGACCCCGAGATGATTACGCGGCGCAACGCCTGGCTGGGAATGCCCTAGGTGCCGGCTAGAGGGTGCTAGAATTTTTCCATGCTCGAACTGGGT
Source organism: Arsukibacterium tuosuense (assembly GCA_945872065.1). GTDB lineage: Bacteria > Pseudomonadota > Gammaproteobacteria > Steroidobacterales > SHZI01. The sequence goes on from CAMBYH010000119.1 coordinate 389, forward strand.
CTGAAGGTCCTACTCAGCTACCTGGTCGGTGCGCTGAACGGTGCCCTGATCTTAAGCAAGCTGACCGGCAGCGTCGACATAAGGACGCTTGGCAGCGGGAATGCCGGGGGCACCAACGCCCTCCGTACCCAGGGAAAGTGGTTCGCTTTCCGCGTCATGGTGATCGACGTCGGCAAGGGTTATCTCCCGCCGTGGCTGCTGCCTTCACTGGCTTTGCCTGGCGTACCCCTGGATCCGGACGTCAACCGAACCTGGCTTACCCTGGCTTGTGCGGGCGCTGCTGTCGTGGGGCACTGTTACCCGGTCTGGTTCGATTTCAAGGGCGGCAAGGGTGCCGCTACGGCTATCGGGGCGCTGCTCGCCATCGCGCCACCATTGGCTCTCCCGGCCGTTGTTGTGTGGTCTCTCGTGCTCATTGCCACCGGTTTCGTGGGGCTGGCCACCATCCTTGCGGTCGCAGTCCTGCCCGTCTGGGTGGCTCTGACGCAGCTGGCCGAGAATCGGGAGATGTTCTGGTTCCTCGTTGGGCTGGCACTGTTCATCTGCTTCACCCACCGGGACAACATCCAGCGCCTCCGGGCAGGTCGGGAGAACCGGCTCGAAAGGGCCATGTTATGGCGCCGTCGGCCCTAGCCTGGCCGGCTGTCCTGGATTTGCTCGCCGACGGCCAGTGGCACTCGGGCAGCGCGCTGGGTGAAGCCCTGGCCGTGTCCCGGGCCGCCATCTGGAAACAGGTGCGCGCCCTTCGGTCCCTCGGTCTGGAGGTGCTAGCAGAACGTCGTCGGGGCTACCGTCTGGATCGGCCGCTGGACCTGCTGAATCCTGTCAGGATTCGTGACGAACTGACCCCGGTCACTCGCGCGGGCATGCAGCTGCTCGAGGTGCTGCTCGTCACCCCGTCGACGAACGCCCGTCTGGCCGCCGAGCCGGCCCCTCCCCCGGGACAGATTCGGGCAGTCGCAGCCGAGTACCAGACTGGGGGGCGTGGGCGCCGCGGGCGCCGCTGGCTTTCGCCCCCGGGTCACGGCGTGTGCTTGTCCGTGGCCTGGTCCTTCGAGAGCGCTCCCCGGGACTTGCCGGCTCTCAGCCTGGTCGCCGGCGTCGCGGTTATCGGTGCACTTCAGCAGCTGGGCGTTGGCGGCGTCCAGCTGAAGTGGCCCAACGACGTGATGGCTGCGGGGGGCAAGGTGGGAGGGATACTGGTAGATGTATCCGGCGAGTCCGGCGGCCCGCTGCGAGCGGTTGTAGGTATCGGACTCAACGTTCGTCCCGTGCCGGGCATCGCGACTGCGCTCCTTCTGGAGGGCGGCCATTTGCCCGCCGTCGCCCTCGACGACCTGCTGCCTGGCGCTGGCCTGGACCGCAGCGTCCTGGTTGGCGCGCTTATCAACAGGCTTCACGAGTGCCTGGTGGGCTTTGGCGATCGGGGTTGGCCTGACGTGCTGCCTGTCTGGCGCCAGAATGATTACCTCGCGGGCCGGTCCGTCGTTGTCACCCGTGGCGCAGACACTTTGTCAGGCATCGCCCGGGGTATCGCTGACGATGGGGCACTGCTGGTCGAGGCTGACGGACGCATTTTCCCCATCGTGGCTGGCGACGTTACGCTGCGAGCCCCCCTGTGACTGCAGGGACCTGAGGTGGCAACGTTGAGACTGCTGGTAGACGTCGGCAATAGCCGGGTCAAATGGGCCTTCGCCACGCCAGACGGTTTCGTGGCGGAAGGTGCTGCGTTCCTCGACGACGCTGCCGAACTCCGAATTCTTCTGGAGTGCGGGTGGTCCCCGGACGAAATCCGGATCGCCAATGTGGCGGGTGCCGAGGCCGGAGCGCGGATCGCCGCAAGTCTGCGCCAGCGTTTCCGGGTCAGCCCGGTTCTGGCCAGTTCCGCTGCGACCGGGGCGGGGGTCCGCAGCGGGTACACCGAGCCGCGCCTGCTGGGCGTTGATCGCTGGCTCGCCCTTTGCGCCGCCTTTGCCCGCTATGGCGGCCCCGTCTGTGTGGTCGATGCCGGCACCGCGACAACTATCGATCTGGTGACCGCCACTGGTCAGCACCAGGGGGGCTTGATCCTGCCGGGGCTGGAACTAATGCAGTCGGCCCTCTGGCGGGGCACGAGCGACCTGGCCCGGCTCGCCGGCACCGAGCCCCGGGACGGCCCCCAGGTAGCTCTCCGCGACCATCCGGTTTTGCTGGGGCGTGATACCGGGGCGGCAATCCGCTACGGTGCCCTGCAGGCTACGGTCAGTCTGGTCCGGGACTGTCTGGAGCCGTTGAACAGGACTTCTCTGGCCGGATCGGGGCCGCCACTGTTGGTGATTACAGGCGGTGGGGCATCCGCTCTGCAGGCGGAACTGTCCGAGGCGCGTCAGCGCTTCGCTGACGCGCCCGGTGCCGGGTATCGAGTTGAACATCGACCGCTGCTGGTACTGGAAGGCCTCGCTTTGGACCCGCTCTGCTTCGATCCCCCACCATGACGCGCCAATACGTGGCGGACTAATGCGCGGTGTTTTTCTGGCCCTCCTGCTCGCTAACCTGCTATTTGCGGCCTGGCAGGTGTGGGTTGATCCAGCACCCCGCTCAGCTCCGGCTGAACAGCCGAACCGACTGATTTTATTCAGCTTTGGCACAGACCCGAAGGTGCCGGATCTCCCCACCAGTCAGGGGGAGCCCCCACGGGCCGGGACGGCCGAGGCGTCAGCAGCAGCAGCTCCGGGGGCCTGCTTGGGGCTGGGCCCTTGCGCAGACGTTGCGGCGTCGCGGCAGGCCGGAGAGCAGTTAGCCGCTCGCGGGGTCGACGCGATCCCCTTCGCCCGGGATACCCAGGCCTGGCTTGGTCACTGGGTCCAGATTGGCGGATTCGCCTCGATTCCCGAGGCAGAAATGGCCCGCCAGAGGCTTATAGCTGGTGGCCTCGCCGACACCTATCTGATGCAGGATGGGGCCCAGCCGCTGCTCAGTCTCGGCGTCTTTCAGGAACTTGCCCGAGCGCAGCGGGTGGCCAGTGTGGCGCGGGCCCTGGGGTTTGAGGTCGGTATGCGGGATCGCTATCGGCTGACGGTGGAGCAGTGGCTGCTCATTCAGCCCCGGCCGAACCAGCGGCTCGAACCCGCCGATCTGAGCCTGGCGGGCGACCGCATCATGCGCGTGGAGCGCCTGGCCGGCACTGCCGCCAACCCACGATCGGGGTCTGGCGTTGATCAGCAGCGGGCAGGACCGCCCGCGCAGCCCTTATAATGCGTGTGTGAGGCACTCTTGTCCGTCGGCTGGGCAAGGTTGGGTGGGCCGGAATAGCTCAATGGCAGAGCAACCGCTTTGTAAGCGGTAGGTTGGGGGTTCAAGTCCCTCTTCCGGCATGATCACTACAGGTTGACAGCGACTACGCTCGCGCCAGACAATACTCTGCTTAACTCAGCGGAGGGGTACCCAAGCGGCCAACGGGGGCAGACTGTAAATCTGCTGGCTTACGCCTTCGTAGGTTCGAATCCTACCCCCTCCACCAAAGAGTGAGGCGGAGGCCACGGTAGGTCGACAGCTAGGTCGACAGCTAGGTCAACAGCTAGGTCAAGAAGGGCCCTGAAGTTTAGAAGTGGGTCCAAGAATGTTTAGCCGCCGGTCCCGGAAGATCTACAAAGCATCCTCGCGAGGAGTTGATATCCGCGGGTGTAGTTCAATGGTAGAACCTCAGTTTTCCAAACTGATGACGTGGGTTCGATTCCCATCACCCGCTCCAGTTTGTGAGGTGGCGGAGATCGGTGAAGGAGCTGGGATCGGGGCAGAGTATTTGCCCACATAGCTCAGTCGGTAGAGCACTTCCTTGGTAAGGAAGAGGTCACCGGTTCAACTCCGGTTGTGGGCTCCACAGCGTGCCTTGTTTATAGAGACAACGTGAATCGCGGCAAGCGCCGCACCTACACAACAGAGAGAGAAAAGACATGTCGAAGGCCAAATTTGAGCGTACGAAGCCGCACGTAAACGTGGGGACGATTGGTCACGTGGACCATGGCAAGACCACGCTGACAGCGGCGCTGACCAAGGTGATGGCGGCGAAGTTTGGCGGCGAGGTGTCGGCGTACGACCAGA
>CAMBYH010000120.1 GCA_945872065.1 Arsukibacterium tuosuense
AAGATCAAGCTGGAGAATGCCCTGGCGATTGTCATGGGTATCTTTGCTGTCGGTTCCGCCGGCATTTACTTCTTTCGCGATGTCAGCGACGTCGCGGGCGGGTTTGGGTCGAGTGAGGGCTCGCTGATCGTCAACATCAACACGGCCGGGTCCGACGAACTGGAAACGTTACCCGGCATTGGTCCCGCCCTTGCCAGGCTGATCGTTACCGGTCGTCCTTATGCGACGGTTGATGAGCTGGATCGTGTGCGGGGGATTGGCCCCAGCCTGGTGGATAGCCTTCGCCCACTAGTGACCGTGGAGGGAGACACCAGGGATGCCGAGTGACGAGCCGACACTCCTTCATTAAAGGCTCGCTCAAGCCGCTTAAGCGCGCTGGCCCAATATCCACCCCTCAAGGTCCCGAACCGCCGGATCCGCCGGTGCCCCATCTTCACGGTAGCCGAGTACAACCTCGAGCATGGAACACACACCAACCACCGCATCAAAGGCGTCCTCAGCTTCTGGAGAGTTGCCGAAGCCGGTTGTAATCAACTCCAGCAGCGGCGGTGTCAGGCCAACCGACCGCTGGCTCGCCCACCGGAGGATGTGCTCCCCCTGGGCGCAACGGTCGGCCGGGTTTCGCTTGCTCCAGCCCCTGCCCGGCGGGCTGAAGCCCAGATGCAGACAGGCCTCGGCAGGGTAAGTCTCGGCCAGAACGCAGCGACCCTGGTCCAGCAACTCCCGCAGTTCGCCATCGAAGGGCCAGAGGCTGACAGGTCCTGAAGCGGGCCGCAGCGCTGGCAGCAAGACATCCTGCCAGCCGGCAATCGCGGCTTTACCGACCTGTTTGGGGCCCAACGTCCAGAACAGGGAAGAGGCCTGGTTGCGCCCCGGATAGGGGCGTTCACAGCGGCGCAGAAGCTGCTCCATCGTGTCCAGACCGAGACCGGCCAGCAGATGCCCGTGTGCGGTACCCCCGGGCCGCGCCGGGTAAAAGGGCCGCTGGAGGGAAATCTCCAGCGGGCGCTCCGCCACCACAAAGAAGTCGTGCCAGGGTGCAGAGCCGAGTTGCTGTAAAAATTCACGGAAACTGTGGATGCCAGCTCGCCGGGCGTAGGCCTCGGGCAAGCCGATGGGGAAGTCGAAGCCAATTAACGCAGCGCCGGGAGCCGCTTGCCTGATCACTGTTGTTACGAAGCGGCCCGGATCCACCAGGTTGACCGGTGGGCCAACGGCGTATGCCGAGCCGTTCCGTACCGCGGACGCTACCCAGCGCTTTTTCGGGTGGGTGCTCCAGTCCGCATGAGCAATGACTTTTGGAAGCTTGCGTATCACCGGCTCCCGCCCTCATGCAGGTCACGATCGGTATTTGGCACTATGGCATGCCGAGCTGGCGCGGCGGTGGGTGGTGAACTGGTGGGAGCAGGGGTAGGTCGTCACAGAATCTCAACCAGATGCTGAGTTTCTCAGGGTTCCCTAACGGGTAGCTCTGGGTAGGGTGGTCACATGGGTGGCCAGATCCCAGAACTCCGTGGCGTGATATCGATCGCTATCCGCCATTGGCGGACAGTGGCATAATGTTGCTGATCGTCGAAACACCGCTGTTTACCAAACAGATCATGACGCTGGCGACAGACGAGGAGTATCGCGCGCTGCAGGAGGTTCTGGTCAAGAAGCCGGCGGCTGGCGACCTGATTCCCGGTGGTGGTGGAATCCGCAAGGTGCGGATGGCGCGGCCCGGAACGGGTAAGCGGGGAGGTGCCCGGGTGATCTACTACCGGCGTCAGGACAAAGGCACGATTCTCATGTTGGTCGCTTACGGAAAGTCCGTGAAGACGAACCTGTCACCGGCCGAGATCAGCATGCTGCGTGAGCTGGTCAAGGCCTTGGGGCGTTAGGGCGCCTGGAGATTGCAAGATGGACAAGAAGCTGTTTTCAGATCTGGTAACGAGCCTTAAGCAAGCAGGGCAGATTGCGCAGGGCAAGCGCAAGCCTTCGCGGGCTTACCGATTCTCCACGTCGCGGGTCAAAGCCATCCGCACCCGTACCAGGCTGTCCCAATCAGAATTCGCGCTCCTCATGGGCGTCAGTGTAAAGACCCTCCAAAACTGGGAGCAGGCCAGAAGGCAACCACGGGGGCCGGCGGCCGCATTGTTGCGCATCGTGGAGCGGGAACCGGAGATGGTTGTGAGGGCGCTGCATTCCTGACCCGGCATTCGCAACGGACTCGCCGTCGTTCTCAAGTTACCCCGGTGCTGCGAGCTGGCCGAGGCGGCGCGCCTCGTCAATCAGCTCAACTGGTGGGAGTAGTGGACGTCAGAGAATCTCTACCAATCGACCTGTTTCTCAACTGGCATCGACCCCGCCCCTTACGCATGCTGGCGCGCATGCCCAAGCCAGCCCAACCGCCGGCCGAGGTTGCCGCGACTATTCGCGTGGTGCGCGGGCAGCGCGTGATACTGGATTCCGATCTCGCTGAGCTCTATGGGGTATCGACCCGAAGGCTGAACGAGCAGGTCCGCCGGAATCTTCAGCGGTTCCCCGGGGACTTCTTGATAGACCCTACAAATCAGCATCTTGCAATCTTGAAGTCGCATAATGCGACTTCAAGTTGGGGCGGCCGCGGCTGTATGATGCCCTCGTCAGCATCAATGTCCCGAACGACAAGGCCAAGGCTGTCCAAGATTAGGGCCGTGGTTGACGCGATGGAGCGTGACATGGCGACAACAATCGCGACGAAAGCCGATTTACAACTTCTCCGTTCCGCGCTGCATCAGGAATCCGCACTGATCCGTCAGGAGTGCGCCCTGCTCCGCAAGGCCATGGAGATCATGGCCGCGACGATCTCCACCACTATCACCCTGCGCACGGGTTCGATGCTGGTGGTGGCCATCGGCCTGCTGTTCGCGGCGCTGAAACTGACCTGATACCGACGCCCCTGCCTTCCCCCTACCGCAACGTCGCCCGTCCGTTGCGCGCCGCGCCTGCTTGGTTAAAGGGGCTATCCCGGGGTTATTCTACGGACGATCCTGAGGGATCGTAATCGCCCTTCATCAACCCTTATCCTGCTGTCACGCATGCGCATCGACATCATCCTCGAGTCGAACAATTCCCCGGAGCGGGTCCGGGAACTCGGCGAACTGGCGGAGGCCTGCGGTCTCGGCGGCGTCTGGGTGTCCAACATGAACGACGCCCGGGATCCCTTCATCAACTTCGTGCCCCTGGCGATGAACACGCGCCGGATCCGCCTGGGTCCCATCGCCGTGAGTCCCTTCGAGCTGCACCCGCTGAAGATGGCCAGCTCGCTGCTCACGCTGAACGAAGTGGCGAAGGGGCGCGCCCAGATCGTCATCGGCGCCGGCGGCGGGACCGCCCAGGCGATGGGTGCCACGCCCACCCGGGTGGTGCGCGCCGTGCGGGAGTGCGCCGAGATCCTGCGGCAGGCCGGGACCGGCGAGCCCGTGCGCTACAAGGGCGAGCTGTTCGAGGTGAAGTGGTACAACCCGTCCTGGGTGCGCAGCCCGCCGCCGGACATCTACATCGGCGCCAACGGGCCCCAGATGCTGAAGGCCGCACCCCGCCATGCGGACGCGGTGATGGTCAGCGACTTCGTGGTGGATCACGTGCGCCGCTCCCGGGCGATCATCGACGGCACTCTTGCCGAGGAGGGCAAGGATCCCCGCCCGTTCAAGCTGAGCAATTTCTGGGCCTGGCACGTGAAGGAGACTCTCGAGGAGGCCGAGCGGGAGGCACGCATCTGGCTCGCGGTGCGCGGCACTTTGTACCCGCCCTACATCAACGAGGTGCTGGATGCGGACGAGGCGGCGGTGGTGAACCAGAACATCAACCACGTGCTCCGCGCGTACAACAAGAAGTCCGATGTCATCGACGGCGTGCCGCCGGAAATCGTGAGCAAGCTCGTGCAGCGCTGCACGTCGGCCTGCGCCGTGGCGGACCTGGACCAGGAAATCGAGCGCCTGCGGTCCTTTGCCCGGGCCGGGCTCACGGAGATCGCGCTGCGGATCTATGCCAATCCGGCGGACACGATCCGGCTGCTGGGGGAGCGGGTGGTGCCGGCGCTGGCGGAATTTCCCGGATAGAGTAGCGCCCATGGGATCCCTCACTGACCTTATCCGCCGCTCCCTGAGGCTCCCGGTCT
>CAMBYH010000121.1 GCA_945872065.1 Arsukibacterium tuosuense
AGCACATCCAGGGGATCGATCGTGCGCATCTCGCGGCGCAGCAGTTGTGCGGCGCGCACGGTTTCGCGGCCCGGTCGGGCAGCTTCCACCTGATCGAGCAGGCTATTGATGGCCGTCTCGATCCGCTTGTCTGTGTGCTCGCGGCGCGCCACCGTGCGCAGTTGTTCCTCCAGAACGTCCAGCTTGCTCGCCAGTACATCGCGTGAGAGGGTCTTCAGGCGCAAGAAGGCGCGCAAGTCACGGAGCTCGTGGTCGAGCTCTGGATCCTGCCCCTCGGCGGCGAGCGAGAGTCGGTTCAATGCCCGGACGAGTTCCTGTGTGAACTCACGGTGGTCCTTGGCATTGCGCTCTATCGCTTCGAGCGCAAACTCGTAGCGCTGTTTCCAGCTGGCGTTCTCATCAGACATTTCTTGCTCCCGTGGCGCCCGGGGATTGATGGTCTACTGTAGTCGCTACCTGCGCCCTGTGCGCACGCGCGCAAGGCGTAGATCGACACCGTTGCCCACATGCGGCGTGGCAAGGCTACCTGAGGCGCGGGGTTTGCGGCAACGCGGTCCCCAGCAAGCCCCGCTGGGGTCTTCATGCGCGTGTCGCGCTCCGAGCGCTGCAACACCAGAGGAACGGTTGGGGTGTGCCACAATCGCCATGTTATTCAGGGAGCCAGAACACATGCGTGCGATTGCCGGACACAGAGCACTTATGCACGGTGGTTCCGCAGACGTTGGTTTCACGCTTGCGCTAGCCGAGGAACTTGCCTGCAGCGGTATCACCGCCTCGGTGGTCTCGCCAGGCTCCATCGATACGGGATTCATCATGGACGGCGTAGATCAGGTGCCGGATCTCGTTTTCTCGCAACCGATGTCCACTGACGAGGAGATTGCTGATCTGGAGCTGGCCTGCATCCTGCGTGGTCGCGGCCGGCCCGCCAAGGCCGTGTACCGTGCGCGGGCGGTAGCACGCTGATGGATATGCGTTACATCGAAATCGGCGCCTTTGGCGGCCCTGAGGTCCTGCGCGAGACGCGCGGGCCCGCGCCTGTTGGCGCCGACCGAAAACTGACCCCCTCATAGGGGTTGTGCCGATCCAAAATTGACCCAGGTGTTTCACTGCTGCTGCCTAATTTCTAGGCAGGAGCCAGAACGGGTGATCACCATGGAAATGTTGGGAAGAATTCGACGGATGTATGTACGCGACAAGCTGTCGCTGCACGAGATCACGCGGCGCACGGGGTTATCGCGCAACACGGTCCGCACCTGGCTGAGGGCGGAGCCGAAGGCGGTCCGGCCGAGGTACCGGCGGGGTACGGTTCCCGGCAAGCTCACCGCGTATCACGCCATCCTGGAACAAGCGCTCGAGGCCGATGCCCACCGCGTCAAGGAGAACCGGCGTACGGCCAAGATGCTGTTCGCGCAGATCAAAGCGGACGGCTACACGGGCGGATACAGCCGCGTCACCGATTTCATCCGCGATTGGCGTGGCACGGAAGGCAAGGCACTGCTCGCCTTCGTGCCACTGAGCTTCGCCCCGGGCGAGGCGTTCCAGTTCGACTGGAGCGAAGAGGGGCTGGTGGTCGGTGGCATCTACCGCCGCGTGCAGGTGTCACACCTGAAGCTCTGTGCCAGCCGCGCGTTCTGGCTGGTGGCCTATCCGAGCCAGGGGCACGAGATGCTGTTCGATGCGCACACGCGCTCGTTCACCGCGCTGGGCGGGGTTCCTCGGCGCGGCATCTACGACAACATGAAGACCGCGGTCGACAAGGTCAGGAAGGGCAAAGGCCGCACGGTGAATGCGCGCTTTGCCGTGATGTGCGCGCACTACCTGTTCGACCCCGACTTCTGCAACGTGGCCTCGGGCTGGGAGAAGGGGATCGTCGAGAAGAACGTGCAGGACAGCCGGCGGCGGATCTGGCTGGATGCGCAGGATCGGGTGTTCGGCTCGTTCACGGAGCTCAATGCCTGGCTGGGCGAGCGCTGCCGGTCGTTGTGGGTCGAACTGCGTCACCCGGAGTTCAGGGCGCTCAGCGTGGCGGACCTGCTGGAGCAGGAGCGCGCCGAGATGATGCCCATGCCGACGCCCTTTGACGGCTATGTGGAGAAGCCGGTGCGGGTCTCCAGCACCTGCCTGGTCAGCGTGCAGCGCAACCGCTACTCGGTGCCGTGCGAGCTGGCGGGGCAGTGGATCAGCAGCCGGCTCTACCCGAGCCGGGTCGGGGTGGTGGCCGGTGACGCGGTGGTTGCCAGCCATGATCGTTTGTCGGATCAAGGTCAGGTGAGTTACGACTGGCAGCACTACATCCCGCTGGTCGAACGCAAACCGGGCGTGCTGCGCAACGGCGCCCCGTTTGCCGACATGCCTGCACCCTTGCAGCAGCTCAAGCGTGGCCTGATGCGCCACGCCGGCGGCGACCGGGTCATGGCGCAGGTGCTCGCGGCCGTTCCGACGGCGGGACTGGAGGCGGTGCTGGTGGCGGTCGAGCTGGTGCTGGAGTCCGGCTCCCTCAGCGCGGAGCACGTGCTCAACGTCGTGGCGCGACTGGTGGCGACTCCGGTGCCCGCCAGCGTGGAGACCAGCCTAGCGCTCTCGGAGGCGCCGCAGGCGAACACGGAGCGCTATGACAGCCTACGCGGAGCGAGCGGGGTCGTTGATGCGCCGGAGGTGAGCCATGCGTGACGTCACGGTGGAACTCAAAGAACTGCGGCTGCACGGCATGGCCACGGCGTGGATGGACTTGATGGCGCAGGGCGCTTCGGCAACGGCATCGTCGAAATGGCTGATCGAGCACTTGCTGCAGCAGGAGCACACCGACCGCGCCATGCGCTCGGTGAGCCACCAGATGAACATGGCGAAGTTCCCGGTGCATCGGGATCTGGCAGGCTTCGACTTCGCCGCCTCCCGCGCCGACCCGCACCTGATCAAGGAACTGGCGACGCTATCGTTTACCGACACGGCAGAGAATGCGGTGTTCATCGGCGGACCCGGCACCGGCAAGACGCACCTCGCTACGGCCATCGCGGTGTCGGGCATCGCCCAACAGGGCAAGCGGGTGCGTTTCTACTCCACGGTCGATCTGGTGAACACGCTGGAGCGCGAGAAGCGCGACGGCAAGGCGGGACGGATGGCGTTGTCGCTGATGCGGATGGATCTCGTCATTCTCGATGAGCTGGGCTACCTGCCGTTTAGCCAGGCGGGCGGTGCGCTGCTGTTCCACCTGCTGTCGAAACTGTACGAGCACACCAGCGTGGTGATCACGACGAACCTGAGCTTCGCCGAGTGGTCGAGTGTGTTTGGCGATGCCAAGATGACCACGGCGCTGCTCGACCGGCTCACGCATCACTGCCACATCGTCGAGACCGGAAACGAGTCCTACCGCTTCCAGCACAGCAGCATGGCAGCGAAGTCACGCATCAAGTCGCGGGAGCAGAGGCGCAAGGGAGGCAAGGCGGTGGAAGAGGACGAGCCGTTCTAAGCTGTAACGCCGAGCCATCGGCACGGAGGGCAAAACAGATCAACTGCTACACTTATCCACAGCCGCTGACGAAAGACGCAGCGGCCGGCCCTGGGTCAATATTCAATCGGCACGCTGGGTCAGTATTCAATCGGCGCCAACAGTGCAGTTCAGAGCGCACTCGGCTGCTCTGCTTTCGCCCGCCCGGTGATTGAATCCGCTCGCCGTGCAATTCGCAAGGGTAAGTTCCCCGGCCCCCCTCTCAGGGGGGGCCAGGAGCGCCGTCGGGTGCAGGAACGACCCGTGATCGACAGGCTCAGGGGGCTATTATTTTTGCTACGACCGGCGACAGGGCGCTCAGGTTGCCAGCCGTGTCCTTTGCTGCCATCGAGAAGTCATAGGTGTCAGGGGAGAGCCCCGTCACGGTGTAGGTGGTGGTCGTGCCGCTGGTCACGGTGATCACCGAACTCACCCCGGTGCCTTCAGCCAGTACGTAGATCTCGTAGCCCGCGATCTCGCTGATAGCAATCGGGCTGCCGTCGGCGCGGGTGGTGGGGATGCTCCTGCTGAGGATCGCGGAGCCAGCGGTTGCTGCAGGCGGCGGTGCGGGTGCTGCAGAGACCGAGACG
>CAMBYH010000122.1 GCA_945872065.1 Arsukibacterium tuosuense
AGTCGGGGTCCGGCTGGCCTGACCACGGCTGAACGAAGGCAGGTCCAGGACATCAAAGGATGGGTCCATAGATGCACGCGGGCCAGTGGACTCATCGGGCCCAAGAGCACCCCACGTCGACCGGTCAGCTGCCACGGATCTACACATCATCGGCTGTGAGAAGATTGGAGGATAAGCGTCTGGAACAATCCCCGTCGCCCCCCATCCCGCCGCCAGCATCTGCCCGACCGCCTTCAGCTCCGGCAACGTCTCCGCCTTCTCACCCTCCGCCCGCACCTGCACCACGACAAAGCTCGTCTGTCGCGACACCAGCTGGTACTGCTCAGCCAGAGCACCGGCCTCTTCATCCTCGAGAGAGGCGAGGCGGCGAGCCGCCGCGACCCGCGGCAGGATTGCCAGGTCCACCGGGTCGCCTGCTGCACAGCGCAACTGCATTTCGCCACACGCCGCTCCGCTGATCGTGACGCGCACGTCGCCGGTGGGCTTCGTGCGGAAGCCGGCCAGCAGGTGCAGCGTGTCGCCGGAGAACACCATGGCAGGCACCGGTGCCTCCCAGTCCGGCGTCACGGGCCACTCGACTTTGGTTACGCGCTTCGGCGCTTCGCGCAGGCGCTGGAACATCCGCAGGATGGCGCCCTCGATGTCCTCATTAGGGCTGACAAACTCGCAGGCGCCGCCGGTCTTCTCGCTGAGCTGGCGGGCGAGACTCTCCGCCGGCGCGGCGCCAACGGCCACGACGAACAGTCGGTGACCCGCTCGGGCAGCCTGGTCCACGACCTGTTCAACGGCCCAGACCTCGCCGTCGGTGATCAGCAGCAGGTCATTCACGCCGGCATCCGGAGTGGGAATCGCCATCACCGCCTGCAGCGCACCTTCCAATTCGGTACCCCCGAGGTCGGCGTCCATCTCCCGCACCGCGTGCCGGAACCATTCCACGGTGGGTGGTGAGGCAATGGCCATCACGCCACCGGGTTTCGGCACCCGCGGCTTGCCCCGGACACGGCTGAGCACCGACCGGGCCGGTTCGCCCGGCACGTCAGCACCGGGCGCCATCAGGTGCTCGAAGTTTGACCCGAAGCGCGTCAGGCTGACGGCATCCGCGGGCGTCAACCGCCCGAGCACCGCGAGCAAGGCCCGCCGTGCCTGCGCAATGCTGTCGCCAGCCATCGAGCCCGAGCAGTCCACGACGAGTTTCAGGCACAGGGACCGCAGCGTTTCTTCGCGCAGCTGCGGGTCAAGGCTCACGAGGCTGACGTAACCGTCGCCATTCCGGGCCGTGACGCTGGCCGAGGCCGTAACGGCGCCCGTCAGCTGCAGGATGAAATCGCGATCAAGGGCCGCGCCGGCCCCAAGGACGATGCGCTTTCCACCGTCGATGGTGCTGACCGCGATCAGGTGAGTGGGCGAACTGAGCACCGCACCGGCCTGGTCACCCAGCACATCAATAGTCAGTGAGAAGGGGTAACTGGCGAGCAGATCCACCCCGGGGACCTGGTGGGGCTGCAGGCCGTGGGCCGCGGCATCCCCGTAACGGGGCGCAATCACCGTGGGCACGCACAGGCGTGTGTAGTCCTCGTGCCGGTCCAGCAACTCGGCATACCGGTAGCGGATCACCGCCCGTTCGCCGGCCAGCAGGTTGCCCAGGCTCAGGGTGTACAGGCCATCGCCGGCCTGTTCCAGCAAAGCGGCGGTATTGCCTTCGTCGATGGCCTCTTCGTAGCGCTCGCTGGCGACCTTCCGGCGCACGGCAACGCCGGACAGCTTCCGCTCGCCGATTTCCAGGTCCAGTCCCAGCAGCACGGCGCGGTGGGGCACGGGGAAGGTGTAGACGGCCTCGATGTTCTTCTTGCCGGCGTTCTCGAAGATCTGCTCGACCGTCAGCTCGAACAGGAGGCCCGTCAGCCGGCCGCTGGCCGACACGCCCCGGAGCGGCACGTCCGTGCCGTCTATCGTCTTCAGTATCGCCGCTGCTGCTGTGCTCATTCGCCTTGCTCCTTGATGATGTCCCCGTAGGCCGCCAGTACGCTTTTGAATAGCTTCCGCACCTCCTCTGGTTTTAGCCCGGCCCGTCCGGGCTCGATGATCAGTTCCACGCCATCCGTCACAATCAGGTGGCTCATGACCTCCACAGACCCCGCTTTGCGGGGACGCGGTGGCGGTACCGCCGGATCCGCGCCCTCCAGCAGTTCCCGGATGCGCTCCAGGGACAGCCCCGCATCCGTCCATTTCTTGATCGTCAGGAGCTGCTGGACGTGGGTGTCGGTGTAGTAGGCCGCCCGGGTCTCGCCAATGGGGCGGTCCACGAGGCCGAGCTGGATGTAGTAGCGCACCGTCCGGCGAGGCAGCTCGGCGAGGATGCAGAGCTGGTCGAGGGAGAGGTTCTGGGGGGCGTCTGGTGTGTTCATGGCGCTATTGTGCCACAAGTACAGTTATAAACAACTGTATTAATACAGTCCGGGGTTGGACCTGCGCAAGGCTTGCCGCAGGGGGCTGTGGCGCTTACTATGCGTTACATAAGCAACACATCTGCGGTACACGCAGGATGAGGGCAGCCCCATGGTTCTGGCCAAGTCAGCCACCCTGAATCTTCGTATTGATCCGGTCCTCAAGGAGGCGCTGCGGGAAGCGGCCAATCGGGACCACCGGTCGATCGCCAACCTGATTGAAGTGCTGATCCGCCGGCATTGCGCAGAACTCGGGATCTCCATTCCCGAACAGCAGGACCTGTCGCTGGGGAATGCCAATTAACGAGATAGCGCTGCGGACGCTGATTGACGCCGCCGCGGTCAAACGCGCCCGCGTGGTCGCCAACGGTGCCGTGTTTCACGTGGAGATCGATGCCCCCGGCCGGAGCTTCATTGTCGAGACCGGTAAGGGGGCCGTGCGGACCTGGCGCAGCATTGACGCGGTGGCCAAATGGCTAAAAGGACTGGGCGTTGGCAGCGCGGGGCTGGAGCTCGCGCGTTGGCAGCCTGGGCAGAAGTCGCTGCTTGGGTAGGTCGGGCTAAGCGGTCGTGCGCCCGAAAAGATGTGGTGCCCATCATTGGGATGAATTGATCATATGACTCCCAAACAAGCCCTGGACGAAGCGCGTGAATACCTGAGTCTCGGCTACTTCGCTGGAGCGTTGGAGCGGGCTCTTCTGGTAGATCAGCAAGGCGAGTACGGGGCATCTGCGCGCCTTGTGGTGTGGCTAGCGAGGGTCTACCTGGGGCCAGAGCATCACGATGCGGCCTGGAACATGCGAGAGACGATGTATGACGTCTCGAGTCAGTTTGCAGGTGGCCAAGGCCTGGCCGAGGCGGCATGGCTTGCGAACTCTAGTGGAAAGCTTGCGGCGGCGAGACGCCTTATCGAAAGCATCATCGATACTGCAGATGCCCAGCACGGCGTCCTAGTCAGTTGGCACCCAACAGCGATACTTGCGCTGGCCGAGTTGTTGGCCGATCAGCAGGGCGGGAGGGAACAGGCGCTGCGGCTAACTAACCTGGCTCTTGGGTGGCGCTCAGTATTCGCCTCCCTGAGCGATGTGCACCGCTTGGCCCGACTGCTTGTACGGGTAAATGCTCCGACAATGCTGTGGGCCGATTGGAGCGCAATATTTATTCGACATATACAGTTTGCGGCGGCGCGTGCCACCGTGATGGAGCGCCACTCTATGCCCTCCGATGCGCACAGGTGGGCTCGGAGTGAGAACGCCGCTTCGGAGCATGTGTTAACCGCTGTGCTTAGTGAGGCTCCTGCCATCTTATTGGCGACAATGAAGTCACTAGCGCCGCATCTGGGCGTCGCTGACTTTGCCAACGTTCTAGAGCGATTCGCTCCGCGCGCTCTACTTGGGGGGCATGAAGCCTCAGACATCTGGTTTGAACCAGCCGTGATGCGCTACCGCTACTTCTGGTATGACATGCTGACCTCGTCTGA
>CAMBYH010000123.1 GCA_945872065.1 Arsukibacterium tuosuense
GCCCGGCCCGGCCCGACCTGGCGGGAGGTCGTGCTGATGCACTCCATTGCACGCCTCGTGCTCGGCCCCGTGCTCAAGAACATCCAGGTGAGCTGGGTGAAGCTGGGTGAGGAAGGCGCGGCCCGCATCCTGAATGCCGGTGCCAACGATCTTGGCGGCACGCTAATGAACGAGAGTATTTCGCGAGCGGCTGGCGCCAGCTTTGGTCAGGAACTGCCGCCGGAGCGGATGGACGCGCTGATTGAAGGCATCGGCCGGCGGCCCGTACACCGGACGACGCTGTATGGCACGCCGACTGAGGAGCGGGTAGCAGCGGGCTATGAGGCGGCACCGCTGGAGGTGTTGCGGTTTCAGTCGGCGCGGGAGTATCGGGCGGGGAGTTAGGGACGGCGCGCACTTTCGACGGCGATCAGTGCCCCGAGCGACGCGTCAAGCCGCAGCGATGGTTTCCACCTTGGACGGCAGTCGGTCAATAACCAACTGAGTGAGATTCACGCGCTGGCTGGCGTGATCAATGTCGATGCCGACGAGGTGTCCGTCTGCATCGAAGTCGAGGACCACGCCATCCGCTACCTCGTCGCTGTCGACACTGGGGCGCTCCGCCAGATCGATGTAGAGCGAATCGGTAGCCGCGTCGTAATGGAGTTTCATGGGGTGAACCTGCGGTCGGGAAACGCGTTGTGCACGGTGACTCTATCGGCAAGCGTGACCACCCTCAAGTAACGACCACCCAGTTCGGGGACCAATCCCCAGAATCGGTACCGCCCGTCAGGCCGGCGCTCCACCCGGAAGGGCCGCCGCAACACCGCTGCGCACCACTCTTTGCTGAGGTAGGGGCGTTTTCGCAGGACATCGTTCTCGACGTAGTCGGTAAATCTGCAGGAATACATCCCGCGGAACTGTGCGATCAATAGGTACCCGGGTCACGCCTCGTTGCAGGTAACTATGCGGAGTAATGGCCTCGATGGGCGGCACTGCGGGGTAACTTCAGACTGACTATCGCGGTGGCAGGACTACCTGGCTGTGCCCGACTCCCCAACCACCTCAACCTTGATCATCACGGTACTGGCCTCCGAGAGACTGCTCCGGGAAACGCCACCCAGTCCGCTACTGTCAGTGGTGCCGCTCTGGTTAATGCCGCCCAGTGGTAGCCACTCGCCAATACGCCCGGACACCTGCGTACTGATGGCTTGAGTTTCAATCTGTGGAGCCCGCGAATCACCAGCGCCCGGGGTGCGTTGCCGGGAAGCCAGCCTGTCGTTCTGCTGGTCGATGTCGAGAATGACCCGGCCGTTGACGACGCGCGCGACCACGTTAAAACCCTGATTGACCGCGTAAAGCTCCTGGCTGGTCACACGCTGACCGTTGGCCAGGGTGTAGCTGCTGGCGACAGGCACCGTCACGCCAATGCTGATCTGCGCCGGCATGCCTTCGATGGCGCGGACCTGTTGCTCCTGGGCGCGGGATTCCCTGGTGGTGGAATCGTCGACGCCGATGCGCACCTCGTTCCGGGTGCCGACGCTGCCGGCAACAGCAACCCCCCGATTGGTGGTCGTGGTGTTACCCGGGTTGCGCACGGTAATGAGCAGCTGCCTGGGTTGCCGGTCAATGACGTCCAGGAGCTTGCGGACCTTGGCCAGCTCTTCCTCGGTGACATTGAGGATAAGCGCACTGTTGAATTCGGCTGCAGTGCTGCCGCTGCCCAACAGCGGCTTGATAGCTGGCAGCACCTGGGCTGGCAGCTGATGCTTCAGGTCGATCGTGGTGAGGGTGCGGTTATCGGCATAGGCACTGGCGGCTACCAGAATGCCAGTCAACACCGTACCGGCCGCCAATAAACTCAGGGTGCGCATGGCCTTCACTGCAGCGTCCCGTTGGCCAGCCTGACTCCGAAACCAATGAACAGGCCGCCGACGGCACCGGTGATGAGCGCCGAGAGCCGGCGGCGGCGGCGAAACGCGTCAGCCAGTCGGGCGCCGCCGAAGATCAGCGCTGACAGATAGGTGACGCTACAGATCTGGACGATGACGCCCAGGATGATGAAGGACAGTCCGGGGTGCGGGTAGGCAGGGTCGACGAACTGGATGAAGAAGGAGATGAAGAACAGGATCGCCTTGGGGTTCATCAAACTGATCGCCAGTGCAGTACGAAAGGGCCGGCCCGCATCGGGCGGCGGTGTTCCAGCGTCGGGCACCGCGGCCGCGGACCGATCGCGCCACGTCGTCCAGGCACTGCGCACCAGGCTGACGCCGATCCACGCGAGATAGACCGCGCCGGCGGTCTTGAGGACCGCGAACAGCGCAGGCGTAGCCTGCAGGAGCGAGGCGGCGCCCGTCGCTGCAAGGACCATCAGAATGGCATCGCCGGCGAAAACGCCACAGGCGCTGCGGTAGCCCGCAGCGACTCCGTGCCTTGCCGCGACCGACAGCACATAGAGCGAGTTGGGACCGGGCAGCAGGATGATGAACACGGTCCCGACGACAAAGGTGGCCAGATCGGTGATGCCGTAGAGCATGGCGGAAACGTCCCGAAAACCAGTCTTCGGATAGTACTGCAAGGTCCGCGCCTTATACTTCCCCACACCTCCTTTCCAACCCAAACCCCAGGGCACCCCATGCACTACACCAAACTCGGCCGCTCCGGCCTGTCCGTCTCCCGCCTGGCACTGGGCACCATGAACTTCGGGGACTACACCAAGGAGCCGGAGGCCCACCTGATTCTCGAGCGCGCCCTCGAGCACGGCATCAACTTCGTCGACACGGCCAATATGTACGGCGGGGCTGGCGGGCCGGGCATCACCGAGGAGATCATCGGCCGGTGGTTTGCCAAAGGCGACGGCCGGCGGGAGCGCACCGTGCTCGCGACCAAGCTCTACAACTCGATGAAGGGTTTTGGCCGCACGGACAACTGGCCCAACACTACACACCTCTCCGCCGCCAACATCCGCCAGTCCTGTGACGCGTCGCTCAAGCGGCTGCAGACCGACCACATCGACCTCTACCAGATGCACCACATCGACCGGGAAACCCCCTTCGATGAGATCTGGGAAGCCTTCTCGGTACTCCGCCAGCAGGGTAAGGTCACCTACTTTGGGTCATCGAACTTCGCGGGCTGGCATCTCGCCCAGGCCCAGGAGTCCGCGCGCCGTCACGGCATGCTCGGCCTCGTGTCCGAGCAGTCCCTGTACAACCTGCGGCGCCGGACCGTGGAGCTGGAGGTACTCCCCGCCGCCCGCGCCTATGGCATCGGACTGATTCCCTGGTCGCCCCTGTCCGGCGGTGTGCTCGGGGGCATCCTGCGCAAGGCCAAGGAAGGCCGCAGCGCGGGCCCGATGGCAACCCGGGGTCTCGAGCAGGCCAAAGCCACGATCCAGCAGTGGGAAGACCTGTGCGCCGAACTGGGCGAGCACCCCGCCGACGTCGCCCTGGCCTGGCTGCTGCATCAGCCCGGTGTGACCGCCCCGATCATCGGCCCCCGCACCGTCGCTCAGCTCGACGGGTCGCTGCGGGCACTGGAGATC
>CAMBYH010000124.1 GCA_945872065.1 Arsukibacterium tuosuense
GCCCGGGTGGCCGCTCATCCCGGCGTGCAACTGGCGAGTCCTGTGCTGGCCACCGACGTGCTGGTCCTGGGCAGCAACACCCGTCTGCCGATTCTTGGCGTGGACGCGCTGCGCGCCGGCTGGGTCACGCCGGGGCTGATCCCCGACTATTCCTCCGGCCCGGCGCAGCCGGACAACCCCGAACCCCGGTCCCGCTTCGCGCTGTTTGCCGACGGCATCTTCCTGTCCCCCGCTGCGCTGGAACGCTTCGGTGTGCAGCCCGGCGCCGGGTTGCGCCTCCAGTCCGGGGGCGAGCAGGTGACGCTGATCGTCCGCGGCAGCCTGCCCGCCACCCGGCCCGGCCGCCTGCTCGGCGTGATGGACCTCGGCTTTGCCCAGTGGCGGCTCGGGAGACTGGGCCTGCTGACCCGCATCGATCTGCGGCTGCAGCCCGGCATGACTGCTGCGTCACTGCGGGCCGACCTCCCACTGCCTCCCGGTCTGACGCTGGCCGGGCCCGACGCCGGCGAGGCGCGCCTGGCTACCCTCTCCCGCGCCTACCGGGTCAACCTCAACGTGCTGGCGCTGGTGGCGCTGTTCACCGGCAGTTTCCTGGTGTTCTCGCTGCAGGTGCAGGCCACGCTGGCCCGCCGGCCGCAGCTGGCCTACCTGAGGGCAGCCGGCGTAACCGGCGGGGAGCTGCAGTGGCTGCTGGTGGCTGAAGCGGCGACCATCGGTGTGGTGGGCAGCGTGCTCGGCCTGCTGCTGGGCATCGGCATCGCCCAGGGCGTGCTCGGTGCGCTCGGTGGCGATCTCGGGAACAGCCAGGGCAGCGGCGGCTTCAGGCCGCTACTGGTTCTGCCACCGGCCATGACAGTAGGCTATGCGGTACTGGGCGTCAGCGCCGCCATCGCGGGCGGCCTTGTCCCCGCACGGGAAGCGGCCCGCGCGGTCATCGCAACCGCGCTTCGCTCGGGTGCAGAAGAAGACGCCCTGCAGCCTCTCGGCCGCCTCGCCCCCGGACTGCTGCTGATCGCTGCGGCCACGGTGCTGGTCTGGCTGCCGGCAATCGGGGGAGTATCGCTGGCGGCTTATCTCGCCATCGGCTGTCTGCTGATCGGCGTGATCGCCCTGCAACCGCGACTGGCCGGCCTCGCCTTCCGGCCGGTCGCCCGCTGGCTCGAGGGCTCAGCGCTCGGCACCCGCTGGCCCATGCTCCTGCTGGCAGCGAACCGGCTGGCGCGGGCGCCCGGTGGCGCAGCGGTCGGCATGGCCGGCATCGTCGCGAGCTTCGGGCTGATGGTCGCGATGGGCACGATGGTGGGCAGCTTCCGTGGCTCCCTGGAAGAGTGGCTGGTCCGTGTGCTGCCTGCTGACGTGTATGGGCGGGTCGGCCAGTTCAGCACCGCTACGCAGTTCTCGGCGGAGGACCTGCGGCTGATCGCAGCACACCCGGGCGTGGCGCGCGTGGAGTTCTCCCGGGCCACCAGCGTGGCGCTGGCGCCGGACAGGGCGGCGGTGGCCATCATCGCGCGCCCGGTGGACATTGCCCGCGCCGCGGAGCTGCTGCCCCTGGTCGGTGCGGAGGCGGAGGTGCCGGCGGGTGCACTTCCGGTCTGGGTGTCCGAGGCCATGGCGGACCTCTACGGTGTGCAGCCCGGCCAGGAACTCACACTGCCCCTCGCCGGCCGGCTCGAGACCTTCACGGTTGCGGGCGTGTGGCGCGACTACGCGCGACAATTCGGCTCCGTGATCCTCCGCACGGGGGACTACGAGCGGCTGACCGGCGACACCAGCCGCACCGAGGCGGCGCTGTGGCTCCGCCCGGGTGCGACCACAGACGCGGTGATCCGCGACTTGCAGAAGACTATCCCCTCCGGCGAGGCGGTGCAGTTCAACGCGACCGGCGAGATCCGCGCGCTCAGCCTGCGCGTCTTCGACCGGAGTTTTGCCGTGACCTACGTGCTGGAGATCGCTGCCATCCTGATCGGCATGATCGGGGTCGCGGCCACCTTCTCCGCCCAGGCCATCGCCCGGACCCGGGAGTTCGGCATGCTCCGGCACGTGGGTGTGACGCGGAGCCAGGTGCTCCGCGTCTTTGCCCTGGAGGGTGCGCTGGCCACAGGGCATGCGCTGCTGGTGGGGCTGGTCACGGGTCTGCTGGTGTCGCTGGTGCTGATTCGTGTCGTGAACCGCCAGTCCTTCCACTGGACGATGGACTTCAACCTGCCGACGGCGCTGATTGCCGTCCTCTGCATCGCCCTGCTCCTCTGCGCCACAGTCACGGCCGCACTCGCTGGCCGGCGGGCGACGGGCGTGAGTCCGCTCCGCGCCGTGCACGAGGACTGGTGATGCTGAGCCGGCGGCAACTGCTGCTCACGATGAGTGCACTCGCTGCGCCACGTGTCCGGGCCGACGTGCCGTTTCCGGCTGTCGCCCCCCGTACGCTGAGATTCCCGGAGGACTATGGCGCCCACCCGGACTTCCGTACCGAATGGTGGTACCTGACGGGCTGGCTGGGCGATGCCGCCCGCCCGCTGGGCTTTCAGGTCACCTTCTTCCGCGTGCGCACCGATGTGGATCCGGCGAATCCCAGCACTTTCGCCGCCCGGCAGCTGATCATTGCCCACGCGGCCCTGGCCGACCCGGCCGCGGGCAAGCTGCTGCTGGACGAGCGCATCGCCCGCACGGGCTTCGACCTGGTGCAGGCAGCGACGGTTGACACCGACGTGCGGCTGGACGGCTGGTCACTCAAACGCGATGCGCTGACCGATACCTACGTGGGACAGATCGCCGCCCGGGGCTTCACGCTGAACTTCCGTGCCGCCAGTCAGGGCCCGCCCTGGCTGCAGGGGGACGCCGGCGTCTCGCGCAAGGGCCCGCTGCCGGCACAGGCGAGTTACTACTACTCCCGGCCCCAGCTGAACGTTGAGGCGGAAGTAGTGATCGCGCCTAAAGGCGCTCCTGCAAGGCTGAAGGGTGTCGCGTGGCTCGATCACGAGTGGTCCAGTGCCGCGCTGGCCCCCGACGCGGCGGGCTGGGACTGGATCGGCATGCACCTCGATGACGGCAGCGCGCTGCTGGCCTTTCAGATCCGGCGCCAGGGCACTGCTCCCGGAGAGACGCCCCTCCAGCGGTACGCCGCCTTCCGCAGCCCCACCGGCGCAACGCGGCTGGTCGATCCTGCCACGGTGCGCTTCACCCCGCTACGCCAGTGGACTTCCGCTCGCAGCCGCGCGTCCTGGCCCATCGCCCAGCGCATTCAGGTGGGCGAGCGCACCTTCGACACTGCACCCCTGATGCCGGATCAGGAGCTCGATTCCCGGCTGACAACCGGCGCGGTGTACTGGGAAGGCGCGAGCACGTTGCTCGAGGCGGGCCGGCCCGTGGGACACGGCTACCTGGAAAT
>CAMBYH010000125.1 GCA_945872065.1 Arsukibacterium tuosuense
CAGCGGCAACTTCGAGGACTTCCCGGTGGGTGGCCAGGCCTACATAGGCTGGATGTTTAATCGTTATCTGGGTCTCGAGGGCCGTTACAGCGGCACTGCTGACGGTGAGTCGGACATCAACTTTGTCGATGGGGGCACGGGCGCCAAGTCAAAGATCGGTGATGTAAAGACCAGCATCGATGGCTGGACCGCCTATGGGGTTGCCAATTGGCCCGTCGCCCAGCGCTGGGACCTGTTCGGCAAGGCGGGCTACACGTGGCAGAACGCTGACCTCAAGGTGTCTGGCGACTTCCCGGACGGCGGCGAGGGTGGCGGTTCCAGTTCCGTTTCCGCTTCAGATTCCGAGAGCGACAACGGCTTTGCAGCCGCCCTCGGCGCCCGGTGGCGCTTTGCCCACCACTGGGCAGCGACGGTCGAAGGCGAGTACCTGGACGTGAGTTTTGAAGACGCCCTGGATGAGCCCTGGCGGGCCAGCCTGAACGTCGAGTACTGGTTCGGTGGCAAGGAGATCGCGCCACCGCCGCCGCCGCCCGCCCGGGTTGTGGCAGCGCCGCCGCCGCCCCCCCCCGCTGCCCCGAAGGACAGCGACGGTGATGGTGTGGTTGATGGTACGGATCAGTGCCCCGAGACTCCCCGTGGCGATCGGGTCGGTCCGGCCGGCTGCTCCTGCGATGTGACCCGTCAGCTCACCTTCAAGACGGATTCTGCGGAACTCAGTGATGCCGACAAGCTGGTCCTGGACGAGATGGCAGAAAATCTGACCCGCCTCAAGTTCATCTCCGGGACCATCGAGGGCTACACCGACAGCACCGGAACCGACGCCTACAACCTCGGTCTTTCCGAGCGCCGTGCCAAGTCGGCCGCCGATTACCTGGCGAGCAAGGGCATTGCGAGCGACCGGATGCAGGTGGTTGGCCGCGGCAAGAGCGATCCCGTTGGCGACAACAAGACCGCTGAGGGCCGGGCCCAGAACCGGCGTGTGGTTGCCAAGCGGACGGACTGCGACAAGTAAGAGGGCCTAAAGACCAGGCCTGTGGCCGCCTGCGCAACCCGCTCAGGCGGCCAGAAACAAACGGCCCCGGTGCACTGCATCGGGGCCGTTTGCTTTTGTCCCTAGTTCTCCGGGGCTGCCTTGATCGCGTCCTGTTTAAGTTTGTCGATCAGGCGACCCAGATACTCCGGTGACCGGGTCTTCCGGGCGATGAGTACGTACATCGCCGGGATGAGGTAGAGCGTCAGGAAAACCGAGATCGTCACGCCAAAGAAGATCGTGGCACCGAGCGTACGCCGGGATTCAGCACCGGCACCGCTCGCCAGAATCAGTGGCAGTGCGCCGAAGGCAGTGCAGAGGCTAGTCATGATCACCGGCCGCAGCCGGATGGCTGCGGCGGAGACGATGGCCTCGGTAAACTCGACACCCCGGTCACGCAACTGGTTGGCAAACTCAACGATCAGGATGCCGTTCTTGGCGGCGAGTCCAATCAGCATGATCGCCCCGATCTGGCTGTAGACATTGATCGATGAGCCAAATAGCCAGAGCCCCACCAGACCGCCGGTGAGGGCCAGGGGCACCGTCAACATGATGATCAGCGGGTGCCGGAAGCTTTCGAACTGGGCGGACAGGACCAGGAAGACGATGAGCAGTGCAAGGCCGAAAGTCAGGTATACGGCGCTGCCCGACTCCTTGAGTTCCCGCGCTTCACCGTCGAAACCAATGGTGGCGGCTGGTGGCAGATCGGTCGCAATCAGCTTCTCCATGTACGTCACGGCCTCACCCAGGGAGTACCCGGGCGCCAGGCTGGCAGTCAGCATCACCGAGCGGAGCTGATTGAAGCGCTTCAGTTCCTTCGGCCCGGCAACTTCCTCGAGGCTGACCAGATTCGCCAGTGGCACCAGCTGGCCGGAGCGTTCCGAGCGCACGTAGATGTTTGCCAGGTCAGAGGGCGTCGCCCGGTCCCGGGCAACACCCTGGAGTACCACGTTGTACTCCTCGCCGCGATCCACGAAGGTCGTGGCGATACGGGAGCCCAGCATGGTTTCCAGAGTCCTGCCGATGGTCTGCAGGGAGACCCCCAGGTCAAAGGCCCGATTGCGATCGATATTGATCTTGATCTTGGGCTTGGTGGGGAAGAAGTCCGAGCGCATACCGAGAATGCGCGGATTGTCGGCGGCGACCTTGGCCATGATCTGGTCCTGCCAGGCGGTCAGCTCCTCATAGCTGTTGCCGCTGAGCACGATAGCCAGACCGGAGCCGCTTGACCGGATAGACAGGCTCGGCGGCAGGAACACGGTGGCCATTGCGCCCGGCAGCTGGGACACCTGGTCGCGGATTTCGGCCGACAGTTCCTGGGCGGACCGATCGCGGCTGCTGCGCGACTCCAGGGGCATATAGATGAAGGCGGTATTGACGTCGCCGCCGCTGCCCCACATGCCCGTCCGGGAGACGATGCGCTTCATGTCACCCGTCGCCACGTAGGGCATCAGGACGCTCTCGACGGACTGCACCTGGCGATCCATGTAGCCTGGGGTTGCGCCTTCGGGAGCACGCATCATCATCAGCATCATGTTCCGGTCTTCAGCTGGCGCGTACTCGCTGGGCAAGACGCTGAAAAGACCAGCGCCGCCGGCAGCCGTTGCCAGCAGGATTCCCACGGCCAGCCAGGGCCGTAGTACGAACCGCGACAGGGACGCCCGGTACCCCTCCGTTAACCGCTTGAAGAAGCCGTCGAGCTTCACGGCGAGCCGGCCCCGATGAATGCCGTTGGCGAAGAACTTCGACGTCAGCATCGGCACCAGCGTCAGGGCCACGAGCCCGGAGAAGGCGATGGCCGCGGCAATGGCGATGCCGAATTCCCCGAACAGCCGGCCCACGTTCCCGGGCATGAAGGAGATGGGGAGGAAGACTGCCACCAGCACTACAGTCGTCGCGATGACGGCAAAGCTGATTTCGCGGCTCCCGTCGACTGCGGCAAGGATTGGTGGCTTGCCGAGTTCCATCTGTCGGACGATGTTCTCCAGGACAACGATGGCGTCGTCAACGACGAGGCCTATGGCGAGCACGAAGCCGAGCAGGGTGAGCGTATTGATGGTGAAGTCGAGGGCCGCCATGGCGATGAACGCTGAGATGATCGCGACCGGAATCGTCACTGCCGGGATGAGTGTGGCCCGCACGCTGCCAACGAAGGCGAAGATCACGACAAGTACCAGAATCAGGGACTCGGCCAGTACCTTGGCGACCTCGATCATTGATTCCTGAATGAACTTGGAGAAGTCGATGCTTGCTCCCACCCGGATATCCCCCGGCAGGCTGTCTTGCAGGGCCTCGACCTCCCGGAG
>CAMBYH010000126.1 GCA_945872065.1 Arsukibacterium tuosuense
GGCGGGTTTGTTGGCCATGGGCAGTCTCCGCTGTGGTTACGCGGGTAGCGGCTGGATGAACTCTGGTCCCGCTGACTCCCCTTTAGAAGCACCGCAGCCGCCAAGAGCCTATTACCCTGGGCGAAACAGTGGGACAGGCGGGGTTACGCCTATACTTCCCGGCACTCCAATGGATCGCATTCTTCTTTTTGTCCAGGCCAAGGGCGGTATCGTCCTGCTGACGCTGCTGGCGTTCCTCCTGCTCGAACGGTTGTTCCCGGTGGGCCGGGCCCTTGGCGGGTTGGGCCGTGTTGGCCGCAATCTGTCGCTGGCAGGCTTCAATGGTCTCCTCGGCTGGGCCGTGGTGGTGCCGGTTACTGCGGCGGCGGCCCACTGGGCGCCCGTCTGGCGGCCGGACTGGCTGGCGGGCGGAATCGGCCTGGGCCTCGACCTGCTGTTGCTCGATTTCTGGATCTACTGGTGGCACCGCCTGAATCACCGCTGGCCGCTGCTGTGGCGCTTTCACGAGGTGCATCATCTGGATGAGTTCCTCGATGCCAGCTCGGCGCTGCGCTTCCATTTTGGTGAGGTCCTGCTGTCCGCCCTCGTGCGGGCGCTGGTGATCATCGTGGCTGGTGTGCCGCTGGCGAGTGTGGTCGTGTTCGAGACAGTGCTGGCCGTGGTTGTCCTGTTCCACCACTCCAATCTGCGTTTGCCCCGGAGCCTCGAGCGAGGGTTATCGCTCCTGATCGTGACGCCATCGATCCACTGGGTGCACCACCACGCGACGCAGACGGACACGGATTCGAACTACTCGGCCGTGCTGTCGGTCTGGGACCGCCTGTTTGGCAGCCGCAGCGCCAACCGACGCGTGGTGGATATGGCCATCGGCGTTGAGGGTCAGCGGGAGGAGTCGCTCGCCAGGTTGCTTAAGCGGCCATTCCTGCCCACTGGCGGATTCGCCTCTCCGGCGCTATCGTCCCCGCATGGACGGCGGCAGCAACGACAGATCCCAGCTCAATGTGTTTGGCGAGCCGCTCCTGACCTGCGGCACCCGGCCGATGACCGGGTGGTTCCGCAATGGCTGCTGCGAGACTGACGCGGATGACTTCGGTTCCCACACGGTCTGTGTGGCGGTGACCGCCGGGTTTCTGGCGTACTCCCAGTCCCGGGGCAACGATCTCAGCACGCCCCAGCCGGAGTCAGGTTTTCCGGGCCTCAAGCCCGGTGACCGGTGGTGCCTCTGCGCGGCCCGCTGGCTCGAAGCACATCAAGCCGGCGTTGCTCCCCGGGTCTACCTGCGGGCGACTCACCGCCGGGCACTGGAAATCATCGACCTCGCAGATCTCAAGGCGAACGCGCTAGACCTTTCCTGACCCTTCGCCCATCACCACCATCTTCCGCGCTTCCTCCACGAACCTGTCGGCCGCCCCGGCGCCCGTGGGCATCTCCTGGCCCGCCGGGACCGCAACACCCCGCTGGCAGCCCGGCCGCGCGGCGAGCTGGGTCACCCAGCGGCTCAGATGCGGCAGACCGTCCAGCGTGACGCCGGACCAGTGGTGGGTGCGTACCCAGGATCAGTTGGCGATGTCGGCAATGGAGTAGTCGCCGGCAAGGAACTCCCGGTTCGCGAGGTGCGTGTCCAGCACGCCCAGCAGTCGCCGGACTTCGGTCTGGTACCGGTCGATGGCGGGCTGGATCTTCTCCGGGAAGTAGCGAAAGAAGACGTTGGCCTGGCCCATCATCGGGCCGATCCCGCCCATCTGGAACATCAGCCACTGGATGACCGTCGAGCGGCCCTTCGTATCGGTGAGGAGCAGTCGTCCGGTCTTCTCCGCGAGGTAAATCAGGATGGCGCCGGATTCGAACACCGGAAAATCACCAGCCTCCCGATCGACAATCGCGGGGATCCGGCCGTTCGGATTGATGCGGAGGAATTCCGGCCGCTTCTGTTCGAGCTTGCCCATGTCGATGACATGCACGGGGTAGGGCAGGCCGAGTTCCTCCAGTGCAATAGAGATCTTGTGGCCGTTGGGGGGGCAGCGGTGTAGAGGTCGATCATGGGGGTGCAGGTCCTTGAGGGTTTGGCCAGTGGTTGTGGCTAGGGCGCCGTGGCTAGCAGCGCCAGCGGATCCTTGAGCACGTCGGGGTGGAGACGACGGGTGAGCTCCACGTAGTAGGGCGGCAGGTCCGCGACGGTGGCCGCGCGGGTCCCCGCACCCCGGGCCAGCGTGTGCCCGGGTGTGTCCCCGAAACCCATCCAGGAGCGGTAGGTGATGAGGCTCTGGTACTGCACCTGAGTGGGCACGGTGGCCAGCCGCGGATCCGCGAGATCGGACTTGCGGGTGTGATAGGTGCTGAGTTCGTTATAGACGAAGGGCCGGGGACTTGGCGGGCCGTCGATGTTGATCTGCTCCGTAATCCACACATCGTCACCGACGATCACCGGTGGCTGAAAGATGTGCTTCAGCTGCAAGCCTGCCGCCTCGCCGGAGAGCTTCGGTACCGTGAGCCCGTCGGCGGTGAGGATCACCCGGGACGGACCCATGCGGGTGAGCGGCACGTCGACCGTGGTGCCCGTAACCGGGTTCTTCCATTTCTCCAGGAGCTTGCCGGTTTCCAGATCCGTGAAATAGGCGATCTCCAGGGCCCGGGACTCGAAGGCATCGTCGCTGATGCGCCGGTACTGGCTGAAGGTGCCGGCGAGTATCCCCATCATGGGAATGGCTTTGTGGACCGGCACGGCGTAGCGGGCCCCGACCACATAGCCGATGCACAGGCGCTCATCCGTGGCGCCCCGCATCTTGGCCAGAGCGGTCAGCAGGTCCCGCCTGTTACCGAGGTCAGTTCCTGTCGGGGACCCTACCAGGGCCCGGGCAGGACGCAGGGTGCCGGCGAGGGCGACGCCCCCGAGTCCAGCCAGGACGGATCTGCGATTGAGCATGGGCTAAGTCTCCTGAAGCGTTGCAGGGGGCTGGCAGCAATACTACAGTTCCAGTTCCACGCTGCTGGGACAACTCTGGTGTCGCCCGAAATCAACTACCTTCCGGAGGGCTGCGCCCGGCCCGACCCTGCAGCCCTCGACCGGTTCTGGCAGTCCGCCGTTGCTGCCCAGCCGCGCCTCGCTGCAGCGGGTGCCTGCCAGGTGCGCTGGATTGGCCTGGACCACGAGAGCACGGAGCAGGTGCTGGCCCTCATCGAGGCGGGGGACAAGACCGGCTCCTTCACGTTGCCCTGGATCGTCGCGCACACGACCCAGCCGGAGCCCCGGGTGGGTGACCTCATCATCCTGATCGACTTTCTGGGCCAGCCCCGCCTGCTCGTGCAGCTCACCGGCATAGAGGAAGTGACCTTCGG
>CAMBYH010000127.1 GCA_945872065.1 Arsukibacterium tuosuense
CGTGGTAGTCGAGGTACGCCGGGCTGACGCCCTCGGACCAGGGGCAGCGGGTGACCGGCGCTTTTTTGGGCTGGGCCATGGGACGAACTCTAGCTCCGGGTGCGCGGGAGCAACGAGCCGCCTTTCTGCCCAAAGTGGCGGGAAATGGCTGCCAGGCTCTCGACAGGGTGCAGCGTTATGGAAAATGATAGCCGTCCAGCGGGGTTACGGGGCATTCCATGACAGACCGATACGGGGTCATCGGCCATCCGATCGCCCACAGCAAGTCCCCCGTTATCCATCGGCTGTTTGCCGACGCGACCGGCCAGGATCTCAGCTACGACGCCATCGACATCCCGCCAGATCAGCTGGCCACCCGTGTCCGCCAGCTGTTTGCCGAGGGCTACCGGGGCCTGAACGTCACGGTACCCCACAAGACGGAGGTGCTGAAGGTCACCTCCCGTCTCACGTCCCGGGCTGAACTGGCGGGCGCGGTGAACACGCTGATCCTCCACGCCGACGGTGCGGTGGAAGGCGACAACACCGATGGCACCGGCCTCGTAAACGACCTGCGCCAGAACCTGCGCACGCGTCTCGCCGGTACCCGCATCCTGATCCTCGGAGCGGGTGGCGCGACCCGTGGCATCGTGCCAGCACTGTTCGACACCAATCCCAGGGACATCCTGGTCGCCAATCGCACGGTCGATCGCGCCCAGGCGCTGGCCCGGGACTTCCGGATGCTCGGCAAGATTCTGGGCTGCCAGTTCCAGGAGCTGGGCGGGCAGCGTTTCGATCTGGTGATCAATGCCACGTCTGCGGGACTCAAGGGTGAGGTGCCGCCGTTCCCTGCATCGATCCTGGGGCCAGAAACCCTGTGCTATGACCTGTCCTACTCCATGCAGGACACGCCCTTCGTCACCTGGGCTCGGGAGAACGGCGCAGGCTGCATAGCCCAGGGCTGGGGCATGCTCGTGGAACAGGCCGCGGAATCCTTCTACGCCTGGCGCGGGGTCCGGCCCGACACGCGCCCGGTGATCGCCAGGCTCCCGGGCTCGGCCGGCGCCACCGACACGATGTAAACGGGGACATGCTTCATTTTGGCAGTGCACTAGGCGGGCTGTTTTCCTGACGCGCGCTGCCTGACAGTCGGGGCCGACCGCGCCGCCCCAGCGTGTGACCCAACCCGAGCTCCGCCGCCGTCTGCTGCACCCATGCCGAATCGCCGAAGGGCTTCCCACGATTCACGCAACGGCGGACTTCGGCAATCTCCGCTGCCGTCTGCGGTGCATTGACGAAATCCGCCCAGTTGGTCGGGAGCTGCATCGGCAAGGGCGCCAGGCCGAGCATCGGGCGTTGGTCCAGGCGCCACTTCAGGCTGCCCCAGAGCCATTCTTCGGCTCGTGAGACCAGCGCGGCTCGAAGTGCATTGCGTTCGACATAGCGGACGACCGTCAGCAGGTGGCAATCATTCTGGATGGGAAAGGCCTTGAAGCGGCTCGTCCAGATTCGCCCGGTGGAAGCCCGCTGTCGGTGGTGACGCTTCGCGTGGATCGTGAGCAGCCAGTGCATCCAGGCGGCGAGGTCGGTAGCAACGACGGGACGGACCACCAGATGAAAGTGGTTGGGCATGAGACAGGTCGCGACGATCTCGATCGGGCGACGCGCTTGCGCACGCTTAATCAGCCGCAGGAAACCGTCGAAGTCATCCGGGCTGCTGAACACCGTAGCCCGGTTATTGCCGCGATTCAATACGTGGTAGTACAGGCCGGCATGGATGCTGCGTGCGGTCCTTGGCATGTGGTGAAAGTAGGCGATGGACCCGGCCCACGCACGTCGAGAACCTGCAGAATGAGTGGGGAATTGTTCGTCCTATGCTCCGACGGTGCGGTTGGCTGGGAGTCGGATAGGTCAATAACGGGAACTCTGTCTACGTTGCCTACGCGAGGGAGGAGCGCGAAGTCTATTTGGAGTACGACACCGCGGGAATAATCGAGAGTTACGAACTCAAGGGCAGGAAATGTCACTGGTAGTGGGCCCCCACCGAGGACCACGGCTTCCAGAAAATAAGCATGTCCCCAATTACCGCATGGTCACCAGTTCCTCGGCCGCGGTGGGGTGAATGGCAACGGTGTCATCGAAGTCACGCTTGGTGGCTCCCATGTGGATCGCCACTGCAAAACCCTGGAGCATCTCATCGGCCCCGGGGCCCAGGATGTGGCAGCCCACCACTTTCTCGTCGCTGCCGGCGGTGACCAGCTTCATGCGGGTTTTCGGCTTGTGGTCGGTGATGCCGTTGTAGAGCGGGACGAACTCGGTTGTGTAGATCTTCACAGCGGCGCCAAAACGCTCCCGCGCTTCAGCCTCGGTAAGTCCGCAGGTGCCTATGGGCGGGTGACTGAAGACGACGGTGGGTATGTTGCTGTAATCGAGATGCCGGCCGGTCATCCCGCCAAACACGCGATCCGCAGTGCGCCGGCCGGCGGCGATCGCCACCGGCGTCAGGGCTGCCCGGCCGGTAACGTCCCCCAGCGCGTAGATGTGGGGCACGTTGGTGACCTGGTAGTCGTCCGTGGTGACGAAGCCCCGCTCGTCCGTGCGCACGCCGGCGGCCGGGAGCTCGAGATCGGCCGTCCAGGGCTCGCGCCCTACGGCCCAGATCAATGCATCGAAGGGGCCGTGACTGCGCCCGTCAGCGGTCGCCAGGGTCAGCCCCGCGGGGCCGCCGGTAAGGGCCGACGGGGTCGCCTGGCCCACCACCCGGATGCCGTCCTCCGCCAGGGCCCGCAGCAGACCCTCCTGCAGATAGGCGTCGAAGTACCGGAGCACGCTGTCCTGCCGGACCAGCAGTGTGACCTCGGAGCCGAGCGCCCGCAGGGCCCCGGCAAACTCCACGGCGATGTAGCCCGAGCCGACGATGGCCACCCGCTGGGGCCTGCTCGTCAGCCCGAAGAAATCATCGGACACGAGACCCAGTTCGTGACCGGGAATGCCCGGCACCACCGGCCGGCCACCGGTGGCCACCATGATGTGCCGGCCCGTCAGCACCCGGCCGCCGGCCTCCACGGTGTGGGGTCCCGTGAAGTGGGCCCGGGCAGCGAGGTGGGTGATGCCCTTCTTCGCCAGATTCCGCTCGTAGATGCCGTTCAGGCGCTGGACGTAGGCCTGGCGTTTGGCCACAAACCCGGCCCAGTCATGACCCCGCACCGTCACATCAAAGCCGTAGTCCAGAGCGTCATCCAGCGCATGGGCGAGGCTGGCAGCGTTAAAGGTGATCTTCTTCGGGACGCAGCCCACGTTGACGCAGGTGCCGCCGAGGGGTGCGGGCTC
>CAMBYH010000128.1 GCA_945872065.1 Arsukibacterium tuosuense
CGAACACCAGCGCGGCGAGCCAGTCCCGCCGGCGCACAGCCCGCGCCAGGCTAAAGGCCAGCGCCGGCAGCCCAAAGCCCCAGAAGATCAGCCCAAAGCCCCCGTTCAGGCTGCCAAGACCCGGGTCCTCGAAGAGGTACAGCAGGAACCGGGCGGGTTCATTCAGCAGGGCCGACAGCGCAGAACCGGCGCCAACCTCGCCGCCGGCGAGGACACCGGGAAGCGCGCTCTGGGGATCGCCGCCGCCCATGTCTTGCAGCCCGGTGGCCGTCAGCGCATAGGGATACAGGGGATAACCGGTGAGCAGCGCATTGCGCACCAGCCAGTAGGCCGGCAGCGGCGCGAACGTCAGCAGAAAAATGCCCGCGCCCCGCAGCGTTCGGCCCAGTCCCCCGTCCCGCCAGAGGGGCAGGACGAGAATCGGCAACACCGCGACGATGCTGATCAGCATGCTGTACTTCACGCCCAGCCCGAAACCGGCAGCCAGCCCGGCCATCGCCAGGTGCAGCCACTGCTCCGACTGCTGGCCTGAATGCTTACCTGGCTGCTGGCCTGGCTGCTGGCCCGTCTGCCAGACCCGCACGGCGGCGTAGAGCAACACCAGCTGGCACACCGCCAGGATGATCTCCACATAGTTGCTGGCCGACTGGGCCAGCACGACGGGCACGAACAGCCAGAGCAGACCGGCAAACAGCGCGTCCCGCCGCTCTGCGCCCAGGCGACCCGCAAGCGCCGCCACAACGAGCACGCCAAACAGCGCGACCACGAACTGCACGCCGTCCACCCAGGTGTCGGCGTGGAGGAACAGCAGCGGCCAGAGGTAGAGGAAGTCCCCGCCGAGGGGCAGCGCAAACTGCACCCGGATCTGCAGAGGCAGCACCGCGAGGCGCCCGGTCTGCACCAGGTCGTACAGCGGCGGCAGGTGATAGACGACGTCATCCACGCCTCGGGGCGGCAGCAGCCAGGTGGCCACCAGCAGCCAGACGGTGACGAACAACAGCAGGGCGAACAGCGTGGCATTGACGGCATCGATGCCCAGTACCGTCGCCAGTCCCGACTCCCGCGGCGGCGCCGGCACCCCGCGCCGCCGCCGGACGCCGGCTATCAGGACAGGCAGCGTCACCACCAGCACGGCCGCGACCAGCAGCGGCAGCCGCAACTGGCCTAAGGCCCCCAGCAGCAGCTGGGTGCCGACGATCTGCGCAGCACCGAGCAGGCCCGCGTACACGGCACGGGCCAGTCTCCCCAGGGACCGGGGCAGCAGCAGCCACCAGCCCCCAAAGACCAGAACGCTAACCAGGCACAGGACCAGCATCGACACGCGGTTATGATAACCGGCGACCCAGGGCATTCCCTGCACAGCACCTGATGACGTCATGTCCCCTGCCTGCCAGAAGTTATGCCAGAAGTTATGTCTGAGCGGTTGACCGCGGCGCGGGACCTCGCGAGCAACACCGCCGTGCTGACGGTGGCCCAGGTGGTCGGCATCGCGTCCCGCCTCGTCTATATCGTGCTGGTCGCCCGTCTCCTCGGACCCGAGCTGTACGCGGTGCTCGCCTACTCCCAGGCCTGGTACCTGGCCTTCATGCCCCTGGCGCTGCTCGGCTTAGGCCCGGCCCTGGTGTTTGCCATCGCGCGGAACCCGGGCCAGGCGGCGGACCTCGCCGCGAGCTCGCTGGCCATCCGTCTCACCATGACCGGCGTGGCCATGGTGGCCAGCGTGACGCTGGCCTGGGTGATTGCGCCGGATCCCCGCGCACCGCTGCTGATCACCGCCCTGAGCGTGGCCCTGCTGGGCCGCGCGCTGACCGCCTGGGCCCAGCATCTGTACGCGGCCTACGCGGTCAATCACCACGCGCTCCGGCAGGAACTGGTGGCCCGTCTGCTGGAGCTGACCCTCGCGGCCGGGGTGCTGCTCGGTGGCGGCAGCCTGCTGCTGCTGGTCGCGACCCAGGGCTGCGTGTGGTGGCTGCAGGCGGCGCGCTCGCTGTACATCGTCCGCCGCGAACTGGTGCCGCTGCGCCTCAACTGGCACTGGGCCGACTGGCGGCCGCTGCTGGCCCTCGCACTACCGCTGTTCATCACGACCGCCGCGGTGGACTGGCGCGTCAACGGCCCGCTCATCCTGTTCCGCAATCTCAACGACGACGCCGTCCTCTTCGGCCAGTTCGCCCTGGCCATGCAGGCGCTGTTCATCGCGAATGCCATTCCCCTGTCGCTCAGTACCGCGGCCCTGCCCGTCCTCACCCGCTCCGCCCAGCGGGGCGATGGCAAGGACCTGCTCTTTGCCAGCGTGATTCAGCGTCTCGCTTTTGTTGCCGGCGCGGCGGCCGGTCTCCTGGGCCTCGCTCTCGGCCCCTGGTTGTTCGGCTTTCTGCTCGGGCCCGCCTTCGTCCCGGCGGGGCAGCTGGCGGGCCTGACGCTCTGGTGCCTGATTCCCCTGCTGGCGGGCATCGGCTATCCGGCCGTGCTCGTGGCCCGGGGGGCGCTGCGTTTCCAGATGCTGGCGAGTGTGCTCGGCGCGGTTGCGACCACGGTGCTCCTGCTGGTGCTCGTGCCCCGCTTCGGCGCCGTGGGCGCCATCGTCGGCGCGGCGGCGGGCTTCGCGCTGCCCCCGCTGCTGATCTACGGCGCGGCCCTGCGGGACGGCTGGACGGATGTGGTCAGCACCCTGCTGCGGCCCCTCGCGGCGGTTGCCGCGGCGGTGCTCGTGTGGCTGCTAACCCCGGCAACCGGGGCGCTGCCGACCCTGCTGCCGCTCCTGCTGGCTATGGGCACGCTCATCGGCAGCGCCCTGCTGCTCCGGGTGGTGAGTCCCGCCGAGCAGGCGGTGCTCCTGCAGCTCTGGCGGGAACGTCGGGTGCCGGCGACATGACGACGGAAGTCGCCCTGCGCCAGCAGTTTCTGACCTGGCCCTACGGCCTGCTGAACACCTTCTGGCTGCTCGCCATGCACGCCACGCTCGGCGTCGCCCTCTGGTTCGCGCCCCCGGCGGTGGCAGTTATCGTCTGCGTCATTCACCAGCGCCTGCTGTCCGAGTGGTTCCACGAAGCGACCCACTGGAATCTGCTGCCGGACCGGCGCTGGAACGACCGGGTGGCCGACCTGCTCATTGGCCCGTTCAACGGCACGCGGGTGCAGAGCAACCGGCCCGGACACTTCCAGCACCACGCCGCCCGGGAGTATTTCGTGCCGGAGGATCCGGACACGGACAAGGCGGCAGCAACGACGCGACGGGAACTCCGGCAGGGACTGCTCCGGGACCTCACCGGCCAGACGGC
>CAMBYH010000129.1 GCA_945872065.1 Arsukibacterium tuosuense
CCTTCCCGCTCGAGACTCGCGGACTCGATTCTCGCGGGAAGGCGCCCGCCCCCAGCGGCCCGCCCGCAACGACCACGCTGCCACTCTCCCGGCCGATAGCGATCTACGTGGTCTACCTCACCAGCTGGGTCACAACCGCAGGCGTCGTCAACTTCCGGCCGGACGTGTACGGCCGGGACGCGCCCCTTACTGCATCACCTTCTGATAGTTGCTGTTCGTGATCTGCACCTGGATCTGGCTCGACGGGATGAGCATCGTCACCACGCGGGGATAGCTGGCATCCGACAGAAAATCCATCTGCACGTTCAGGGTCACGACCGTGGACGGCTCGTTCAGCCAGGTGGCGACGCTCATGGCACTCATGGTCTGCACGGTGGTGTTGAAGGTGAGCGTGAGCGCATCACCGGCTTGCCGGTAGCTGGGGAACGTGAGCGCTACCGACCCGGTCCCCTGCTGGGCCACTGAAGCCTTGCCATTGCCGATGACGGCCTGCATCAGGTTCGGATCCGGCGGCACATAGCCCTTCACCAGCGCCGCGGCAGCCTCCAGCTGGTCTTCCATCTCGCCGATCTTCTTCGCCTGAATCATGCCCCGCAGCCCGGGCTTCTGGTCCGGGGGTGGCGTGGCGGTGACCTCCGTCTTCTGGAGGCTGCCGTCGGATCCGTAACGGCAGGACTCAACCTTCGTGTTCTTCACGTCGCCGTTCACGCTGAGCTGGGTCGTCGAGATCCAGGTGTAGGCCCGCAAGGCCTGCTGATTCTTGGCTGCCGCCTGCTGGGCGGCCGCCAGCTTCTGCTGCAGGGTTGCGGGTTCCTGGGCCACCGTGACGGGGGACACCAGGACAGCCGCCAGAAGGGCCAGGCCGGTAGCACGGGCAGATCGAAGGTTCATGAACTCATAATCCTCAGCGGATTGAACGCTTGCACT
Organism: Arsukibacterium tuosuense; assembly: GCA_945872065.1. Lineage (GTDB taxonomy): Bacteria > Pseudomonadota > Gammaproteobacteria > Steroidobacterales > SHZI01. Next base: position 928 of record CAMBYH010000129.1, read on the forward strand.
TGAGAGGGTCCCAGCCCCGCATTTACGGCGGGGAGGCCACCCTGCAATAATGCCCGGCTCCGCAACACAGTTCCACAGGAAGTCCCCATGGCAGAACCCAAGCTCACGCCCCCCGCCGGCGGCGCGAAAATCACCATCAGCCACGGCAAGCTGACGGTCCCCAACAACCCCATCATTCCCTTCATCGAGGGCGACGGCACCGGCCCCGACATCTGGCGCGCCTCCGTCCGGGTGCTGGACGCGGCGGTGAAGAAGGCCTACGGCGGCAAGAAGCAGATCCACTGGCTTGAGGTCTACGCCGGCCAGAAGGCCTACGACAAGTACAACACCTGGCTGCCCGACGCGACGGTCGAGGCCTGCCGTGATTACCTCGTCTCCATCAAGGGCCCCCTCACCACCCCGATCGGTGGCGGTATCCGTTCACTCAACGTCGCGCTCCGCCAGCTCCTGGACCTCTACGTCTGCCTGCGCCCCGTGCGCTGGTTCAAGGGCGTGCCCTCCCCGGTGAAAAAGCCGGAAGACGTGGACATGGTGATCTTCCGGGAGAACACCGAAGACATCTACGCCGGCATCGAGTTCGAGGCGGGCACCGAGGGCAACAAGAAGTTTCTCGACCTCTTCAAGGCCAACTTCCCGAAGGAGTACAGCAAGATCCGTTTCCCGGGCACGTCCGGGATCGGCATCAAGGCAATCTCCGAGGAAGGCACCGAGCGCCTGTTCTGCGCCGCCATCGAGTACGCCGTGAGCAACAAGCGCAAGAGCATCACGATTGTCCACAAGGGCAACATCATGAAGTACACCGAGGGCGCCTTCCGCAACTGGTGCTACGCGGTCGCCGAGCGGGAGTACGGCAGCAAGGTCTACACCTGGGACCAGTGGGAGCGCACCAAGGCCGAGAAGGGCGAGAAGGCTGCCAACGACGAGCAGAAGGTCGCCCTCGCCAAGGGTGCCGTGCTCATCAAGGACGCCATCGCCGACATCACGCTGCAGCAGGTGCTCACCCGCCCGAGCGAGTTCGACGTGATCGCCACCATGAACCTGAACGGCGACTACCTCTCCGACGCCCTCGCCGCCCAGATCGGCGGCATCGGCATCGCCCCCGGCGGCAACGTGAACTACGCCACCGGCCACGCCGTCTTCGAGGCCACCCACGGCACCGCGCCGAAGTACGCCAACCTGGACAAGGTCAACCCCGGCTCCGTCATCCTCTCCGGCGAAATGCTGCTCCGCTACCTGGGCTGGACCGAGGCCGCGGACCTGGTGATCAGCGCGATGGACAAGACCATCGCCGACAAGACCGTCACCTACGACTTCGCGCGCCTCATGGACGGCGCCATCGAAGTGAAGTGCTCCGAGTTCGGCGACAAGCTCATCGCGAACCTGTAGGAGCGCGTTCACGCGCGACCTGCGACGACTGACAAAGGGCCGGCCCCGCCAGGTGCCGGCCCTTTGCATTTCTCCGCCCCAGGTCCAGATTCTGCTGGTGCCTGGCTCCTGCCCCAGTGCTATGCTCCAGAGCCTTACGGAATGTGATACGGATGCATCACTCATGTGTCCCTCATCAGCCTGCGCCGTCAGGGAATGGCATCAGGGAGTTGCCACCAGCACCAGCAGACTATCCGACGCTTTCGTCCAGTTTCATCGACGCATTTGGGTCGTCTACTTATAGTCAGGCCTGAATGGTCCAGAACATTTCGCGCTGGAGTAAATCTGAGCGCCTTGTTGCGCTCCAGCCTCTTTCGCAGTTCAGTCATCGTGGAGGTGATTCATGGACAAAGAAAAACTTACAAGGGCAGCTGCTTCTGCGGCGCGATTCAGTTCACCGTCAGGCGCTCCAGGGGACGCGCCGCAAGCGTCGCGTCCCTGAGCCCGGCCGTTAGGCGCATATGAACCACCTTTCCGCTCTCGCGTACGTTTCCAGCGCTACGAACCTCCTGTCGGAGTCGGAACTTGAGGCGCTTTTGGTGAGTGCCAGAACGGAGAACCATCGACACCAGGTCACCGGCGTATTGCTGTACCACAACGGTTCGTTCTTTCAATATCTGGAGGGCGCCCCATCTGCAGTGGTACACGTCTACGAACGCATCAAAGCGTCACGCCAACATCACGGAATCATCGAGCTTGAATACAGTCTCGTTGATGCCCGTCACTTCGGCAGCTGGCACATG
>CAMBYH010000130.1 GCA_945872065.1 Arsukibacterium tuosuense
TGTCGTAATGATTCGTGGTGGTCGTGTGAAGGATCTGCCGGGCGTGCGCTACCACACTGTGCGCGGCACCCTGGATTGCGCTGGTGTTACCGGGCGGCGTCAGAGTCGTTCCAAATACGGCGCCAAGCGCCCCAAGAGCTAGTGCAAAGTTAACGAAGAGTTTAGGCGGAGCTAAAGCATGTCCAGACGTACCTCGGCGCCGAAACGCGTCATCCTGCCCGACCCCAAGCACAGTAGTGATCTGCTGGCCAAGTTCACCAACATGATCATGAAGTCGGGGAAAAAGTCCGTAGCGGAAGGCATTATCTACGGTGCCCTTGAGCGGATCGCTGAGCGCAGCGGCCAGGACGAAGGCAAGGCTGTCGAGCTGTTTGGCCGTGCTCTCGAAAACATCAAGCCGATGGTCGAGGTTAAGTCCCGTCGGGTTGGCGGCGCCACTTATCAGGTGCCAGTCGAGGTCCGTCCCCTGCGCCGCCAGACGTTGGCAATGCGCTGGGTGATCGATGCGGCGCGCAGCCGAACTGAGAAGTCCATGGCGCACCGGCTTGCTCACGAAATCCTCGACGCCGTCGATAATCGTGGTGCTGCCGTCAAGAAGCGCGAAGACACTCACCGTATGGCAGAAGCCAACCGAGCCTTCTCGCACTACCGCTGGTAGTGCCGGTTTTTCGACAATCAGTTCCGGCTGATGCCTGATTGTCAGAGAAATTCCGTGCCGCGTACGACGCCTATCGAGCACTACCGGAACATCGGTATCTCGGCGCATATCGACGCTGGCAAAACCACTACGACCGAGCGCGTCCTCTTCTACACCGGCGTGTCGCACAAGATCGGTGAAGTGCACGACGGCGCTGCCATCATGGACTGGATGGAGCAGGAGCAGGAGCGGGGAATTACGATCACATCCGCCGCGACCACTTGCTTCTGGTCCGGAATGTATAAGCAGTTTCCCCAGCATCGCATCAACATCATCGATACGCCCGGGCACGTGGACTTCACTGTCGAGGTTGAGCGGTCCCTGCGGGTTCTGGACGGATGCCTCAGCATTTTCTGCGCCGTTGGTGGCGTTGAGTCGCAGTCCGAAACAGTCTGGCGACAGGCCGACAAGTACGGTGTCCCGCGCATTGCCTTTATAAACAAGATGGATCGCCAGGGCGCGGACTTTCTGCGTGTAGTCCGGGAGATGCGAGAACGGCTTGGGGCCAATCCGGTCCTGATTCAGATCCCGATCGGCTCTGAGGCCGGATTTCGCGGTGTCATCGATCTGGTAAGTATGCGGGCCATCAGCTGGGACGATGCTAGTCAGGGAATGCGTTTCACCTCGTCGGATATTCCGGAAGAGTTGCTGGCTTCGGCCCGCGAGTATCGTGACGAAATGGTGGCGCAGGCTGCGGAGGGTGCTGAGGACCTGCTGGCCAGATATCTTGAGCACGGGACGCTGAGTGTCAGCGAGATCAGGAGGGGCCTGCGCATCCGCACCCTGAATGGCTCGGCAGTTCTGGTCACATGCGGTTCTGCCTTCAGGAACAAGGGTGTTCAGGCCGTGCTCGACGCAGTCATTGATTACCTGCCCTCGCCGGCAGACAAGCCGCCGGTAACGGGTACGCTGAAAAACGCCAAGCCTGGCCTGCGGCTGGCCAGCGATGAACAGCCCTTTGCGGCCCTGGCCTTCAAGATTGCCTCGGATCCTCTGGTGGGAAACCTGACGTTCTTCAGGGTTTACTCCGGCGTCCTCACTGCCGGCGATACCATCCTTAATCCGTTGAGAGAGAAGCGGGAGCGCGTCCTCCGGCTCGTGCAGATGCATGCGAATGACCGGGCGGAGATTCAGGAAGTCCGGGCCGGCGATATCGCGGCTGCAGTTGGCCTGACTGACGTGACCACAGGCGACACGCTGGCGGATGAGCAGAACTGCATTACGCTGCAGAGGATTGAGTTCCCGCAGCCTGTCATCTCGGTGGCGTTGGAGCCACGGGCTGGCACGGATGAGGAAAAGATGCGTTTGGCTCTGCTGCAGGTTGCCGCAGAGGACCCCTCCTTGCGCTTGTCCGTAGACGCTGAGTCCGGTCAGACGGTTGTTTCCGGGATGGGCGAGCTGCATCTTGAGATCATCGTTGAGCGCCTGAGGCGTGAGTTCGCCATCGAGCCCAAGGTTGGCCGCCCCCAGGTGGCCTATCGCGAGACCATTCGCCAGTCAATTGAGCAGGAAGGCCGTTTCGTCCGGAATGCTGGTGAGCATGGGCAATACGGTCATGTAATCCTCCGGCTGCAGCCTCTGCCCGCGGGCACCGGTTTCGAGTTCGAGAACAGCGCTGCCGATACCGACGTCCCTGAGCAATTCATACCCTCGGTTATCAAGGGTGTTCGGGACCAGATGAGTAACGGTATCCGGGCCGGATTTCCGGTGGTCGATGTAAAGGTAACGATCATCGGCGGATCCTGTCGCGAGGCTGATTCGAACGGTCTTGCGTTCAAGCTTGCCGCCGCTGCCGCGTTCAAGGAAGGCTGCGAGAGAGCGCTGCCGGTGCTGCTTGAGCCCATCATGAAGGTCGAGGTGGTAACGCCGGACGACTTCCTTGGCGACGTGAATGGGGACCTTCATCGTCGGCGCGGAACGCTGCAGAGCATGGATGAAGGCGCTGCGGGAAAGATTGTCTGTGCAGAGGTTCCACTGGCTGAGCTTTTTGGTTATGCCACGGTTCTCCGCTCTTTGAGTCGGGGCCGGGCAAGCCATTCCATGCTGTTTTCCAGGTATGCGGAGGCGCCAGCGGGCCTCTCTCGCTGCGGCGCCAGGAATAGCTGAGATTGAGATCACGGCGGCAGGGGTCGAAAGCCCTGTCATATGCGTAACTGATCGTCTAACAGAAGAGAGAACCGGGCATGTCGAAGGCCAAATTTGAGCGTACGAAGCCGCACGTAAACGTGGGGACGATTGGTCACGTGGACCATGGCAAGACCACGCTGACAGCGGCGCTGACCAAGGTGATGGCGGCGAAGTTTGGCGGCGAGGTGTCGGCGTACGACCAGA